>NZ_CP017477.1:2160000-2489862 GCF_001761365.1 Polaribacter vadi | reverse complement strand
ATCATTGGAACACCAACAATTAATAACATTTCTTTAGACTTAGCGTATCCAAATTATTTAGGACGAAAAAGTGAAAGAATTCAGAATTCTGGAAATTTAACAGTTCCTGAAGGTACTAAGATTACTTGGAATGTAAAAACGACGCAAACAGATGAGTTGGCTTTTATCAACAATGATAAAAGAGAAAATTTTAAGATGGTTTCTGATGATAATTTTGAACATCAACAGCAAATAAAAAATGCGCTTAATTATCAAATATCGTCATCAAACAAAAATTTACAAGATTATGAGAATTTACAGTTTTCTGTGGATGTTATAAAAGATGAGTTTCCAATAATTTCTGTGACTTCAAATATTGATAGTATTTCACGTGGAACAGCACAATTTGCTGGTCAGATTTCTGATGATTATGGTTTGCGAAAATTAGAGTTGATTTATTATGATGAAGAAAATGCAGAAAGAAAACAACAATTCAATTTGCAAATTACAAGACAAAATATTCAAACATTTTTCTATCAATTTCCTGATGGATTAAATTTAGAAAATGGAATTAATTATGAATTATATTTTCAAGTTTCAGATAACGATGCTGTAAATGGAAATAAAAAAGCAAAAAGTAAAGTTTTCAAATATCGACAAAAAACAGAAAATGAAGTAGAGGAGGAGTTGTTGCAAGAGCAAAGAAATACGATTAACGATTTAGAGAATTCCGTTCAAAAACAGAAAAAGCAGCAAGAACAATTAGAAAATATTCAGCAAGATTTACAGAATAAAAAGAGCATTAATTTTAATGATAAAAAGAAAGTAGAAAATTTTATTAAGCGTCAAGAACAATACAAAGAAATGATGCAAAAACAAACGGATAAATTACAAGAAAATTTAGACGAAAAAGAAGAGAAAGATAAAACGTTACAAGAAAAAAAAGAAGATTTAAAAGAAAGAATTAAAGAGTTAAAAAAATTAGATAAGCAACAAAAGCTGCTGGATGAAATTCAGAAAATGGCTGATAAATTAAACAAGGAATATTTAGTACAAAAAGCCAAAGAATTAGCACAACAAAATAAACAACAACAGCGTAGTTTAGAGAAAACTTTAGAAATGGTAAAACGTTTTTATGTGGAGCAAAAAGCGATGCAAATTGCGAATAAAGTTGATGAATTATCAAAAAAACAAGAGAATTTAGAAAACAAGGAGGAAGGTTCTTTAGAAGATCAAAAGCAAATTAAAAAAGAGTTTGACGCTATTAAAAAAGAACTTGATGAATTGAACCAAGATAATGAGAAGTTAAAAGAACCTATGGAATTGCCAGATGTTGACCAAGAAGAGGAAGACATTGATGACGAACTAAAAAAATCTGAAGAAAACTTAGAAAAGAATAATAAGCAAGAAGCAAAAAGTAGCCAAAAGAAATCATCTAAAAAGATGAAAGAAATGAGTGCTAAAATGCAAAAAGCGATGATGGATATGCAAGGAGAATCTATGGAAGAAAATATAGAAGATTTGCGTAAAATTTTAGAAAACTTGGTTATTTTCTCATTTCAACAAGAAGGATTAATGGAAAAGTTTAGTGAGACTTCTACTTCACATCCAGATTTTGGAAATGACTTAAAAAAACAAAATGAGATTAAAACATATTTTGAACATATAGATGATAGTTTGTATGTATTAGCAATGCGTTTGCCAAAAATATCGACCAAAATCCAAGACGATTTATCTTCTGTGCATTATAATTTAGACCAATCTTTAGAGAATTTTTCTGAGAATAGATTTAATAACGGACTTTCAAATCAACGGTATGTAATGACTTCCACTAATAATTTAGCAGATTATTTGAGTAACATGCTAAATAGCATGCAAAATAACATGTCTATGAAAATGGGCAAAGGAAAAAAGGGAAAAGGACAAGGTTTTAGTTTGCCAGATTTAATTAAAAAACAAGATGGTTTATCTAAAAAAATGCAAGATGGAATGAAAAAAGATGGAGATAAAAAAGGACAAAAACCTGGCGCAAAAGAGAAAGAAGGCGAAAAAGGAGAGAGTGGAAAAGATGGAAAAGGAGGGAAGTCTGGAGAAAATGGAAAACCTGGTGGAGATGGAGAAGGTTCTAATGACGATTTAGATGGCGAATTATACGAAATATTTAAAGAGCAATCTCAATTAAGGCAAGAATTACAAAATGCCATAAAAGAAAGCGAAAACGGAAATCCGAATGGAAATGGAAATGCAAAAAAAGCATTAAAAACGATGGAAGATTTGGAAAATGAAATTTTGGAAAAAGGTTTTAATGCAGGAACCCTTCAAAAAATGCAAAATCTAAATTATGAGTTATTAAAATTAGAAAAAGCAGCTTTAGAACAAGGGAAAGATAAAAAACGAAAAGCAAACACCAATCAAATAGAGAATTTAAGGAATAAAGCAAAAGCATTAGAATTTAAAAAGCAGTTTTACAATCAAATAGAGATATTAAACAGACAATCCTTACCTTTGCAGCAAAATTATAAAAAGAAAGTCAGAGAATACTTTTCTGACGTAAAGAAAGAGTAATTATGATAACGTATAATTATGAAACTGAGTTTGCTTTAGAAAACGAAACTCAATTAGAAAATTGGATTGAAAAAGTAGTTTCAGATAAAGAATTTGAACTTGGAGAAGTCAACTATATTTTTTGTGATGACGAATATTTATTAAAATTAAATGTTGAATTTTTACAACATGATACGTTAACAGATATCATTAGCTTTGATAACTCTTTAGGGAAATTAATAAACGGAGATATTTTTATATCTATAGAAAGAGTTCAAGAAAATGCTAAAGAATATAACGTAACTTTTGAAGAAGAACTTCACAGAGTTATGATTCATGGAATTTTACATTATATGGGTTTAAAAGATAAATCTGCTGATGAAAAAATGCTGATGAGAAAAGAGGAAAATAAAGCTTTATCGGTTTTAAAGTTTTGATAATCAATTTAATAAAAGAAAAGTTTCACGTGGAACTATTAAGATAATGAGTTTATTTACAACAACATACGACGTAATTGTAGTAGGTGGAGGCCATGCAGGAAGTGAGGCTGCTGCTGCTGCTGCAAATATGGGTGCACATACTTTATTAATTACAATGAATTTGCAAAATATTGCGCAAATGAGTTGTAATCCTGCAATGGGTGGAATTGCAAAAGGACAAATTTTAAGAGAAATAGATGCGTTAGGAGGTTACAGTGGAATTGTAACTGATAAGACAGCTATTCAGTTTAAAATGCTAAACAAATCGAAAGGACCTGCAATGTGGAGTCCAAGAGCGCAATCTGACAGAATGCAATTTGCAGAGTGTTGGAGAACTATGTTAGAGCAAACTGAAAATGTAGATTTTTATCAAGATTCTGTAAACGGATTATTATTTGATGAAAATAAAATTATTGGAGTTAAAACAGCTTTAGGTTTAGAGATAATAGCGAAAACTGTCATTATAACTGCTGGTACTTTTTTAAATGGATTAATTCATATTGGTGATAAAAGTTTTGGTGGAGGTAGAGCAGGTGAAGGAGCATCCACAGGAATTACTGAAGATTTAGTTGCAAAAGGTTTTGAAGCAGGTAGAATGAAAACAGGAACACCTCCAAGAGTAGATGGGCGTTCTTTAGATTATTCTAAAATGATAGAACAACCTGGAGATGAATTTACAGAGAAATTTTCTTATTTGCCAACTACAAAAAATTTAACAAAGCAACGTTCTTGTTGGTTAACATATACCAATCCAAAAGTACACGAATTGCTTCGTGAAGGGTTTGATAGATCGCCAATGTTTAATGGTAGAATTAAATCTACAGGACCAAGATATTGTCCTTCTGTAGAAGATAAAGTAGATCGTTTTGCAAGCAAAGAAAGACATCAAATGTTTATTGAACCAGAAGGTTGGACAACTTGTGAAATGTATGTAAATGGATTTTCAACTTCGCTTCCAGAAGATATTCAAGACAAAGCCATAAGAGCTGTAGAAGGTTTCGAAAACGTAAAGTTTTTAAGGTATGGTTATGCTATTGAGTATGACTTTTTTCAGCCAACACAATTAAAACATTCTTTAGAAACTAAGTTGATTGAAAACTTGTTTTTTGCTGGTCAAATAAATGGAACAACAGGTTATGAAGAAGCAGCTGCACAAGGTTTAATGGCTGGTGTAAATGCGGCTTTAAAAACGCAAGGAAAAGAACCATTTATCTTAAAAAGAAACGAAGCTTATATTGCAGTTTTAATTGATGATTTAATTACAAAAGGTACAGAGGAGCCTTATAGAATGTTTACATCTAGAGCAGAATATAGAACTTTATTAAGACAAGATAATGCAGATTTACGATTAACTCCAAAAGGGTATGAATTAGGATTAGCATCAAAAGAACGTTTGGATAGAGTTTTAGAAAAGCAACGTAAAACAGATTTATTAATCAAATTTTTAAACGAAACTAGCGTTAAGGAAGATGAGATAAATCCTATTTTAGAAGCTAAAAATTTGGCGCTAATTAATCAATCTATGAAGTTGTTTAAGATTGCTGCAAGACCACAATTAGATTTTTCTGACTTTAAAGATATTAAGAAATTGAGTGTGTTTTTAGAAGAGAACGCTATCGATAAAGAAGTAATCGAGCAAGCTGAAATTCACTTGAAATATTCTGGTTATATTGATAAAGAAAAAAACAATGCTGACAAGTTAAATAGGTTAGAGAATGTAAAAATTCCAGCTGCTTTTAATTATCAGAAATTACAATCATTATCTTTTGAAGCACGAGAAAAGTTAACGAAAATTCAACCAACTTCTATTTCTCAAGCAAGTAGAATTAGTGGAGTTTCTCCAAGTGATATTTCTGTGTTATTAGTGTATATGGGTAGATAAAAAAAACCATTCTAATCTTTAAAAAAGGGAAGAAACTTACTTAGAAAAAACAAATGTTCCACAAGGAACATTTGTTTTTTTAAATATTTTTAATTCCATATGTTCAGAGTTTAGTTACTTAAATTAAAATTTATAAAGATGAAAATCTTTACGCTCTTTGCGAATCTTTTTGCGTCTTTGTTTTTTATAAAACAAGATTGTTCCTCGTGGAACAATTTAAAAAAATAGAACAATTTTTCAATAATTAGTTTTTAAGTTTCTAATTGAATCGACTTAATAATTAGAAAATATCAACAGTAAGTAGTATCATAAATGAATAAAAAAATAGACTTTTATAAAAACCTAGAACCTTTTTTAGAGTGTAAAGATTACACAGTTTCTGGAGAACTATATCATGTAAAAAAGAACACTGAATTTGATATGTTGGTTACAGTTCCTGTTCCAAAAAATTTAGGAGATTATTACAAAAGTGAAAACTATATTTCTCATACAGATTCTAAAAAATCGGTATTGGATAAAGTGTACCAATCTTTAAAAAATATTACTTTAAAAAGAAAATTAAAGTTGATCAATTCTTTTGGAACATCCACAAAAAATATTTTAGATGTTGGAGCAGGTACAGGAGATTTTTTAAAAGTTTGTAAAGATAATTCTTGGAATGTTTTTGGAACAGAACCAGATTTAGATGCAAGAAATATTGCAGCAAAAAAAGAAATTATTCTTCATGAAGATTTATCAAAAATCAAAAAAAGTAAATTCGATGTTATTACACTTTGGCATGTTTTAGAACATGTAGAAAACTTACAAGAATATATTTCTGAGTTAGAAAATTTACTTTCTGAAAAAGGAAGATTGATTATTGCAGTTCCTAATTATAAAAGTTATGACGCAAAATATTATAAACAACATTGGGCTGCTTTTGATGTGCCAAGACATTTATGGCATTTTTCGCAAACATCAATCCCTAAATTATTTTCTGAAGTAGATATGATTGTAGAAAATACGCTTCCAATGAAATTTGATGCTTATTATGTTTCTCTTTTAAGTGAAAAATATAAATCAGGAAAAATGAATCCTGTAAAATCTTTTCAAAAAGGTTTTACATCAAATTTAAAAGCAAAAGACACAAATGAGTATTCTTCTTTAATATATCTGTTAAAAAAGCAATAAAAATCGATTTTTAAAAGTGTAAATCCGTTTTTTACATAAGAATAATACAATAACCTTCTTAAAATGAGAAAAGCCCTTAAAACGCAAATTTTAAAGGCTTCTTTTATCAATATAATTGATTGTGAAAATTAAAATGATAAATTTTAGCTATTTAATAGATATACACCTAAAAGTGTAATCAAAAAATAGACAGCTAAGGACATTGCTCCTGCATAATCTTTTGCAAGACGTTGTCCAATTAACAAGAAAATTAAAACGACAGCACAAAGTTCAATTCCTAATAATGCAATTTCTTTTACGCCTGAAGTATATAATTGGTAAACTCCAAAAATCATTAATCCACCTGCAATTATTTCTAAAATTAAAATAACGCCTAATAATATAGGAACGCTATTTTTTAAAGGTGAGTTTTTAAAATGATCAGAGATAAAAGAAACATTTCCTTTCCAATCTAATAATTTGTCGATTCCAGATTGTACAAAAGTTACAATTAAAAAAAATAGAATTAAAACTTCTGTTGGGTAATTAGATAAAAATTTCATAATTAAAAGGGTTTAGTGTTTATTTAAAAGCTGCATCAATAGGTTCCCAAAGTTCAATTTTATTGCCTTCGTTATCTAAAATCCAACCGAATTTACCATATTCAAACTCTTGCATTTCTCCTACTATAGTAACACCTTCTTTTTTTAATTCAGCTAAAAGTTCAACTAAATTTTCGACTCTGTAATTAAACATAAAGTCTTTTTTTGAAGGTTCAAAATAATCGGTTTTTTTGGGAAAAGGACTCCATTGAGTGGAGCAATCATTTCCTTGTTTATCTTTCCACCAAAAAGTGGATCCATAATCATCTGTATTAAAACCTAAATGTTTTTTGTACCAGTCTTTTGACGCTTTTGGATCATCACTTTTAAAAAAAACACCACCAATTCCTGTAACTCTATTTTTCATAATATTTATTTTTTTAATGCATTTTCATAAATTTTAATCCATTCATCTACAGTAATTTTACTGCATAATTCACCAATTAAATCAAAAGGAATCTCTTCCATTTTTTTAAAACGAATACAACTCTTACCCATATCTAATTTGCGTTTGCAATGTTTAGGATATTCTGCAACAAACCAATTTAAAAGAGCTGGATTAGAATAAATTCCACTATGATATAGATTCACAGAATTTTTTTGGGATGCAATATTTATAAAATGCAATGGAGTTCCTGGTTGACAATGGTAACCATTAGGATATTTAGAAAGTGGCACAAAATAACCAATCATTTTGTATAAAATTCCCTCTTCAAATCCTTTAGGCAAGTTGTTTTTGATAACTGTTCTTAACTTTTGTATGGCTTCTTGACGTTCTTTTGGCAATTGCTCAATATATTCCTTTGGAGTTTCTGCTTCGTAAGTCATCTTTTTTAAATTTAGGTTGATGTTTTAAAACCAGTAAGTTAGCAAAATTTTTCTTTTATTTTATCGACAATTGTTTGTGCCAATTTTTCTTTACTTTCAAAAGTCCAACCTGCAACATGAGGAGAAAGTAAAACATTTTCTGAACCAATTAAATATTGAAAAGCATCAGGTATTTTATGATTAGTAAAAAGGTTTTCAAAAGACGATTTTTCGTATTCTAAAACATCTAAACCAGCACCTAGAATTTTACCAGACTTTAGCGCTTCAACTAAATTATTTGTGTTTACGGACCTTCCACGTGCAGTATTTATCAGCCAAAAAGGTTTTTTAAAATTGTTGATAAACTGAGTATTTACCATGTTTATTGTAAGTGCTGTTTCTGGAGTATGTAAACTTAAAACATCGGTTTTTTCTTGCAATTCAGCCAAAGAAACCTGTTTGCAATTTTCATTACCAACAGTAGGTTTTATATCATAACAAAGCACTTCAACATCAAAACCACGTAGTTTTTTTGCAAACGATTTACCCATATTTCCATAGCCAATTAAACCTACAGTTTTTCCATCCAGTTCAATTCCTCTGTTTTCTTCACGTAGCCATTTTCCATTTCTAACTTCTTTATCAGCTTTATTTAGTTTATTAAATAATGATAAAAGCATAGCTAAAGAATGTTCGCCAACTGCATTTCTATTGCCTTCTGGAGCAGCAATTAGTTCGATGTTTTTTGATGTAGCATACTCACAATCTATATTTTCTAAACCAGCACCAACTCTTCCAATAAATTTTAAGTTGGTTGCTTTGTCAAGAAAATGTTTATCAATTTTAAAACGACTTCTAATAATAAAACCATCATATTTATGAATTTTAGCTTCAATTTCTTGTTTTGAAGATGTGTAATCTTCATCATTTATAAAACCTAAATCGTTTAATTGTTGTATTAATAAAGAGTGATTAGCGTCTAAATGTAGGATTTTCATTGTTAGTTTTTAACTTATATGATTTCCTCTTGTTTTTTGGTAATTTGAAGTGTTTTATAAACTTCATCAAAAATTTGAGGTTTGTCTGCGAGTATAATTAGCGTATCGTAAACTTGTATTTTTGTTAAACCATTTGGAATTATATAGCTGTTATCTCTTTTAATCATCGCTATTATTGCATTTTTAGGAAAACCTAATTCAACAATTTTTTTATCTAGCGCAAAACATTCTTTTGTTATAGAGATTTCTCTCATTTCAGCTTTTGGATGCTCTTCCATTAGTAAATCTGTACCTGTTAATTTTTTTTGTGTTTCTGGTAAACCAACATTTAACCATTTTGCAACAATAGAAAGTGTGGTTCCTTGAATTAAAATTGAAGTAACTGAGATAAAAAATACAATGTTAAAAATCATATTTGCCTTGTCAATTCCTGCTAAAAGAGGGTAAGTAGCAAATACAATAGGAACTGCTCCTCGCAAACCAACCCAAGAAATATACATTCGTCTTCTAAATTTCATTTTAAAAAATAGAAGGCTAATGAGCACGCCAACAGGTCTTGCTACCAATATTAGGAAAACAGAGATTAATATTCCAATTCCCATATAAGGGATTATTTGAGATGGAAAAACAAGTAATCCTAAAGTAAGGAATAGTACAATTTGCATTAACCATGCTAAACCATCAAACATTTTTAAAATGGTTTTTTTATGTATTAAATCTTGATTTCCTAAATAAACAGCACAAATATAAATGGCTAAAAACCCATTACCACCTATAAAAGTAGTTGCTGAAAACGTAATAAACATCAGCGCAATTACTAAAACAGGGTAAAGACCTTCAAAATCGAGTTTTATTTTATTAATGATGAATTTGCTAGTAAAGCCAAACGTAATTCCTGCAATTCCACCAAAAATCATTTGTTGTAAAAACAATGGAATTATAGAAAAGAAACTTTGGTCTTGATTTATTACTAATGTTAAAAATGCTATTGTAAGCACGTAAGCCATTGGATCGTTACTACCACTTTCTAACTCTAAAGTAGGTCTTAGATTTGTTTTTAAAGCAAGACTTTTTGCTCTTAAAATTGAAAAGACTGCAGCAGCATCTGTAGAAGAAACTATAGAGCCTAAAAGTAAACTTTCATAAATAGTAAAATCTGTAATGAACCAAACAAACGTTCCCAGTGAAACCGCAGTTAAAAAAACGCCTAATGTAGATAAAACAATACCTTCTTTAAGAATCGGTTTAACAGCTGTCCAGTTTGTATCAAGACCTCCAGAAAATAAAATAAAATTTAAGGACACAATGCCAATAAATTGAGCAAGTTTTGGATCGTCAAAAAGAATACCACCTATCCCATCAGAGCCTGCAAGCATTCCTATTGTTAAAAATAACAATAAAGTAGGAACTCCAAATTTATACGAAGTTTTACCTGCAAGAATACTTAAAAGAAGCAGTAAAGAGCCAATTAACAGTATGTTTTCAATTGTTAAATTCATTCGTTTATCATTTATATCTTACTTTACAAAGTTACTGATAGTCAACTGAATATTTGGCAAGAATAAAATGTAGTTTTACTCTTAATAGATTTTATTTTATAGGAACATTTTTTAATAAAGCTATCCTTATTTTTTGGATTTATTAGTTTTGTAGGTAGTTAAGATGAATTTTAATATTGCTCTTTATCACTTGGGAAATCGCCGCTTTTTACATCAGCAATATAGTTTTTAAAAGCGCCAGTCATATCAGCATATAAATCTAAATATCTACGTAAAAATCGAGGATGAAATTCGTGGGTCATTCCAATCATGTCATGAGTTACTAAAACTTGCCCATCAACACCATTTCCTGCACCAATTCCAATTACAGGAATTGTTAAAGCATCAGCTACTTTTTTAGCTAATTTAGCAGGTACTTTTTCTAAAACGATAGCAAAACAACCAATTCTTTCTAACAACAAAGCATCATCCATTAATTTTTCTGCTTCTTCTTCCTCTTTTGCTCTAACTGTATAAGTGCCAAACTTATAAATAGATTGTGGTGTTAAACCTAAATGTCCCATTACTGGAATACCTGCGTTTAAAATACGTTTTATAGATTCTTTAATTTCTCTACCACCTTCTAATTTTATAGAATGTCCACCACTTTCTTTCATAATTCTTATGGCAGAACGTAAAGCTTCTTTTGGATCAGATTGATAGCTACCAAAAGGTAAATCTACAACCACCAAAGCACGTTCAATAGCTCTAACCACAGAACTTGCATGATAAATCATTTGATCTAAAGTAATTGGTAATGTAGTTTCATGACCAGCCATAACATTAGAGGCAGAATCACCTACTAAAAGCACATCTAAACCTGCACTATCTAATATTTTAGCCATGGTATAATCGTAAGCAGTTAACATGGAAATTTTTTCTCCATTTGCTTTCATTTCTACCAAAGATTTTACAGTAATTCTCTTATACTGTTTTTTAGCTACAGACATATTTTTTTATTTTTTGTGGACGTAAATGTAAGAAATATCAATAGACTTTTAACAAGTTAATATTTTGTAAGTTTGGTTAGTTTATGGTGAATACCTACTTTTTTATAGTTTTAAATCTTAAAAACAATTTAATAATGATAAAAGTTATTCCGCTTTTAGTAACTCTAGTTTTTACACTAACAACATCAGCACAAAAAAACACGCAAGCATATATTGTTAAAACTAATTCCTTGAAAGTAAAAAAGGTTATTGAAACTTTTTTTGAAGGTTTGCATAAGGGCGATAGTATAATAGTAAGTACTACACTTCATAGAGATATAAAAATACAAACAACATCCACAAATAAATTAGGAGAAAATACATTAACAACAGATACAAAAGAAAAATTGTTAACTTCTGTAGCCAATAAAAAGCCAGAACATATTTATTTTGAAAAATTACTTTCTTTTGATATTAAAATTGATGGGAATTTAGCTTCAGTTTGGACACCTTATGAGTTTTATTTGAATGGCAATTTTAGTCATTGTGGAGCTAATTCTTTTCAGTTGTTTAATAATAATGGAAAGTGGGAGATTATTTTTTTAGTTGATATGAGAAGAAGAGACAATTGCAACGCATTAAAAGAAAAAAAATAGCGTTATATTTGATTTCTTTAAAATTTAAAATGCCTCAAGAAGAAATTACTTTAAACCCTGATAAATGGATAGACAATTACGCTGATTATTTATTTAATTATGCTGTTGTTCGAGTTAATAATAGTGATGTTGCAAAAGATTTAGTACAAGATGCTTTTTATGCTGCGCTTAAATCTGCAAAAAATTTTCAAGGCAAATCTACAGAAAGAACTTGGTTAGTATCTATTTTAAAAAGAAAAGTAATAGATTATTATAGAAAAATAAATTCTAAAAAAGGCAAAGCTGAAGTAAGAATGAATTTTTATGATGATGGAGAAAATGAAGGAAGTTGGCTTGAAGAACGTGTGCCACAAAGTTGGAATAACGAAACAGAAAAAGACATAGAAAACCTAGAGTTAAAAAACCAACTTGATACTTGTATAGATAATTTACCTGAAAAATATGCGTTGGTTTTTAGAATGAAAACCATTCAAGAGTTTGAAACTGAAGAAATTTGTAAGGAATTAGATATAACAGCGTCAAATTTATGGGTTATTATTCACAGAGCTAGAACTCAATTAAGAAAGTGCATGGAAGATAACTGGTTTAATAATTAAAAGATGTTTAAAAAGTTTAAGGTAACTTGTGATGAAGCTACAACAATCTGCGATAAAAGCCAGTATAAAGAAGCTTCATTTATAGAAAAATTAAGATTAAATTGGCACTTTTTACAATGCAAATTTTGTAAATTGTACTCAATACAAAATAATAAAATGTCGCTTTTATTTGGTATAAAAGCTGCTGATTGCAAACAACATAAAAAATGTCTTTCAAAAGCAGATAAAGAAAAATTAGCTGCCGAATTTGAAAAAATGAGATTATAAACGTTTTGTAGTTTGATAAGCTACAATTTTTGATTTTTTGTTAGATTGAAACGGGATTTATAGAAATATAAATTCCGTTTTTTGTATTTTTGATATCGTCTTTAGCGAATAATCTAAAGACGTTACAAACAATTCTATTACAACTTCGCTCAACCAAACTTAAATATGCATTTTTTACCAGAAAAAATAGATGATTATGTTGTGGAACATTCACAACAAGAACCTCAAATTCTACAAGAATTAAGCAAAGAAACTTGGCAAAAAGTATTAAATCCTAGAATGTTAAGTGGTGCTTATCAAGGAAGAATTTTGGCGATGATTTCAAAATTAATACAACCGAAAGTTATTTTAGAAATAGGAACATATACTGGTTATTCTGCTTTGTGTTTTGCTGAAGGCTTAACATCCGAAGGAAAAATTATTACGATTGATAAAAACGAAGAATTAGAAAGTTTACAAAATAAGTATTTCGAAAAATCTGGTTTTAGAGATCAAATAGAACAAAAAGTTGGGAATGCTTTAGATATTATTCCTACCATAAATGAGCAAATCGATTTGGTTTTTATGGATGCAGATAAATCTAATTACATCAATTACTTTCATTTGATTATTGATAAAATGAAACCTGGAGGTATTATTTTGTCAGATAATGTACTTTGGAGTGGTAAAATTGTAGAAGAATTAAATCCGAAAGATATAGACACTAAAGTGCTGCTAGAATATAATAAACTATTGAATTCTGATAATAGATTAGAAACTGTGTTATTACCTATTAGAGATGGTTTAACAATTAGTAGAGTAAAGTAGAAGAATAAAAAAAAATTAAAACTGTCTTTTGATAGGTCCAGTTAAATCATCGATTTTATCTTTAACACTATCAACTTCTTTTTTAATGTCTTTACTAATATCTGTATCTAAACCATGCTTTTTAGAGCTATCGTTAATTTCTCTTTTAATATCATTTGTAGCATCCTTTACTTGACGCATTCCTTTTCCTAAACCTCTTGCAATCTCAGGAATTTTATCCGCGCCAAAAACCATCACCACAATTAACATGATTACAAAAACCTCTGGGCCACCAATAAATAAAATAGTAGTATTCATAGTAGTACAAATATAATAGTTATTCTAGTAAATATATTCAAAAGTATCTGTAAAAATTTTACTTTTTTTTATATACTTTTTTTAATTACAAAAAAGGTTATAACCATTATTTTAAGTATAGTGTTTTGTGTATAAGCATTTTAGGGTTTCGCTCTTTTTTTTGTTAATAAATAAATTTTTTTTTTGCATAAACTTGCAAATGTCATAAAAAGGTTTAACTTTGCTTTCAGTAACCCTAAAAAAACCCCACATAATGAAATCCCTTAAAAAAATCGCAGCGCTAGCTGTGGTGTTAATTGGTATATTTGCTTTTAGTACAAAAACAACAACTTTACCAAAATCAAGTTTAAATTTAGAAGCAATTAATGTAGTAGACATGCTATCCAAACAACAGTTTGAATGCAGACCTTCTTCTGATGTTATGTTTTATGTAGAAACAAACATTGTAAAAAAGATTAGAGGAGCTAACAACATTAACGCAAAAGTATATCTTGTAGATAGAGCTTCTGGAAATAAAAGCTTATTAGCTGTAGAAAATTTACAAATTAATAAATTTGAAGGCGCAATTGCTATAGGTCATCATGATGTTATAGATGGTTTTGCACCTACAAAAATAGCAAATGGCGATAAAATTATAGGAAGTTTAGAAAAAGCACCTTATAGTTTTGAAGAACTTATTAAGTACGAAGCTATTTATAATGCATATATAAATGCTACCAACAAATTATTAGATTTAAAAAGGACTATTTAGAAGAAAACCAATTCAACTTACCCCTAGAATCTAAAACCTAAAGGCCTTGTGCTTTTAGGTTTTATTTTTTTATAATACTTTCATGTCTTCATTCATAAGATTGACAATATATAAATAGCAAAAAAAGACAAAATTCTTTATTAAAGGTTAAAATTTATTTTTGCTTGTCTATCATACATTACAATACTACCAGCTACAGAAACATTTAAGCTTAAGTCAGATTTAAATTTTACTAAATAATGCGATTTTTCAATGGCTAATTTAGATAAACCATGATCTTCTGCTCCTAGTAAATACACACAACGTTTTGGGTGATTAAAAGTTTCTAATTGAACCGATTTTTCATCTAACTCTACACCTACTAACATTGCACCTTTTGGTAAATTTTTAAAGAATTCATCGAAGTTTTTATAGTGAAAATAAGGCATTGCACCTGTTGCTTTATGTGTATCACAAGCTTGTTTTGCATATCTATTACCTATAGTAAAGATAAAACTTGCACCCATATTTTGTGCAGACCTCCAAAGAACACCTAAATTTTCAGGCGTTTTTCCATTCTGAATTCCTATACCAAAAAAGCCTTGTTCTAAATTATTAACCATTTTTTTTCACCAACATTCTCTTAATCTCATTCAACTTCATCAATGCTTCAATGGGAGTTAATGTATCAATATTAATCGTTAATATTTCTTCACGAATATTTTCTAAAATTGGGTCATCTAACTGAAAAAAGCTGAGTTGCATGTCTTCATGTTGCGATTACTAATGTTCCTGAGGTTTATGTTTTTATAAATTACAAAATTTAAGTAATTTGATTTATAAAATTGACCGTTGTACAAAAAGACATACGAATAGTATTTATTATTTATATCTTTATTTTTTCTAAAATAGAAGAATTAGTATAAAATAAATAACTCTAATTTAAAATATAACAAAATGAAAAAACAATTACTTTTATTAATTTTACCAATGTTTTTTATTTCAACAACTTATAATGCTCAAGGTATTAAATATTGGGATTTTGGAGCAAAAGAATTAGGAGCAGGTTATACCAATGTAATGCCTTTGGATTATTTGAATGCCTTTGCTAATTATAACAGGCAAATTGTATATGTTGATGAAAACGGTGTTACAAAAACACCTAATGAAGGTTATGAAAACGAAGATGGGCAAAGTGTAGAAGCAATTTATAATGCCACCTTTAATGCTAATTATGCAAGTGGGAATTTTACGGTATCTTCAAAAGGTTCTTCACCAACGCCTCCAGGAGGTACGCTTTTAAGTGGTGGAAGTGAGTATACAAAGCCAAAAAATTTAGCAGATTTAGATGGTTCAGCAGATTTAGTATTTAAAAGAGATAGTAATAGTGATAGACTTTTTACAACTAGAAATGATATTACACGTTATGAAGATCGTGTAGAAATGCCTGATGGAATGGATAAAAATTTATTCCCTGGGTGTTTACAATATACTACACCAGGTGAAAAAAGATACAACAGAAGTGGTGGTAGAGGTTTGTTAATAAATTTAGAGAAAGGACAATGGGTAACTGTTGTTGGTTCTGGACAATATACAGATATTGAGGGAGATGGAACTTTAGGTTTTAGTACAGGTTATATAAAGTTTGAATCTTTCGGAGGTACAGGAACACCAGTAGATATTGATGATTTTGGAGCGGGAAAAGGAAGTCCAACAGGTCCAATTGATGGGGCAGACACAGGTGATGAAGCAGTTAGAGTAATGCAATTTAAAGCAGTAGATGCTGGTACATACAGTCTTTCTAATAGAGGGGGTACAATAAGGATTTATAGAATTTACTTAGGTCAAGTAGATGTTTCTTTAGGGACAGGACTTGAAACTAAAATATATGAAAACGGAGTTTTTAAGAGAACTCTTTCTGTAGACAAAAATGTAGGTGTAATTTCAACTGATATTAGAGCAGCTAAAAACAGAGTGTATATTTCTAATGTAACTTCTAAAACTGAAGTAAAAATCTTTAGTATTACAGGGGCTTTAGTAAAAGAATTTAATACTACTCAAGATATTAATTTTGATATGAAAGCAGGTCTTTATATTACAACTATAAAAACTGTAGAAGGTCATAAAACATTAAAATTATTGGTAAATTAATTCATAAACTAATAGTTAAATATAGAAAAGGACATGCATTTAACGCATGTCCTTTTTATTTAAGTAAAATTTAAAATATTTTATTTACATAATTGGTCAACGCTCAAAAATAACAGCGAATTATTGTTAAATTAATAATATTGCAAAAAGCATTTTAAATTGCTTTATTTCAAAATTATAAGATATGCAGAAAAGGTTTTCAGGAGTAGTTGTACCAATGGTAACACCTTTAAATAAAGATTTTACTATAGATGTTATAGCTGTAGAGCGCATCATTAAATTATTTGCAGAAAATGGAATCCATCCTTTAGTTCTTGGAACTACAGGAGAGTCAAGCTCAATAAATGAAAAAGAGAGTCTTAAATTAGTTGAAACATCTGTAAAAGTAAAAGGAACTAATCAATGTATTTATGTTGGTTTGGTTGGTAATCAAGTAGATAATTTAATTAAAAGAGGTAATCAATACATTGCTTTAGGAGCAGATTGTGTTGTGGCAACTTTGCCATCTTATTATGGTTTATCGGAAAATCAAATGTTACTTTTTTATCAAACATTAGCAGATAAAATTTCTGGTCCAGTAATGATGTATAATATCAAAGCAACAACTCAAATGTCCATTCCTTTAGAAGTTGTTAAAGAGCTTTCTAAACATCCAAATATTTGGGGTTTAAAAGATTCTGAAAGAGATTTAAAGCGTATGAAGTTTTGTATTGATTGGTATAAAGAAAATTCTAATTTTTCATTTTTCTGCGGATGGGGAGCACAAAGTTTTGGTAGCTTAAAATTAGGTGCAGATGGTATTGTACCAAGTACTGGAAATTATGTTCCGGAAATGTATAAATCACTATACGAATCAGCTTTAAATAAAGATTGGAAAAATTGTGAAAAATGGCAATTAGAAATTAATGCTATCGCAAAAGAATATCAAAAGAATAAAACGTTAGGAGAATCTTTAGCTTTCTTAAAATTCTTAATGAATAAAAAAGGATTTTGTAATAAAACAATGATGCCACCTTTAACGGAGATAAAATAAAACAAAACTATTATGTTAAATATTCATTGGGTAGATATTGTTATTGTAATTATATCTGTAGTATTTACTTTAGGTGCAGGATTTTACTTTGCTAATAGACAAAAAAGTTCTGATCAATATTTTTCGGGAAGTAAAACAATACCTGCTTGGGCTATTGGGGTTTCAATATTCGCTACGTTAATTAGTAGTGTTACTTTTTTAGCTTATCCTGCAGCCGCATATAAATCTAACTGGATTTTGTTAGTGCAAGGACTTATGGTTCCCATCGTTTTAGTGGGTTTAATTTGGGTAATTGTTCCTTTATTTAGAAAAGTGATAAGACTAAGTACTTACGAATATTTTGAGCGGAGATTTAGTCCATTTGCAAGAATGTACAGTTCAGTAGCTTTTATTCTTACTCATTTTTCTAAAATGGGAACTGTTTTGTATTTGGTTAGTTTAGCATTGGCAACACTTACAGGAATTGATGTAACTACTTTCATTTTATGTTTAACCGGAATTATAATTGTTCTAACACTTTTAGGTGGTATGGAAGCTGTTATTTGGATGGATGTTATTCAAGGATTTTTATTAATTAGCGGAGGTTTGTTGTGTATTGGAGTTTTATTATTCAATTCAGAAGGTGGAGCAGGATTCATGTTAAATGAAGCAGTTTCAATGAAAAAAATTGATTTTGGCCCTTACGATTTTAGTTTTTCAGAATTAACCTTTTGGGTCTTAGTGATTAATGGTGCTTTTTATGCACTTCAAAAATATGGAACAGATCAAACCATTGTGCAACGATATTTAGCAGCAAAGAATGATAAAGATGCTAAAAAAGCAGCTTACATTGGTGTTTTAGCAAGCGTACCAGTTTGGGCATTATTTATGTTAATTGGATCTTTGTTGTTTGTTTTTTACAATTCTGGAGGAGCAGTTTTACCAGAAGGAATGACATCAGATCAAGTATTTACTTATTTTATTGGTACAGAGTTACCAATTGGTGCTGTAGGATTGGTTTTAGCAGCGTTAATTGCTGCTGCTGTTTCTAGTTTAGATTCTGATATGAATTGTTTAGCAGCTATTGGTGTAGAAGATTTTTATCAACGTTTCAATCCTAATTGTAACGATAAACAACGATTAGTTGTTGGTCGTTTATTAGTGTTTTTTGCAGGAGTTTCTATGGCAGGTGTAGCATTATTGTATGCTGCTTGGAGTGGACAAGGTGTATTAGGAGTAGTTTTTAAATTATATGCAATTTTTTCAGCTGGTATTGTTGGTGTTTTTCTTTTAGGATTATTTTCTAGAAGAGCAAATAAGCAAGGTTTACATATTGGTATTGCTGTATGTGTAGCATTTACTGGCTATGCTATTTTAACAACTACAAAAATTGGAGATTCTTTAATTCTTGATTTAGGAAAGTATAATTTTCCACATCATAAATATATGTTAGGTGTGTATAGTCATTTAATTGTGCTAGTGGTAGGTTATTTTGCAAGCTTCTTATTCAAATCAGAAAAAGTAAAAGAAGAACTTACTATCTACGGATATTTCAAATTAAAAGAAAAAAAACAAATTTAACAGTTATATAGAAATGAATTCTATTACATTATTACAACCTCAAAAAATTGCATTTGGTGAAGGGATTATAAACTCTCTTTCCGAAGATGCCATTTTGTTGAATTCAAACAAAATACTATTTCTAGTTGCAACACCTTTATTGGATGTTTTAAGTACTATAGTTAAAAATATTGAGCTAAAAAATAAAGAAGTAAATCTTATAGAATATAGATTTTTAGGTGAGCCAACATTTGCCCAATTTAATTTGTTGTTAAAAGAAAATGAAGGGTTTAATCCAGATTGTGTTATTGGAGTTGGTGGAGGAAGCGTATTAGATTGTGCTAAGTTATTAGCAGCACTTATTAATAATTCACAAAAGTTAAAAGATGTTGTTGGAATTGGTTTTTTAAATGGGCGTTCAGCTAAATTAATTTGTGTACCAACTACTTCAGGAACAGGAAGTGAAGTGTCTCCAAATGCTATTTTATTAAATGAAGAAACTCAAGCTAAAAGCGGAATTATTAGTCCGTTTCTAGTGCCAGACGCGTGTTATCTTGATCCTGTTTTAACAGTTACTTTACCCCCTAAATTAACAGCAGAAACTGGAATTGATGCACTATCTCATTGCATTGAGGCTTACACAAATAAATTCGCACACCCAACTGTAGATATTTATGCTTTAAAGGGGATTCAACTTATTGCAGAAAATATAGAAGAAGCTTATAAAAATGGAAAAAATATAGAAGCTCGTTCAGCGATGTTATTAGGTTCTATGTATGGTGGTTTATGCCTAGGGCCAGTAAATACATCAGCTGTACATGCATTGTCATATGGTTTGGGTGGAAAATTTCATATTGCTCATGGATTATCAAATGCTATTCTAATGCCAGAAGTGTTACGATTCAATTTATCTGCAAACCCGAAAAGGCATGCAGAGGTAGCTCGCGCTTTAGGAATAACAACACAAGGAAATGATGAAGATATCGCAATATCTGGAATCAAAAAAATTGAAGCAATTTCTAAATCTTGTAATATTCCAAAGCATTTAGCTGATATTGGTGTAACTGAAAATGCGCTTCCAGAATTAGCAGATATTGCTATGAAAGTTACAAGACTTTTAAAAAATAATCCAAGAGAAGTAACCAAAGAAGATGCTATAAATATTTATAAAAAATTACTTTAAAATGATACCTAAAATAGGAATTTCGATGGGTGATCCTGCAGGGATTGGCCCAGAAATAATTATAAAAACATTAGCATTAAAAGATGTTTACAATCGTTGTAATCCTTTAGTTGTTGGTGATGCAGAAACTATGCAAAATGAAGTGGATGCATTAAAATCATCATTAAAAATTAATGCGATACAAGATGTTAATGATGCCAAATTTGAATTTGGAATCGTTGATGTTTACGATTTAAAAAATGTAAATAAAAAAGAATTGCAATATGGTGTTGTTACTGCCATGGCAGGAAAAGCTGCTTTTGAAGCCGTTATAAAAAATATTGAATTAGCATTAGCAAACCAAATTGATGCTACAGTTACAGCACCCATTAATAAAGAATCGATTCATAAAGCAGGACATAAATATTCTGGACATACAGAAATTTATGCGGATTATACAAATACTAAAAAATTCGCGATGCTTTTGGCAGATGAAAATTTTAGAGTAATTCACGTAAGTACTCATGTTTCTTTACGTAAAGCTTGTGATTTATGTAAGAAAGACCGTGTTTTTGAGGTAATTACTTTATTGGATGATGCCTGTAAAAAATTCGGCATTAAAAAACCTAGAATCGCTGTTGCAGGATTAAATCCACATGCAGGAGAAAATCAATTATTTGGTGATGAAGAAGTAGATGAAATTATCCCTGCAATTGAAGAAGCTGTTAAATTAGGTTATCATGTAGAAGGTCCTTTTCCTCCAGATACCATGTTTGTAAAAGCAGTTCAAGGTAAGTTTGATGGTTGTATTGCTATGTACCATGATCAAGGTCATATTCCCTTCAAACTAGAAGGTTTTAAATGGGATAATGAAAAAGAAACCATGAAAAGTGTAAAAGGCGTTAACATCACTTTAGGCTTGCCAATTATCCGAACTTCAGTAGACCATGGAACAGCATTTGAAATTGCAGGTCAAGGTATTGCTTCAGCAGATGCTATGTTAGTTGCTATAGATTATGCAATTATAATGTCTAAACATAAAAATTAATGATTACAGTAATTGCAGATGATTTAACAGGTGCAGCAGAAATCGCAGGAATTTGTCTTCATTATGGGGTAGGTGTATCTTTTGGTATTGATAAAATTCCAGAAAAGCAAACAATTATTAATGTTATTGCAACAGATACGCGCTCTAAAGATGAAGATGAAGCTTATGAAACGCACTTTCATTTGGCGGAAGATGTTATTTCAAAATCTAAAAATATCATTTTTAAAAAATGTGATTCTGTATTGCGTGGGCATGTTTTGATTGAGCTCTTAGCTTTGGCAGATGCAGCAAATAAAAATAAAATTTTTTTGCAACCTTCAAATCCAAAAAGTAATCGTTTTATAAAGGATGCTTCTTATTACATAAATGATATTTTAATAGAAAATACAGGTTTTGCAAACGACCCTGATTTTCCTGCAAAAACATCTTCAGTAAAAAAACGTATTCTTAATAATGTTGCAAAACAGCATACTTTAGAAGTTCATACAGGTGATTTTAAGGAAATAAATACCAAAGGGATATTTATACCAGATTGTGATTCTGTTGAAGCATTATCAGAGTGTCTCAACTTATATCAAAAAGATATGATTATAGCAGGAAGTGCCGCTTTTTTTGAACAATTTTTGATAAAAATGAAACTAACAAATTCAAAGGTCGAGCAAAAGGAATATAGGTATTCGAGTAACTATTTGTTAGTTTCTGGAAGTACACATCCTAAAAGTATAGCGTTTTCAAAAACACTAAATAAATTGAACGTGCCTTTAATTGTTTTTCCTGAAACCCTTCTAGAAACAAAACTTAATAAAACATTTTTAAACGAATTTATGAATAGTATAGCTCATGTTTATAAGGGTCGTGAAAGAATTATTTTAAGAGTTTCAAATGATAGAATTCAACTTGAAAATAGTGCACTAAATTTAAAAACACGGATGAGCATAATTGCAAAAAAACTTATAGAAACCTCGAATATTAATGAGGTTTTTATTGAAGGCGGAGCAACAGCTTATGATTTGTTAGAGGAGTTACATTGGAAGTCATTTACGCCAATTGCTGAATTGGCTTCTGGCGTTGTACGCATGCAATATGACAATGACCCTAAAAAGCATATTACCCTTAAACCTGGAAGTTATGAATGGTCAGAAGGATTATTAAATTAAGATATTATAAAATTGAATAAAAATTATAAATGATACATTTAAAAGGAATAGCATGGAATCATACGCGTGGCTTTACATCTGTTGTAGCAACTGCTCAACGATTTGAAGAACTTAATCCCGAAGTTAGGATTACTTGGGAAAAGCGTTCTTTGCAAGCTTTTGCAGATGCTTCTTTAAGCGATTTGGTAAGTAATTACGATTTGCTAATCATGGATAATCCGCATGTTTCAATCGCTGCAAAAGATCAACTATTATTGCCTTTTGATGATTATTTGAGTGCCGATTTTATTAAAGAATTAGCAAATAATAGTGTGGGTAAATCGCACGCTAGTTACAATGTTTTTAATAAACAATGGACATTAGCTACTGATGCTGCAACACCAATAGCCACTTGGCGAGAAGATTTAGTTAGCAAATACAATATTCAAATTCCAAAAATATGGCAAGAACTTTTGGAGTTAACAAAAACAGGAAAAGTGGCTTTTGCATCTATTCCTATTGATACTTTAATGCATCATTATATGTTTTGCATAGCTCTAGGAGCTCGTGTTTTTAAAAGTAAAATAGAAGTAGCTCCGCGACATATTATGATAGAAGCAATTAAAATGTATAAAGAATTGGTCGATTTAACGCCTTCATTTTGTTTAGAAATGAATCCGATAAAAATTTATGAATGCATGGCCCAAACCGATGATATTATCTATAGTCCATTTAATTACGGATACTCAAATTATTCTAAAAAGAATTATGCAGACCAGGTTTTAAAAGCTGGTGCTTTAGTAACGTTTAATGGAAAAAGATTGCGTTCTACTTTGGGAGGTGCAGGTATTGCAGTGTCATCCAAGACTAAGTATGCAGAAATTGCTATGAATTATTCCCAATTTACTGCTTCAGAAAAAACACAATCTGGTTTGTATTTTGAGTTTGGTGGACAACCAGGACATAGAAAATCTTGGTTAAACGATGAAGTTAATAATCAATGTAAAAACTTTTTTAAAGATACTTTACAAACATTAGATGAAGCAACTATGCGTCCACAATATTATGGTTACATGCATTTTCAAGATGAAGCAAGTCTTGTTATTCATGAAGCTGTCTCAGGCAAAGTTTCTATTGAAGCAGCTGTAGACAAAATGAATGACATTTATAAAGAATCATTAACGCATTAATAAAATAAAACAGTGAAGCCATTAGAAGGTTTATTGGTATTAGAGTTCTCTCAGTTTTTAGCAGGACCTTCAGCAGGTTTAAAACTTGCCGATTTGGGAGCGCGTGTCATTAAAATTGAACGCCCTGTAAAAGGAGAAGCTTGCAGACAATTAAGTATTAAAGATTTGTTTGTTGACGATAGTAGTTTACTATTTCATACCATCAACAGAAATAAAGAATCTTTTGCAGCCAATCTTAAAAACTCAACAGATTTAGAAAATGTAAAAAAGTTAATCGCCAAAGCCGATATTATGACACATAATTTCAGACCAGGAGTTATGGAGAAAATTGGATTGACTTTTGAAGATGTTTTAACTATCAATCCTAAAATAATTTACGGCACAATTACGGGTTATGGGAATACAGGTCCATGGGCAAAAAAACCAGGTCAAGATTTATTAGTGCAATCGCTTTCTGGTTTAACTTGGTTAAGCGGAAAAAGCAGTCAAGGTCCTGTGCCTTTTGGTTTAGCTGTGGCCGATTTAATGTGCGGGAATCATTTTGTGCAAGGCATTTTAGCAGCATTGCTTAAGCGCATTAAAACAGGAAAAGGTGTTTTAGTTGAGGTGAGTTTATTGGAATCTGTTTTAGATGTCCAGTTTGAAGCGCTCACCATATTTTTAAATAATGGCGGACAATTAGCCGATAGAGGAAACGTAAAAGGCAGTGCACATGCTTTCTTAAGTGCCCCCTATGGTATATACGAAACCAACAATGGTTATATAGCTTTAGCCATGGGAGATTTAATGCAGTTGGGTGATATCCTTGATGTTGATTTAAGTGCCTATTCAGATAAAAAAACATGGTTTACAGGTCGAGCAGCCATTCGGAAAATACTTAGAAAGCGAATAACCACTAAAAGTTCAGAACACTGGATTGACATATTACGAAAAAACGGCATATGGTGCGAAAAAGTATTGAATTATAATGATTTGAATAACCAAGCTTTTATGAACGATTTACAATTAAAACAAACTGTAAAAAATTCTGAAGGAAAAGACATGATAACCACAAGACTACCCATACAATTTGATGGCGGTATTTTAACCAGCACAAAAGCGGCACCTATGGTTGGAGAGGGTAATGAAACTATTCATAAACAATTTTTAAATAATTAAATGCGACCATTAGAAGATCATTTAATAGTAGATTTTAGTCAGTTTTTATCTGGCCCATCCGCTAGTTTACGATTGGCAGATTTAGGTGCGCGCGTTATTAAAATTGAAAAACCTATCACGGGAGATATTTGCCGTACCCTATATTGTTCCGATTTAATAATGAATGAAGAATCATCAATTTTTCATACCATAAATAGAAATAAAGAATCGTTTACAGCCGATCTAAAAGATGCAGAAGACCTAAAAATAATAAAAGTATTATTAGCAAAAGCAGATGTTGTGATGCATAATTTTAGACCAGGTGTTATGCAACGTATAGGACTAAGCTACAACGATGTTAAAACTATTAATCCCAATGTTGTTTATGCAGAAATATCTGGCTATGGTAATCATCCCGATTTAATTAAACATCCTGGACAAGATTTATTATTGCAATCCTTAACCGCTTTAACTTGGTTAACAGGAAATAAAAATGATGGTCCTGTTGCTATGGGATTATCTATTGTAGATATGTTAGCAGGCGCACATTTAGCACAGGGTATTTTAGCAGCACTTTACAGAAAAACAGTTAATAATTCAGGAGCATTAGTTCAGGTAAGTATGTTAGAATCGGCAATCGATTTTCAATTTGAAACCATTACAACCTATTTTAACGATGGTGGCGAACTTCCTGTTAGAACAAAAAGCAATAATGCCCATGCATATTTAGGAGCGCCTTATGGCATATATAAAACAAATGATGGATTTTTAGCATTAGCCATGGGATCTATTCCTGTTTTAGCAGACCTTTTAAAATGTGATGCATTATTACAGTTTCCTGAAAATACGTTTGAATTACGAAACGACATAAAAAAAGTATTAGTCAAACATCTTAAAACACAAAATACAGCCTATTGGTTGGCTATTTTAGAACCTGCTGATATTTGGTGCGCAAAGGTGTTAAACTATCAAGAACTTTTTAAAGAAGAAGGTTTTAAAGTCTTAGATTTTATTCAAAGAGTGACTATGGGAGATGGTTATTCATACGAAACAACCCGATGCCCCATAAAAATTGATGGCGAATTATTAACATCAAGTAAAGGTTCTCCAAAACTAGGGGAACACAATAAAAAAATATTAGAAGAATTAATCAATATCTAATGGAGAAGATAAGAATAGCTGTTCGGAAATTTGATCCTTTTGAAACTACACTTCAAAAGCTTTGGGATACTTTTTGTTTAGAAAACAAGATCTCTATAGAAGCCGAAATGATTCCTTTAGAGCTTCACGATTTATACGAAGAAGCACTTGCTAAAAAGGGTTTAAAAAATGGCGATTGGGATATTGCTCATATTAATACCGATTGGATTTTTGATGCAGTAAACTCAAATGCTATCGAAAATTTATCACCATTAATCAGTCAAAACCCACCTCAAAATTTCCCTGAAGGTTGGCACAAATCTTTACTTCATCTACAAGAAATTAATAATCAAGTTTACGGCTTACCTTTTCACGATGGTCCAGAATGTTTAATTTATAGAAAAGATTTATTTGAAAACGAAACGGAGCAAATCAATTTTAAAAATCAATATGGATACGATTTACAACCACCAAAAACGTGGCAACAATTCACAGATATAGCAGCGTTTTTTAATCGCCCAGAACAAAATCTATATGGTTGTGTCTTTGCCAATTTTCCTGATGGGCATAATATGGTGTTCGATTTTTGTCTGCATTTATGGACAAGAGGTGGTTCTTTATTAGATAAAAATAATCAAATCAACATCAATCAACCATCAGCTGTTAAAGCACTCGATTTTTATAGAAATATTGTTAATAATAAGAAAACAACACACCCTAAATCAAAAGATTTTGGTTCGGTAGAAGCAGGTATGGCATTTGCAACAGGCGAAGCTGCTATGGCCATAAACTGGTTCGGTTTTGCTTCGATGTGTGAAATTATAGACGAATCAAAAGTAAAAGGAAAGGTTGATATTACTGAACTACCTCATAATGAAAATCACAAATCAGCATCCTTAAACGTCTATTGGTTATATACCATAGGTTCAGGTAGTAAGCATAAAAAAATAGCATATAATTTTTTACGATTTGCAACCACAGCAGAAAGTGATAAATTGTTAACCAACGAAGGTGGCATTGGTTGTAGAAAATCTACATGGAATGATACAGAAGTGAATAAAACGATTCCTTATTATCATAAATTAAGTATGTTGCATGAGAATGCATTAACACTTCCACAAACTCCTTTATGGCCAAAAGTTGCAGCGTTAATTGATATTATGGTTTTAGAAGCCATCAATGGAAATTTATCATCAGCTACACTTTTAGAAGAAACACAGAATAACATCCAAAAAATTTTATAAAATGAATGTTACTTACAAACCTTTATTACCAGAGACAGAACAACCTATCATTATTATTGGTGCGAGTGGTATTGTAAAAGATGCACATTTGCCAGCTTATAAAATGGCAGGATTTAAGGTTTTCGGAATAACAAATCGAACTACATTTAAAGCACATGCAATGGCAGAAAGTCATAACATTCCACATGTTTTTGAAAATGTTGCTGAAGCCGTAAAAAAAGCACCCAAAAATGCAGTATATGATATCACTGTATTGCCAGATCAATATATTGATATTTTAGAGCAATTGCCAAATGGAGCAGCAGTACTTATTCAAAAACCAATGGGTAATGACTATAAACAAGCTAAAGATATTGTAGCTGTTTGTGAGCGTAAAAATTTAGTAGCGGCAATCAATTTTCAACTGCGCTTTGCATCGTTTGTAAGTGCTGCTAGAAATATGATTGATCAAGGACTTATAGGCGATTTATACGATCTAGAATTTAAAGTCACCGTAAATACACCTTGGGAATTATTCCCCGTAATTAAACAGCATCCGCGTCTAGAAATTCTGTTTCACAGTGTGCATTATATTGATTGTATTCGTTCGTTTTTGGGAAATCCAAAAAGAGTTATGGCAAGAACTACAAAACATCCTTTAAAAGATTTGTCATCTTGTCGTTCTACAATAATCTTAGATTATGGTGATATTATGAGCGTGAAAATAAACACCAATCATGATCATGATTTTGGAACAAAAAATCAAGAAAGTTATATAAAATGGGAAGGCACAAAAGGAGCAATTAAAGCAAAAATGGGTTTATTGATGAATTATCCTGATGGTTTGCCTGATGCTTTTGAATATATTATTAAAGAAGATAATAATGAAAATGACTGGAAAAGTTTAAATCTAGAAGGATCTTGGTTTCCAGAGGCTTTTATTGGCACAATGTCTAATTTAATGCGTTTTAAAGAAGGTTCAGATAAAATATTACATGCTAGTGTTCAGGATGTTTTAGAGACTATGAAAGTAGTAGAAGCTTGTTATAAAAGTAATGCATCAGGAGGCGTTTTAATAACAGAATTATAATAAATTAATATATGTATTTTAAATCAACATTTTTTGAAGAGTATCTACTAAACGAAAAAAGAGTTACGTTAGGAAGAACCATAACAGAAACCGATTTTGTAGTTCATGCGGGTCATACAGGAGATTTTTTTCCACATCATATGGATGAAGAATGGTGTAAAACACAACCTTTTGGGCAGAGAATTGCACATGGAACTATGATTTTTAGTATCGGAATTGGTTTAACTGCTTCAGAAATTAATCCAGAAGCTTTTTCTAAAGGATATGATCGATTGCGTTTTGTAAAGCCAGTTCATATTGGTGATACTATTCATTCAGAAATTACTATATCAAAAAAAGGTGAAGCTAAAAGACCAGAAATGGGAACTGTTACAGAGCATGTAGAAATCATCAACCAAAAAGGAGAAGTAGTTCTAGTTTGTGATCATTTACTGCTTGTAAAAAAGAAATCTTAAAATCAAAAATCATAAAAAATGAGTGCACCAAATTCTTTATTAGGAACACTACTGCATGCAGTTGGAGGTATTTCTGCAGCAAGTTGTTATTTGCCAAGTACTAAAACCAAAGGTTGGTCTTGGAATACTTTTTGGTTGGCGCAATCTGTTTTTGCTTGGTTTTTAGTTCCCTTACTATTGGCATGGTTAACAGTGCCAAACTTCTTTTCAATTATAGCAGAAGCACCGTCAAAACCACTTTGGATGGCATTTTTGTTAGGAGGAATTTACGGTTTTGGAGGCATGTCTTTTGGAAAAGCAATTAATAATATAGGCTATTCTTTAACGTATACTTTAGCTATTGGTATTTCTGCAGTTGTAGGTACTGTTATGCCATTGATGGTTTTTGGAGGTTTAGAAGATTTTTTTACCAAACCAGGAGGTAGCATTGTTTTATTAGGAATGGCTTTATCTATTGTAGGTGTTGTTATTTGTGGGTGGGCAGGTTTTAAAAAAGAAAAGGATATTAATGCAGAAAACTTAAACAAAGCAGGTTTTAATATGATGTTAGGTTTAATACTTAGCATCATTGCAGGTGTACTTTCAGGAGTTTTTAATTTGTCTTTAGAATATGGGCAACCAATTGCAGATATGGCTGCAGAAAACGGAGCAGGTAATTTTGAAGGAAATGCAAAATTAGTAGTTTCTACAATGGGGTGTTTTGTTGTTAATGTGGTATGGTATATAATAGCAAGTGTAAAACAAAAAACGATTAGAGAGTTTTTGCCAAATAAAAACAATAAAAAAACAAAAAGGCCTCTTTATAAAAATTGGTTGCTATCATCTTTAGCAGGAACTTTGTGGAGTTTACAGTTTTTTTTCTACGGATTAGGACATGTAAAAATGGGAGAATATCAGTTTGCAAGCTGGGTTTTACACATGTCTATGCTTATTTTCTTCAGTTACATTGTTGGTGTAATTATGAAAGAATGGAACAACGTTAAAAAAGGAACTTATACTTTATTAATTATTGGGTTAGTCGTTTTAATTGTTTCATTTTGTGTAACAAGTTATGGTAGTTCTTAAAAGATTGATTTTTTTTAATATATAGTTATAGACTCTCTATTTTAACAGGATTTAATTTGAGTATGCATCTTTTTTAAATACATTTGAGTAATCGATTACACAATGATTTTGATTTCATAAAAAACACAAAAATTTAAATAACTTAAACAAATATAAAATGATAAATAGAGTTAATATTAATAGTCAAAATAGATTTAAAAATAAGGTATTTAAAGTCATCTTTTTTTTAGGGATATTCTCTAGCTATTTTGGGTTTTCACAAAATCCTGTAGTTAAAATTGATTTTGATCAAGCAGGCAGAAATGCCTCAGAAGTAAATCAAGTAGGTTATACACCTTGGATTATAGCAGGTGCAACATCTGCTAGTAAAACAGAAAATGGAGTAACTTTTACCGTTACAAAGTTTGGTGGTTTTGGAAGCCAAATAAGTTCTTCTTGGTTTAAAACGGGTATACAAGCTTCTACAGAAGGCAAATTGGTAAATGATGGAATTACTGTAAAAGACGGAAATGCAGACCAAGGTGGACAAATAGAATTTAATATTAGTGGTTTACAAGCTGGCGAACATTCTTTACTTGTTTTTTTAAATCAAACGTCTAGTGATACTTTTACCTATAGCCCCATAGATGTTTCTGTTGATGGAAATTTAGTAGAAGATAATTTAGTGCCAACTGTAAGAGCAGCAAATTCTGCTGAAGCAAAATCAGTATATTTAATCTTTACTGCACAAGCAAATACAGATGTTGTACTTCTTTTTTCTGCAGAAACTTCTGGAACTGAAGATGTGAAAAATGTATTAATTAATGGTTTTGAATTAAATACACCAAATATTTTTGATCAAGCTACAGATCCAATTCCAACACTTAATGATGAGCATGTAGAGTTATCATCTGGAGGTACTTTGTTAGAATGGACTCCTGCAAATAGCGCTATTACTCAAAATATTTATTTTGGAACTGATGAAACTGCCGTAGATAATGCTGATATATCATCGCCAGAATATAAAGGAAAACAAGACAATACAGCTAATGGTTACCAAGTTAATAACTTATACACAGGAGAAACTTATTTTTGGAGAATTGATGAAATTGCCTCCAATGGAAAAATTACAAAAGGAAATTTATGGAGGTTTCGTCCTGCACAATTGGCATTTCCAGAAGCAGAAGGTTATGGTAGATTTGCACGTGGTGGACGTGGTGGAAAAGTAGTTGTAGTAACTAATTTAAATGATAGTGGTCCTGGAAGTTTACGAACAGCAGTTACCAATGATATTGGTCCAAGAATCATCGTTTTTGCAGTATCTGGTATAATTACTCTTCAATCTCGTTTGGTTTTAAATAATCCATACATCACTATTGCAGGACAAACTGCACCAGGAAAAGGAATAACCATTAAAGGAAGTTCTTTAGGATCAGGAAGTAATGATAATATCATCCAAAATATTAGAGTAAGATTAGGTTACAATTATAATGGAGATTCTGGAGGTATGGGCTTACTGGGAGGCTATAATATTTTTGATCATTGTTCAATTAGCTGGGCAACAGATGAAGCTTTAAGTTCTAGAAACGCATCCGACATTACCTTTCAACGTTCTTTAATTTCAGAGGCTTTAAATAAAGCAAACCACCCAAATTATCCTAACGGAATTGTAGAACATGGTTACGCTGCTTCTATAGGTGGTAATATTGGTAGTTTTCATCATAATTTATTAGCCCATAACTATGGTAGAAACTGGAGTTTAGCAGGTGGTTTAGATGGTAGTGGTTTTTTTGCTGGAAGATTAGATATTAGAAATAATGTAGTTTATAATTGGGGTTCTAGAACCACAGATGGTGGTGCAAAAGAAGTAAATTTTGTTGGTAATTATTACAAACCAGGACCAGGTATTCAATTAAAAAGATACGCATTAACTATGGATCATGAAGATAATTTTGGCGGAATGCAAAGAGCCTTTTTTGATGCAAATGTAATGCCAGGTTACTTTGACGAAACGAACCAAGAATATGGTAGAAGATCTCGTGTTGGAAATGGTATTACTGTAGATTACGAAACTTTTGTAGATGCGCCATTTTTCCCTTCATATGTAACAACACAATCTGCAAAAGAAGCTTATAAAATTGTACTTTCTGATGTAGGTTGTAATTATCCAGTTTTTGATGACCATGATACAAGAATGGTAAATGAAACTTTAAACGGAACTTACACTGTAACAGGCAGTAGAACTAATAAAAAAGGTTTTCCTGATACTGCAGATGATTATTCTTATGAAGATTATCCTTTTATAACAAGAGCTGCAGATTGGGATTCAGATAATGATGGTTTGCCAAATTGGTGGGAAACAATTATTGGTACAAATATAAATTCTACTGCTGGAGATTTTTCTGATACAAATGCAGATGATAATATGGATGGTTATACAAACCTAGATTACTATTTACAATGGATGAATCAACCACATTATAGTTCTGTTTCTGGAGAAACAATAAATATCGATTTACAAAAGCTTTCTAGAGGTTTTACAGATGGTGTGTCTTATACAATTTCTGATGTTGTAAATGGAACAGCAAATTTGTCTGACAATATGGTAGCATTTATACCAAATGTAACTGGTTTTGGTTCTTTTAATTTTACTGTTTTAGATTCAGAAGGACATAGTATGACACGAAAAGTAAATACTTTAAACGGTTATGATATTTCATTATCTGTAAATAAAAATGAGGTAGATAATATTAAAATATGGCCGATTCCAAGTTCAGGTTTATTTTCTATTCAAATGTCAAATAACAATTCAAAATCTGAATTTATAGTTTACGATATTTTAGGAAAACAAATATCAAAGGGAGTTATTGAAGCAAATGCTGTAAAACAAGTGAAAATTAATGCAAAAGGTATTTTTATTTTAAAAATAGTAGATGCTGCTACAAAACAAATGTTGCGTACACAAAAAATTATAGTTGAATAACTAATAATAAAACTACAATATAATTAGATATCACTTTGTTAATTACAATTACTAAAAAATGAAAAAGAGGTATCTAATTATATTTTTATGTTAACTTTTCTCAACATACACTTAATCAAGATTCAATAATAAAAATTATAGAAAATTAGATTCGTTTACGAATCATCCCTAATTTTAAAATAGATATTACCAATTTCGGTGCAAATGCAAACGGATTAAAAGATTGTAAGAAAGCTTTTGATAAGGCAATGAAAGTTTGTTTACAAAAAAAAAGGAGGTACAATTATTGTTGCTAAAGGAAACTATAAAATCAATGGTCCAATTTCTTTTGTGAGTAATGTTAACTTACATTTAGAAGAGGGAGCAAAATTATTTTTTGACACAAATCCCAAAGATTATCCTATTGTTTTAACAAGTTGGGAAGGGACATCACTGTACAACTATATCCCAATGATTTACGGTAATAACGTAGCTATTACAGGTAAAGGAATTATAGAAGGCTATCCAAATTTTAAAGTTGAAAATATTTATTTAGATCATATTTTTATTAAACCTGCAAAGAATAGCATGAAATTAACCAACTCTAAAAATGTGACTTTTAATGAAGTAATTATTGGAGAAAAACAAACTGTACCAAGTTCTGTACACTAAATAGTTTTTAAAACGATGCTGTTTTATTTTTAAGAACTTTCTACCAATTTATATTTATAGTATTTATTTTTTAAAAAGAAATGCGCCTATAATAAGGCGCATTCCTTTTTAAAAAAAAGGGGGATTAACTAAAACAAAGATAATTTTTAATATCCATTTGTACCAAACTCGTTAGCGTTACCAATTGCATCAAGAAAAGATTGTGGCACTGGTCTTACAATATGCTTGTCATCTACAAAACCTGTAATATCTGGGTTGGTTCTATTGAGATAAGTGTTATTTAATTTACCAAATCTTTTTAAATCTTCCCAACGAACTTGCTCTCCTGTAAGTTCTCTTGCACGTTCTGCTAAAATAAAGTCAAGATCAACTTGACCCACAGGAACAATCATTTCATTTTGTCTACTTGTAATGGCAGCACGTTTTCTTAAAGTATTTACATATCCAGCAGCTGTAGCTTGATCGTTACTAGCACGAAGTGCAGCTTCTGCAGCAATTAAATAAACATCTCCCAAACGAAGAATAGGTACATCTCCAAGCCATCTTTGGTTATTGTAAATCCAATAAATAGATGAGAATTTATTAAAAGAAGGATAGCATTTTTTATAATAAGCACCTAATGATGAAGAAGCATCTGTTACCCATCTTCCACTAGAATCAAACATTTCATCTGGTGTAGCAATAAGAAATGGTAACGAATATTTTTCTGCAGCAGTCATAGGGTAATTAGGTGTAAAAACAGAGATACCATCAAGATATCCATCAGAATCGTTATCTACCATATTAACATTTCCAGAAGCATTTACTGTAGGTCTATATACTGTTCTTCCATCATAATAAACTTCACCACTATAATAAGTTCCTGCAGTATTTTTAATAACATGACCCGCTAATGCTGGATCTTTTTCATATTTAGCTAACACCTCACTGCTAATTTTAAAGTCAGACCATCTAGAGTTGTAATATTCTGTAAAAAAAGTATTTTGGAATCTAGTATCTGCTGGATTTTTTTCTGGTGTAAAAATTTCCGTTAATAAATACTTTGTTGGTTTTATACCGTTGCTATTTGCTCTACCATACCAAGCACAGTTTTTTTCTGTAGTTCCCCATTCTGCGCCAACATTTTTTAAGTCCATTTCATAATATTGTCTTGTACGACCTCTATTATTTCCTTCAGGATTTGCTCTAGTTTCATCATTTGGGTCTATAGATTCTAAGAACAAAAACTCTTTATTGTTTTTATTATTTGGGCCATCCCATAACTGTGCATATCCAGATTCTGTGTCAGTGCTTTCCCATAGACCACAACCATATGCTGCTTGATTATCTATAAGGTCTTTGGCAACTTTTAATGCTTTAGAAGCATACAATGCTTCATCACCTAATCTTGTTCTTTGAAGATATGCTTTTGCAAGCATGCCAAGTGCTGCTTTTTTAGAAGCACGTCCTTTTTCTGCACCTTGAGATACAGGTAAGTATTTTGCAGCAAACTCTAAGTCGCTTAAGATTAAGTCGTAAAATTCAAGTTCTGTACTACGAACAGGAAAATTTTCTTTTTCTGAATCAATAGATGAGGGTAACGTTCTAAGAACAACACCACCATATTGTTCTACAATTTGTAAATAGGACCATCCTCTAATAAAGTAAGCCTCTGCTACTTTTTCATTTCTTTGTTCATCTGTGTAATCTGTAACTTTATCTGCATAATATATACCTAAGTTAGCATAGTTGATAGCAGCGTAGAACCCTTGCCAAAATACTTGGTTTTGACCTTGAGTAGTTGTTAATTCACTTCCATATTGTGTATATGGTGATAAATAAGATTCAGACCACCATAAATCAGTCCCCATTTCTTGAGCACCTATACCATCTAATTTACCATAAAAATAATATAGACTATTGTAGGCATAGTTAATTACACCTTCATAACCAGTTACAGAAGTGTAAACCAAATCTGTATCTTGTATTTCTCTATTAACTTCTTCTAATTCGCAAGAAGTTGTAATCAATAGTATAAATAGTATTGATGTTATTCTTTTTAAATTTAATATTTTTTTCATCTTTCTTAATATTTTAAAATGATACATTTAAACCAAAAACTACTTGTTTATAAAGTGGGAAAGAATCAGAAGCTCCAGATTCTGGATCTAATCCTTTTAATAGATGACTTTTAGCAATAATTAATGAATTGTAAACAGTTCCGTATAATCTTAAATTGCTTAATCCTATTTTGTTTGTAAATTGTTTAGGAACCGTATAACCAAGTGTTATATTTTTAATTTTAAAATAGGAACCATCTAAATTATTAAGAGCTTGAATAGGTTGAGAAGCATTTGTACTTCTATTAATATAAGGTCTAGGAAAATCGTTTGTTGGATTTGTTGGCGTCCAATAATTATAATTATCTGGTAAATTTGGAGTTCCATAGCTCATAAAACCTAATAATTCTCCTTCAATCATTTGTCCATATCTTGCTGTTGCAAAAATGCTTAAATCAAATGCTTTGTATACAAACGTATTTTGTAAACCAGCAGTCCAATCTGGTGCTGCTTGTCCAATAATTCTACGATCTTCATTTGCGTTTATTGTATAAGGGTTTGAAGCTGTATATGTTTCTTCTGTTGTAACTCCTTGGTCATCTGTAACATTTCTCGTCCAAACGCCTTCAGATTGTTTTGTTAAACTCGATTGAATTTTAACATCTCCTGGTTCTAATCCAAAAACAGCTGCATCTGCTTCTTCACCTAATTGCCAAATACCAATTTTATTATAGTCGTAGAAAACTCTGCTTTGATTTCCTATAAATAAATTTAGAGAAACCAAATCTGAAACTTCTACATTTCCTAAATTAACTTCTGTTACTTTTTCTGTGTTTTTAGCAAAAGTTAAACTAGAAGTCCATTTAAAATTATCGGTTTCAATATTATTTGTGTTTAGAGTTAATTCTATACCTTTATTATTCATTGCAGCAAGATTAGCTTCTTGTATAAATGATGTTTTTGGACCAACACCACCAACAGTAGAAGGTAAAGGTCTTGGATATATTAGGTTTTTTGAATCTGTATTATAATATTCTATAGATCCATTAATTTTATTATTAACCAAATTAAAATCTAAACCAATATTTGTATTGTATGATTTTTCCCAACCTAAATTTGTATTTCCAACAATTTCTGTTGGAATAAAAGTTTGTACTTCTCCACCACCAAGATCTAATTGTTGAGGACCTCCTGTAACTCCAGAAAGTGTGGCATAAGCACCTACATTTCTGCTTCCAGAAACTCCATAACCTAAACGTAATTTTAAATTATTTACCCAACTTATATCAGTCATAAAATCTTCGTCAGAAACTCTCCAAGCAACTGCTCCTGCAGGAAATGCATCCCATTTATTTCCTCCTGATAATTCTGATACACCATCTGTTCTTACAGAACCTGTAATAAAGTATTTACCTTTGTAGTTGTAATTAAATCTACCAGCGTAAGAAGAGCGTTTACTCATACTATAACCACTATTTAAGATTTGAGAAGGAGCTTCTTTTAAATTATACCATAAGCTATTATCTGAGGTAAAACCTGCACCATAAATTTGAGAATATTCGCTTTGATTATATAAGTATGATGTGATAAATGTTGCGCCTATATTATGATCTTTTGCAATATTGGTCTCATAATTAAGGATGTTTTCCCAGTTATATCCGTAGCTTAAAGATGTATTATAAGCACCAGTTCTTTCTGCAGCAGAACTTCCTGTAAGCTTTAAATATGTTTTGTCACTTTCATATTGTCCATTGCGTCCGTTTGCTAAACTTACTCCTAAAATTGATCTGAAGGTTAGGTTTTTAGCAAAAGTAAAATCAACATAAGGGTTTGCTGTAATTCTTGTTGTCTTATTATTATTTAAATACGTTCCAGGTATATTGTTTGCAAGTACACTTGGTTCAACATCATTCATTATCGGAAATCTATTGATGTTTCCATCTTCATCATAAATATCACCTAAAGGAACTAAACCAAATGCTTTATTAACACGACTTCTATTTTGATTTTGATCTCTAAAAATTAAACCAGTTACAATTCCGAATTTTAACCACTTTGCTGCTTGGATGTTTACATCACTTCTCATAGTATATACGTTGATATCGTCTCCTGTATATATACCTTCTGTTTTATTATGGCCTAAAGAGAAACTACCTTGAACTTTATCGTTACCTCCTCTAATTGATATTGTGTTGTTTTTTTGTATACCAGTTTTAAAAGTTTCATTTGCCCAATCTACATATTTTCCATCATCAATATATTGATTTAGGTTTGCAGGAGATAATCCCCAACCTGTAAGTAAGGCATCTCTGTTTGGTGATGCTACTCCATTTGAAGCAATATAACCATCTTCAAGATATTTAAGCCAAGCATCCCCTTGTAATGGACTTGGATAAGATGGATTGCTGTTAATACTTATGTATGAGTTGAAATCTACTTGAATTTTACCTTTAACTCCTTTTTTGGTAGTAATAATAATAACACCATTAGCACCAGATATACCATATATTGCTGTAGAAGAAGCGTCTTTCAAAACATCTATAGAAGCAATATCATTTGGATTCAAACTATTAATATCTCCTTGTATTCCGTCAATAATATAAATAGGATTACTATTTCTAGTTAAAGATTTGTTACCACGAAGTAGAATGTTAAAACCAGAACCTGCGCGTCCATCATTACGTGTAATATCTATACCAGCAACTCTACCTTGTATAGCTTCAATAGGGCTAATTACAGGAGCTAAAGATATATCTTCACTTTTTACAGAAGAAACAGCACCTGTTAAATCTCGTTTTTTTACTCTACCAAAACCAATTACAACAATTTCATTAAGTCCTGTAGTAGATTCACTCAATACAATATTTATATTATTTTCATCATTAACAGCAACTTCTTTAGTGGTATACCCTAAGTAAGAAATTATTAACGTTGTGCTTTTCTTTGAAACCGAAATTGAGAAATTACCATCAAAATTTGTTTCAGTTCCATTTGTGGTATTTTTTTCAAGAACACTTGCACCTAGAATGGGCATTCCATTTTCATCATTAACAGTTCCTTTTATAACATAGTTTTGAAGGTTGATGGGGGGTGTTTGATTAATTGGTAATGTTTGATTTTCTTTTTTACTTTTTAATACAACTTGTGTATTTTTAACTTTAAAAGAAGTATTTGTATTTTTAAACAATTCATTTAAAATATTTTCTATAGTTTCTTTATTTACTTTTATAGAAGCTTTACGTTTTAAATCAACAAATTTTGTATTGTAAACAAACCTATATTCTGTTGTAGCTTCAATTTCATCTATTATTTGAGATACAGGTGTGTTTTCTATATTTAAAGTAATTGTTTGTGTATAGCCAGTATTTGCGAACATGCTAAAAAAAGAGACGACTGCAAATAAAGTAGTTAATTTCATTTTTAATTCAAAGTTTAGATGAGGTAACTTTCTACCTCTTCTATTAAGAAATTTTTTCATATTTTTAAAATGTTAATTGGTGATTGACAAAATTTTAGTTGTCACTTTAAATTTCCCGGAAAATGTTGGCGCATTTTCCGGATTTTTAATTTTTAAATTAAAAAAAAGTGATTTTGATATAAATTATTAAAAAGTACTCCTCATATTTTTTGTTTTTTTAAGTTAGTTGATAAATATTTTGTTGTTTTCTATTTTATATTCAAGTTTATAACTTTCACTAAAATAGCTAAGTATATTTTCTATCGGTTCTTCATTAAAATTGGCATTAAATATCTCGTTTTCTAAAAGTTTATTTTTTATAATAATTTTCATATTATAATGTCTTTCTATTTTTTTAGCAATATTTTTAAAAGTCATCTTTCTAAAGAAAAGACCACCTTCTCTCCAGGATGTATAAATAAATGTGTTAACTTTTTCCGTACTAATTTTTTTACTTTCTTTATTTAGTGTTCCTTTTACTCCAGGAATTAACATTGTTGCTTCATTTAAAGTGTTGTTGATTTTATACATTCCAACTGAACCTTCTACCAAAACAACATTAGATTCAGCATCTTCTGGGTAAGAAGATACATTAAATTCAGTTCCAAGAACTTCAATATTTAATTCTTCTGCATTTACTATAAATGGATGATTAAGATCTTTAGTAACAGAAAAATAAGCTTCACCGTTTAAAAAAACCGTTCTTTTTTGTCCTTTTAAAAACTTAATTGGGTATTTTAAAGAAGATCCTGCATTTAGATGAACAAGTGTGCCATCAGATAATTTAATTTTAAAACGTTTTCCGTAAGGAACAAATAAAGTATTGTAAGCTAATTTTTCGTTTATTTTGTCAACTTCAGTATTGTATACAAGTTCATTTCCTTTTTGATTACCAATAACTTTACCATTATCACTTATTAACTTTGAGGAGTTTTCTGTATTTATAATTTTAGTAGTTCCGTTTTCTAGTTGAAGTGTTATATATTTTGATTGCACTTCTGGTTTCATATCACTTTTTAAATATATTTTCTGATAAAAATAACCTATTGTAAAAAGTAAAAGTACTGCAGCAGCGTATTTTGGAATTTCGCTAAATAACTTTCTAAATTTAGTTTTGGAATTATAATTTTTAGAAATTGAAATGCTTTTAAGTGGTGTTTTTAGTTTAGAAACTATCCGTTTCCAAGCAATATCTTCATCTAATATCTTTAAAAGTTCGGTTCTTCTTTTTTTCTTATAAACTTTTAAATGATTTATAAAAAGCTCTTCGTTTTTAGAATCTTGCTTTATCCATTTTTTTAATTCGTTAAACTCTTTTTCGTTAAACTCTTTAGAGATATACTTAGAAATTAGTTTTAAAATATAAGAGTTTATACGGGTCATTTTTGATTTTTAAAATATATGTTATATTGTCTTTATTATGTACTATATTGATATAATAAAGAAAAACCAAAAATGGGTGACAAAAAAAGGAGTTTTTTTATAAAAAAAATAAAATAAGTACTAATACCGTGGAATTTCGGAGTCGTTTGAGAGCTCTAGAATAGTGTGTTTTTACTGTATTTACTGAAATTCCAAATTTTAAAGCTACTTCTTTATACTTAAGATTTTCTAAAACAATAGCTTTAAACACTTCTTTACATTTATTTGGTAATGCTTCAATTTCTAGATGTAATTTTTTCTTTTCTTTTTCAATATATTTTACATCTAAATTTTCATCAAGAATCAATTTATTTACATGCTCTTCTATATCTAAAAATTGATACTTCGCATTTTTTTTGGTTGCTTGTAAAGTGTTGTTTTTTATGGATTTGAATAGGTATGGGCCTATTGCTTCTTCAAAGTTTAAGTACAATTTATCATCCCAAATTTTTATAAATAAATCTTGAACGATATCTTCTGCTAAAGAAAAAGAATCGCAATATTTTAAAGCATATGTACTTAAAGGTATGTAATATAAATCGAACAATTCCTTGAAAGCTCCAGGCTTATCAAGTTTTAGATTGTTAAGAATTTTTAAATCATTCGATATCATAATCATTAAAGATATGTTTTTAGAAACAAAATTTCTATCAAATTATTTTACTCAACAAGTATTATTGAGTTCTATGCTATTTTATTTTTTAAAATAGATACCCAATTTAAATAAGAGTTATCAATATTTTCTGAGTTTAAATTAGGTTGATATTTTTTTATTTTATCAGCAGGTAATTTTGGGATTTCATCAATATTAGTCCATAATTTTACTCCTAAACCAGAAATTAAAGCAGCTCCCCAAGCAGAAACGTCTGTAATTCCCATATTCGTAATAGGTGTTTTTAATAAGTCTGCTATAAATTGCATCAAAAATTTATTGGCAGTAATACCTCCATTTACTTTTAATTCTTTTAGTTGTGTTTTTGTTTCTTTTTCTATAGAAAAAATGACATCTTTTAGCTGAAAAGCTATAGACTCTAAAGCCGCTCTTACAAGATGCTCTTTGGTTGTTCCAAAAGTTAAACCATGTATAGAAGCTTTCCATTCTTTTTGCCAATAAGGAGCGCCCATTCCGCTAAATGCTGGAACTAAATAAACATCTTCATTTGTTTCTAAAAATGTTGCCATGGGTTCAATTTGATCATAAGAAGTAAAAATTGCTAACTGATTTTTTAACCACTCTATGGTAGAGCCGCAACTTACAATAACACCTTCTAAAGCATAATTTACTTGCCCTTCTAAACTCCAACCAATTGTGGTAAGCATGCCATTATCGGTTATTTTATTTAAATTTTTAGCATTCCATAGTATAGAAGAACCTGTACCTAAAGTAGCTTTTGCCATTCCATTTGTAAAACATTCTTCACCAAAAAATGCTGCTTGAGAATCACCAATAATTCCTGTTATAGGAAGTGCTATACTAAGCGTATTCTCAAAAGTGGAATCGCCAAAATAGTCTGAAGAAAAAGTTACTTCTGGTAAGTTTAATGAATCAATATTAAATGCTTTTAAAAGTGATGCATCCCATTCTAAATTATAAATATTATAAAATAAAGTTCTTGATGCATTTGTATATTCCGTTTTAAAAACACTGCCATTGGTAAGCTTATAAAGTAACCAAGTATCTACGGTGCCAAAATAGGCTTCACCTTTATCAATAGCTTTTTTAACTGTAGCGTTATTTTCATATAACCAAATTACTTTTGTTGCAGAAAAATAAGGGTCTATAGTTAATCCTGTACTTGTTTGTATGTTCTCTTCTAAATTATTTTCTTTTAAACGCTCACAAACTTCAACAGATCTTTTGCATTGCCAAACTACAGCATTATGAAGTGGTTTGCCATTTTTGTCCCAAAGTACAAATGTTTCTCTTTGATTTGATATTCCGCAAGAAACGATTTTATGTTTTTCTTCAGGAAAAGAATCATTAAATTTCTTGATACAATTTTTAACGGCTTTTATAACAGATTCATAAATTTCTTGTGGATCTTGCTCTACAAAACTTGGAGTAGGGTAGTATGATTTTAATGGTTCTATAGTTTTTATGATTACAGTACCAAATTCATCAAAAATAATTGCTTTGGTACCACTAGTTCCTTGATCTATAGATAAAATATATGATTTTGACATGAATCATGAATTGTTTTTTTGATAGTAAACCTATGAATTAATTAGGTTTACACACATTTTATAAATTCCATCTTCTGAAATTCCATAGTGATTAAAAATTTCTACTTGCGATCCAGTAACAGTATATTCATCTGGAATCCCCATTATTTTAAAAGAATTTTTAAATCCTTTTTGAAATAAATAGGCAGCACAAGCTTCTCCTAAACCACCATAAACCATATGTTCTTCAACTGTTATTATTGGTTTACCATTTGCAGCTAAGTTTTCTAATAATTGTACGTCTAAAGGTTTAATGGTGTGCATACTTACAACAGTTGCTTTTAAGCCTTTTTCTTCTTCTAATTTTTTGGCAGCTAACCAAGCAGGATATACAGTTTCTCCGCAAGCGATTATGGTTAAATCGTTACCTTTTTTAACAACTCTTCCTTTACCGAATTCAAAGGTTTTGTCGTTTTCGTTTAAAAAAGGCATCGCTTTTTTACCATAACGCATGTAAATAGGTGTCTTTGTTTTTGCTGCTAATTTTACAGCTTCTGCTGTTTCAAAATTATCTGCAGGAGCTACAATTGTTAAATTATTGATGGCTCTTAAAACAGCAAAATCATGTAAACTATGGTGTGTTGTACCCAATGCACCATAACTTACTCCAGAACTAATGCCTACTAATGTTACAGGATTGTCAGAATAACAAACATCGTTTTTAATTTGCTCTAATGCACGCGCACTTAAAAAACATGCAGGAGAAATTGCAAATGTTTTTTTTCCTGCGGATGCTAAACCTGCTGCAACACCTACTAAATTTTGTTCTGCAATACCAACTTCTACTATTTGTTTTGGGTATTTTTGTGCAAAAGGAACTAATTTTCCTGAACCTCTAGAATCACTTGTAACAACAATAATATTTTTATCATTTTCTGCTAATGCCTGCAAGGTTTCAGAAAAAATTTCCTGATTTGCTTTTCCCATTTTTAAATTTTTCTCTTCAATTTTGTCTAACTCCATACTAATTAGATTAACGCTTCCGCTTCATTTAATTCATTCATTGCAATTTCATATTGTTCAGGACTAGGCACTCCATGATGCCATTTGATATTCCCTTCCATATAACTTACTCCTTTACCTTTAATAGTATGCGCAATTATAAAGTTTGGTTTTCCATCTATAAAAGGACCATTGTTTAATGCATCCTCTAATTCTTCAAGATTATGACCATCGACTTCTTTTACTGCCCAACCAAAAGATTCTAGCTTTTCTTTTACGGAGCTTGTATTCATTACATCTTCATTATTACCCGTAATTTGCTGTTTGTTATAGTCTAAAATTGCATATAAGTTGTCTAATTTATAATGTGCTGCTGCCAAAAAAGCTTCCCAATTAGAACCTTCTGGTAATTCACCATCACCTATTAATGTAAATATTCTATGCGTTTTATCATCTAGTTTAGCTGCAATAGCTTCACCAACACAAATTGGTAAACCATGTCCTAAAGCACCAGTATTTTGTTCTACGCCATTTACTTTTTTAGTAGGATGACCTATATAATGTGATTGATATTGACAAAGTGTTTCTAAATCTGATTCTGGAAAAAAGCCTCTATCTGCCAAGGTTACAAAAAGAGCTTCTACACAATGACCTTTACTTTGGATGTACCTGTCTCTATCTGGATTTCTAAAATTTGTTGAATCTACATTTAAAACACGATTGTACAAAACATTTAAAGTATCTACACAAGATAAACTACCACCTGTATGACCTGCTTTGGCTTTGTAAATATATTTAAGGAGATTTCTTCTAAGAAAAACCGATTTTAATTTTAATTCTTTATTTGTCATATTTTATTAATTAGCATAAAAGTAACTACTTTATGTATTAAGCTTTATGATTGTATAATTCCCATCCCATGTAATTTCCAAGAGCTTCTTCTAAAATAGAACCGGTTTTTGAAGCATTCATAACTACATGATGTTCAAAACCATTTCTACAAACATGATTCATTAAACCTTGTAAGTTTCCAATTTGTGCAACAGCTCTATTTCCAAAAGTTTTTAAAGGATCGTCTGTTAATTCTCCTTCACCAATATAGGCTTTTATAATGCCTTTTGGATCATCTGTGCTAATTCTACCATAGGTAAGTGGCATTGCTGGAGTTCTTCCATCTAAAGCTCCATAAGTATTTTCTATGCCCACAGAAGTTCCTAAAATAGGCGCATTACTAATTTCAATATCAGGTAAAAAGGATTTTGCCCAGTTTCCACAATGAAATAACACACATTTATTTGGGTCTTCAGCATAATTATTATTCCAATCTACCAAAGCACTTGGAGAGCCAGAAGCCAATTGCATTGCATACATACTTAACGTTCCTGTAACATCTACTTCACAAGCAGAAGGCAACATATTTTCTGACATAATACTCATAGTTGTACAAACGTTACAACCAAAATTTTGCTGTAAAGATGTCCAACATTGAATTGCTGTAGCATCTAAAGCATATTCTTCTACATAATCATTTAAAACTACGTCTAACTTTGCAATTTGAATCATAGCCTCATTTGGTGTCTTCCCTTTAGAAGCGTAGGCATTTATTTTTTCTAAATGTTGTTTTACAGATGTATCATCTTTTGTAAGTTTATTCGCTTTTCCTAAAATTTCCGATAAGTCTACAGTAGTAACTGTTATGCCATTTCTTTGTAATATTTTCTCTGAATAACGAACTGTATTAAAGGCTCCAGGTCTTGCGCCCACTGCACCAATTCTAACATTTTTTAATCCTTTTACAACTCTACAAACAGCAACAAAATCTTTTAAATCTTTTTGAAAAACAGCTTCTGTAGGAAAGGAAACATGCTGACTTGTTAAGGAATATTTAATTCCATATTGGTATAAATTATTGCAAACAGATATTTTACCACACCAAGAATCTCTACGGTTTACCACATTCATTTTAGACAATTCATCTGGATATGCTTGTATTAAAACTGGTACATTTAAGTTTGCTAATTTTAGAGTATCTGCAACACCTCTTTCGTCTCCAAAATTAGGTAAAAGCACTAAAACACCTGCTAATTCGTTACTGTGTTTTTTGAATAAATCAGCGCATTTTTGTGAGTCTTTATAGGTTTCTACACCACCTAATTTGGTGTCTGTAGTTTCTAATAAAATAGGTTTAATGGTTAATTTTGCAAAAACTTCTATAATTTCTGTTCTTGCTTTTTCTACTAAACTATCTGGAAAAAAATCACGATTTCCAATAATGATTCCAATACTTATTGCGTTTTTTGACATTTTATACTTTAAAAATTTAAGCTAATATTATCTAAATAATAATAAAACAATGTAATTTTTAAACGATGGTCAATTCTGTAAAGGCTTTTATTTTTTTTGTATGTTAGTTGGTTTTTGAGTCTTTTTTTAGCTTTTATACTTTCCAGGACTTATTCCAACACGCTGAGAAAAGGTTGAAGTAAAATGTTGTAATGATGAAAATCCGCAAGCAAAGGCGATGTCAGACATATTCATTTCTTTATTGTTTTTTATCAAATCAATCGCTTTTTCAATTTTTAAATTGATAATAAAACTATTTGGAGGATATCCTGTTAGTTTTTTTACTTCATAGGTAAATTTAGTTTTACCCATTCCAAATTTATAAGCCAAATCATCAATAATCCATTTTTTATTTAAATCATTGGTAACAAGTTGGGTTAATTTCTCAATAAAATGATCATCTTCATCTGTTTTTTGTTTTCTAAAAGATAAATGTCTGTGCAAATCAATAAAAAAATTCTCGATAATATTACCAACCATTATTTCAAAACCTTCTTCTTGATTTAGTAATTCGTTTTGCAGTTCGACAAAATATTTTTTAAAAACCTTTGTTTTTTCTAAAACTAAGGTGTTTTCGTTAATCATCATTGTTCCAAGATTTTCTTGAAACTCTTTTGTTAATTTAGACCAAGAACCAAGTTTTAAAGGTTTCTTAAGATCAAACTCTTCTGGTTTTATAACAATCCAATTTATTTTACCAATATCCATTTTACCTGTAGAACTACCATTTAATTGCCATGGTGTAGTAATTGATAAACTCTCTGGTAAAAGTTCTATTTCATTTTCATCTACAACCCATTTATATTTACCACTGTTAACAAAATGTATTTCTATGCCATCATTTAAATGAGGTAACATCGTTTCATCCATTCTAACTTTAGAAAATTTCATGCAGCCAAATTGCATGATATAAGGTAGTTTTTTTAGTGGTCCTAAATTATTCTTATGCCACCAAATACCAGAGTTACCAGAGTTCTTTTTTTTTGAAGAATCATCAGTATTATTCAAACTTTCCATTATAAATTTTTATGTTTTCAATTAAGTATTTAGTTTTAATCAATTTATATAACTTATTGGGTAATATACTATAACTTAATCAAAAATAAATAAAAAACGTTTATAAAATTGACCATCGTTTAAAAATAACATTGTTTTATTGCTAAAATACTAATTTAGCTTTTAATATTTTTTTGAGTGTACGTGTTTCAATTCAAAAAAAATATTGTCAATAAAATAAATAAATTATATAAAGTCTTACATTAATAGACTTTAACTTAAAGAATAAAACAATAAATGAAGTTGAATAAATGCTTGAACACCCTTTTAATCCTGTTGTTTTTATGTGTTGAATGTGCATATAGTGCTACCGAAATTTGGGTTAGTGAAAACGGAAAAGACACAAATATTGGTAACAAAGAAAATCCGTTAGCAACTTTAAATATGGCTTTAAGAAAAGCCAGGAATATGCGTCGTTTAAACGACCCATCTATAAAAGATGGTATTCATATTATTTTAATGGATGGTACTTATTTTTTGGATGAACCAGTTTTTATTAGATCTGAAGATTCTGGTACAAAAGAAAGTCCAACAATTATACAGTCTCAATCTGGAGCAAAACCTATTTTAAGTGGAGGGTTAGAAATAAGCGGATGGCAACCTACACAGACCTCTATAAATGGAGTAGAAGCTGGAAAAATTTGGGTTACAGATGCACCTAAAAAAGCGGGCTCTCTATTGGAATACAGACAATTGTGGATTAATGAAAAAAAAGGAGTAAGAGCAAAAAGCACTTCTGGTACTAAAATGGAAAGAATTTTATCTTGGGATAAAAAGTCTGAGACTTGCTGGATTCCGTATAAAGATAAGTCAATTAAGTTTGAACCTGGAATGGAAATGTTTATCATACAATGGTGGGCAATTGCTAATTTACGTATTAAAGATATAGAAGTTCAAAAAGATAGTGCAAAGGTATATTTTGAGCAACCAGAAAGTAGAATTCAAAGTGAACACCCATGGCCTGCACCTTGGATTTCGAAAAATAATGGAAATTCTGCATTTTATCTAAACAATGCAAAGTCTTTATTAAACGAACCAGGAGAATGGTATGTAGATAAACAAAATGCAAAAATTTATTATTACCCTAGAGAAGGAGAAAATATTGCTACAATAAAAGTAATGGCGCCTGTTTTAGAAAACCTTTTAGAAATAAAAGGAACTATAGATTTTCCCGTTCATCATGTATTTTTTAAAGGTATTTCTTTTGAGTATAGCAATTGGTTAAGGCCTTCTAAACAAGGGCATGTACCATTGCAAGCAGGTATGTATTTATTAGATGCTTATAAGTTGAAAACTCCAGGAACTCCAGATAAAGCAAGTTTAGAAAATCAAGCTTGGGTTGGCAGGCCAAGAGCTGCTGTAGAAGTTAATTTTGCTAATAATTTAGAATTTGAATCTTGTCGTTTTGAGCATTTATCTTCAACAGGATTAGATTTAATTAAAGGTACAAATCATAACACAGTAAAAGGGAATTTATTTAAAGATATTGGTGGAAGCGCTATAAACATTGGTGTTTTTTCTGAAGAGGGTTTTGAAGCACATTTGCCATACAATCCAAAAGACGAAAGAGTTGTAAGTTCTGATGAAGTAATTTCTGATAATTTAATTACCAATGTTACAAATGAAGATTGGGGAACTATTGGTATTGCAGCTGGTTTTGTGAAGAACTTAACTATAAAACATAATGAAATTTCTGATGTTTCTTACTCTGGAATTTCTTTAGGATGGGGTTGGACACCAACTTTAAGTGTTATGCGCAACAATAAAATTATTGCAAATAAAATACATCATTATGCTAAACATTTGCATGATGTTGCTGGTGTTTATACACTCTCCTCTCAGCCAGATAGTAGAATAGAAGAAAATTATATAGATAAAGTATATCATAGTCCGTATGCACATGATCCTTTTTTGTGGCTGTATTTGTATACAGACGAAGGGACTTCTTATTTTACTATTAAAAATAATTGGATTCCAGTTGAGAAAAATTTAAGAAATAATAATGGTCCTGCAGGAAATATTTGGAAAGATAACAACGCATATGTTAGCGAAACCATTAAAAATAATGCAGGTATTAGAGCTCCTTATAAAAGTGATTTACAAAAGGAAGTTGTTATAGATGAGTCTTGGGGGATGCAAAAATTACCAGATCCTGTTGTTGTAGAATTAATAGGTACTGATTTTGATGTTGCTAAAATTAAATCAACAATTAAAGGATTTAGAATTGTAGATCAACAATTATATCAATGGAAAAATCATTTAGTGATTTATGGAAAATTGAATCAACCAGAAAGAGTAAAAAGGAAATTGTCTTTAGCTTTCCCAAAACTTAAAATTAAAATTTACGAAAATCCTATTTATGATTTTAAAAAAATTGATAGATGTGAAAAATCTAAGCCAGAATCAGAATGGGATCATATTATACTAACAGCTAATTTAGTTAAAAATAAAAAGCTGCAGCAAGAGTATTTAGACTATCATAAAACACAATTTGAAAAATGGCCAGAAGTTTCTAAAGGCTTTTGTAATGCAGATTTTCAACAATTACAAGTTTTTAAAACAGATAGCCAATTAATGTTAATTATAAGCATCCCTAAAGGAGAAAGTTTAGATAAGTTAAATCCTAAAACAAGAGAAAACAACCCTCGTGTAAACGAATGGAATGCGTTAATGAAAAAATATCAAACAGGAATTAAAGGCACAAAAAGAAAAGAAATTTGGGTGTTTTTAAAGAAAATAGCCAATTAATGAAACTAACTAACCATCAGTTTTTTGATTTTCTAGATTTTGATACAAATTTACCTCTAGAACAAGGAATATCAAGACTTTGGAAAGCCTGTAAACCAATAGCTATAAATCAAAGTGATTTAGGTATTGTGTTAACAGTGCCATTTCAATGTCAATTATTATCAAATGAAATAGCGCCAGATACTTCTGTAGAACAGAAAAATTATCAAGTCTATTTACGAGCTTTTGGTAGTAAAATATTAAGAGTAAGTATAGGTTTTGATAAAGAAATAATGCAAACATCTGATATGTTAGACATAGCTTCTGACGTAAAAGAAACAAAATTAAGTTTTGAAAAGTCTCAAGAAGTTTGGGTTGTAAAAGATGCAGAGGGAGTTAAACGTGCAGTCTTTAACTTATCAGATTCCGAAATTGATTATTGGAGTGATTTACTACCAAATCCAGAAGAATCTATGGAAGCTACTTTTTATCCTGATGGTAAAAAAGAAGTTGTGGTAAGTGCATACGATCAATTTTTTCCAAACAGAATGGATGCTATGTGTCTTTCTTTTATAGAAAAAAATGGAAAACCTAATAAAGCGTCTATTTCATTTCATGCAAAAGCAGATGAAAAATTTGTAGGTACAGGAGAACGTTTTTCTAAAATGGATTTGTCTGGTCATACATTTCAACTTAAAAATCAAGATGGACAAGGTGTAAATAATAAAAGAACTTATAAAAATATTCCATTCTATTTGTCTAGCGAAATGTATGGAATGTTTTTGCATACATCATCCTATTGCAAATTTTCTATGGCAGATTTTTCTACAAGATCTGTTCAATTATTAGTTGAAGAACCCATTTTAGATATTTTTTTGATAGGAGAAGATACTCCAGAAAAAATAATTTATCAATATAAAAAACTTACAGGTTTTCCTGTTGTTCCTCCACTTTGGAGTTTTGGAGTTTGGATGAGTAAAATGACATATTTCTCTGAAGATGAGGTGAATGAAATATGTGATCGATTGAGAAATGAAGATTTTCCTTGTGATGTAATTCATTTAGACACTGGCTGGTTTAAAACAGATTGGTTGTGCGAATGGAAATTTAATTCAGAAAGATTTCCTGATCCAGAAAGATTTGTATCAAACTTAAAAAAGAATGGATATAGAGTAAGTCTTTGGCAAATGCCATACATTTCTGAGCAAGCAGAACAATATGAAGAGGCTAAAAATGAAAATTATATAGGTACTTTAAATGGTCAAGTTTTACAAGGAGGTTCAAATTTTAGCACACTAGACTACGCAGGAACCATAGATTTTACAAACCCAAAAGCGGTAGAATGGTATAAAGATTTGTTACGGAAATTGCTAAAAATGGGTGTTGCTTGTATAAAAACCGATTTCGGTGAAGAGATTCATTTAGACGCAGATTACCAAAACATGGCACCAGAATTTCTAAACAATTTGTATGCGTTATTATATCAAAAAGCGGCCTTTGAAGTTACACAAGAAGTAAGAGGAGAAGGAGTTGTTTGGGCTAGAGCAGGTTGGGCAGGTTGCCAACGCTATCCTATTCATTGGGGGGGTGATGCAGCTGCTTCTTGGGATGGAATGGCAGGTTCATTAAAAGGCGGCCTTCATTTAGGATTGTCTGGGTTTGGTTTTTGGAGTCATGATGTACCTGGTTTTCATGGAGTACCTAATTTTATGAATTCTATAATCCCTGATGATTTATATGTAAGATGGACGCAATTTGGTGTTTTTACTTCACATATTCGTTATCATGGAACATCAAAAAGAGAACCTTATTATTATCCAAAAATAGCATCTACTATTAGAAAATGGTGGAAATTGCGTTATGCATTACTTCCATACATTATTAAGCAAGGAGAAAAAACTACATCCACAGGTTTTCCTGTCTTAAGAGCTTTATTAATGCATCATCAAGATGATAAAATGTGTTGGCATTTAGATGATCAATATTATTTTGGAGATGATTTTTTAATAGCTCCAATGATGAATTCAGAAAACAAAAGAGATGTTTATTTACCAGAAGGTAATTGGATTAATTTTTTTACTGGAGAGTATTTTAAAGGACAACAATGGTTAAAGTCATTTGAAGCACCTATGCAAGATATGCCAGTTTGGATTAAACAAAACACAATACTTCCTATTTATCCAGAAGCTGTAAATTGTACAGATGAGATGGATATGAATAAAGTAGCGCAAATAAAAATAGATAAAAGCTTTAAAGGAATTTGGAATCATATAGATTTTATAGAATAGTCAATAAAGTAAGCAAACAACATTAAAAATTATAAATATGAGTAAAGTTATATCTAACGAGCAATTGCATCAGTTTAAAGAAGACGGTTTTTGCATTTTAAAAAATGTAATTCCGCAAGAACTTATAGAACGATTAAGAGGAGAATGTCAACGTTTTATCAAAGAAAAAGATGATGAAATGGATAGAAAAGGTGTTGAGGTAGATGAAATAAATCATAAAGGAAAGCGCTATTTTATAGCTTTACGTTATAAAGATAGTCAAACTATGCAAGACCTAATTTTTGGAAAAGAAATGGAACAAATCACAAGAAAAATATTAGGTGAAGATGTTTTTTTATTTTTAGAACAATATGTGGTAAAAGCTGCAGATAAAGGGATGACTTTCTCATGGCATCAAGATTCTGGATATTTAGATTTTGACCACAAACCCTATTTATCGATTTGGTGTCCATTAGACGATGTAACAGAAGAAAACGGAACTGTTTATTTACTACCATACAAAGATGCTGGTGTAAAAAATAGAATAGATCATGTACTGCAAGAAGGTACTAATGATAAAATTGGTTACTTTGGTGATAATCCAGGAGTACCTGCAGTATTAAAAGCGGGTGATGTTGCTTTATTTTCAAGTACCTGTTTCCATAGAAGTGGGTCTAATAAGACCAATAAATCAAGACGTGTTTTATTAATTCAATATTCTGCAGAACCAATTTTAAAAAGCACTGGAGAACCATTATATTGGGCAGAACCATTTATAAAGGAAGGGGAAAATATTAGTACACACACTGTTTAATTACAGTTTTAAAAAATAATTAACTAAAAATTTATTTTTAGACAAACTATAAAAATGAATATATACGATCAATTAGATGTCCTAGATTTTGCAGTTGTAGGTATATATCTTTTAGTATTAATAGCAATAGGAGCTTGGATAAGTATTAGAAATAAAAGACCTGCAGATGAAAATTATTTTTTAGCAGGTAATTCCCTAAACTGGACTAGTATTGGCTTTAATATGTGGGGTACTAATGTAGGTCCTTCAATGTTAATAGCTTCTGCAAGTATAGGTTATACAACAGGTATTGTTGCAGGTAATTTTTCTTGGTATGCATTTATATTTATCTTTCTTTTAGCAGTTGTTTTTGCACCAAGATATTTAGGAGCTAGAGTACAAACCTTGCCAGAATTTATGGGGAAACGCTTTGGTGATTCTACACAAAATATTTTAGCTTGGTATACTATTGTAACAGTTTTATTAAGTTGGTTGTCTTTAACCCTATTTGCTGGAGGTATTTTAATTAAGCAAATCTTAAATTTACCTATGTGGTTATCCGTAGTTATATTGTTACTTATTGCTGGGTTTTTTACCATGGCTGGTGGCCTTAAAACAATTGCATATACCAATGTAATACAAATGGTTTTACTCATAATTGTATCATTTGCTTTAATGTGGGTAGGTCTAGAAAAAGTAGGTGGAGTAAGCGGAATCATAGAAAAAACACCATCAAATTATTGGAATCTTTTTATGCCTTCAGATGATGCAAACTATCCATGGGTTGCTATTTTATTAGGGTATCCAATTATGGGAGTTTGGTTTTGGTGTACAGATCAATCTATGGTGCAATCTGTATTAGGAGCTAAAAATATAAAGCAGGGTCAGTTAGGTGCAAATTTTACAGGATGGTTAAAAATTATTGATGTTCCTCTATTTATTTTACCAGGAATTATGTGCTTTATTTTGTTTCCTGATCTTAGTAATCCTGATGAAGCTTATATGACAATGGTAACAGAATTATTTCCAACAGGAATGAAAGGTTTGGTTATGGCAGTTTTAATTGCGGCTTTAGTAAGTACAATAGATTCTGCGTTAAATGCACTAAGTACTGTGTTTACAATGGATATTTTTGTTAAAAAATTTCAGCCAGATGCAAGTCAGAAAAAAATAGTTAAAGTAGGTCATATGGTTACAGTTTCTGGAGCTATATTATCTATTTTTATTACTATGGCAATAGATAGCATTAAAGGATTAAATTTATTTGATGTATTTCAATCCGTTCTAGGTTTTATTGCGCCACCAATGTCTGTAGTGTTTTTGTTTGGTGTTTTATGGAAAAAAACAACAACAAAAGCAGCAAACATAATTTTAATATTTGGTACTTTATTAAGTTTATTAATTGGGGTTTTATATTTATGGGTTTTTCCAAACGATCCCAATTCAGCTGTAAAAATATGGCCACATTTTTTACTTTTATCTTTTTACATATTCGTATTTCTATCAATTATGATTGTAATTATATCAAAATTGGATAAACAAAGTAATCCATATTTAAGCACATTAAATTATACAAAGGCAAAATTATCTCCAAAAGTTAAATTTCTTTGGATTACCTTAATTACAGTAATGATCTGTTTGTACCTATTTTTCAACGGAAATTATTAGTACGATTACTTTTGATAAGAATAAATTTATAATTAATTATGATAAAAAATACAAACGATGGTTCTAAAAATGCCCCATCATTACGTATTGATATAAATTATGGAACCTGTGAAGATTTACCATCTTTTTCAACAGGGCCAAAAGGAAATGACAGAGAAAAACACATTAGAATAGTAAAAGCAGGTTTTCAAGGTATTCAAGATGGAAATCCAGAACTATGTAAAGAATTTGGATTGCAATTAACGGCACATGCTAGAATTAATGACGTTGGAGATTTAGATGAATTAGCACCAAAATGGAATGCAGAAAATTATAATTGTGCAACCATTCATTTAGGTTGGGGTATAGAATCTGATGAAAAAGTAGATGAATTGGTTAAATATGTTTTAGAGATATCTTCTAAATTCGACTTCCCAATTTACATAGAAACACATCGTGCAACAATTACTCAAGATATATTTAGAACAGTAGAATTAACAAAAAGATTTCCAGAAATTCGTTTTAATGGAGATTTTTCTCACTGGTATACTGGGCAAGAAATGGTTTATGGAGGTATAGAAAATAAATTGAATTTTATTCAACCTATTTTTGATAGAGTAAGATTTATGCATGGTAGAATTGGAAATCCAGGAAGCATTCAGGTAGATGTTAAAAACGATATAAATCTTGAATATGTAAATCATTTTAAAAAAATGTGGAAACGTTCATTTATAGGATTTTTAAAAACAGCAGAACCTGGAGATTATATCTGTTTTACAGTAGAATTGTTAAAAGCTGAAATTTTTTATGCAAGAACAATTCCTAACGGTTCAGGTATCGAACAAGAAGAAGGAGATCGTTGGCAGCAAGCATTGTTATATAAAGAAATTATAGAAGAATGTTGGAGAAATGCAAAACAAGAAATGTAAATTTCTGATAAAATTTTCAATATTAAACGAGACTAGTTTTAAATGATACCTTAAATTATATATAATAAAAATGGAACATAAAAAAGGAAGCTTAAAAAGTACGATTGCTGTATCGCTTACTAATTATCTTGATGCTGGAGCAATTGTAGCGGGAGCAAGCGGATTGACGCTTTGGCAAAATTACCTAGGACTTACTGAAGGGAATCTTGGCTGGCTTAATGCCATTAGTGCCAACTGTTTTGGTGCTGCAATCGGTGCGATTATTGGTGGTTTTCTTGCCGACAAGTATGGACGAAAAACGATTTACACCTACAATATGCTTGTGTATATGTTGGGGATTGCAATAATTATGTTTACAGTCAATTTCGAAATGCTGTTGATTGGATTTCTTATTACTGGCATCTCTGTAGGAGCAGGTGTTCCTGCCTCGTGGACATATATTTCCGAAAATTCAGAAGTCAATAATCGTGGACGTAATATGGGAATTTCTCAGTTTGCTTGGGGAGTTGGCCCTACAATCATTTTACTTCTGGGAATGCTGCTTGCTCCGGGCAAAGCTGATGCTGCAGCCGGTGTGCTATTCAGCTATGTAGAAAAAATCGCGACATTATTTTTAGGTAACGATGTAAGCCTTGAAGCAGTCAATGTATTCAGCAGCCGTATTATTTTCGGTTCCTTGTTTATTGTCGCGTTTATTGCATGGGTTTTACAACGAAAACTCAATGAATCAAAAGATTGGGAAGATGCTCAACTAGCTCAAGGGAAGGAGAAACAACCGAGTGTTTTTGCTTCGTTCGGATTACTTTTCAAAAATAAGGTAAATATTCGCACCATGCTTTTTCTTGCAAGTATTTACGTGTCCTGGAACATGGTTGCTTCGGTCATGGGTTTCTTTCAACAACATATTTATGAAAACGCAGGCGGTCTTTCCAACGGAGAAGCTAATATGGTATCGGCCGTACAATGGATTGTGATTATTGCGGTAACTTATTTCGGCTTTGCTATGATAGTCGACAAGGTAAATCAGCGTTTGTTGTATTTTATTGGCACGTTGATAGGTATAGTGGCATGGTGCATCCTCATTTTTATTGGAATAAAAAATTATGCCGCTTTATGGACTTTTACAATTCTTTGGGGTATTCACGCAGGTATAAGTGTACAGGCATTTTATGCACTTTGGGCTTCAGAACTCTTTCCAGCCAAATATCGAGCGGGAGCACAAGGGGTTATGTTCTTTGTGGTAAGAGCTATCGCCGCTATATGGGGATTAGGATTTGTACATATTTACGGTGAAAATGGTGAAGGATTTAACACAGCAGCCTACATTATGGTAGGATTGCTTCTTGTCGCTTTAATAATAGGAACTATTTGGACACCAAATACTCGTGGAAAAACTTTGCAACAAATAACAGAAGAAAGATACGGAGATCATATTTAATACGGAATTTAAATTATCATAAAAAAAACAAATAAATGGGTAAAACTTTTTTACCAAATAACTCTGCTACTTCAACTTGGATTTGGTATCCGGGCGATTTCGAAATTTGGTTGAGTAATAAAATGCAAGTAAGGCGAACAGAACGAGAAGCTGTATTTCCTCCGCTTTGGAAATATTACAGTCCTGATCCTTTGGTTACCTTTCAAACAGAAGTTGATATTCCAGAACAAGATGAAGTGAAAATTTACTCAGAGGGTACGTTTCAACTACTTGTTGATGGTATTCAAATTTATGGGCTACCTAAATCAATTACAATTCCGGCTGGAAAGCATAAAATTTCTTTTAAAGTATATAATCAAGAAGTACTGCCAGCTATTTATGTTGAAGGCAAATACGTTAAATCTAATGCAAATTGGATTGTAACGAACGAGGATAAACTTTGGATTGATGAGACTGGAAAAGCGCAGCAATCTGGAACGCCTTGGATACCTGTTGGTTCATGGAGTTTTAATTCACCTAAAGATAAACCTTCTGAATTTAGATTAGCAACCAAACCGTGGAATGCAAAAAAAATAGAAAAAATTGGTGATGGAAAATTGATAGATTTTGGAAAAGAAACCTTTGGTTATATTAAAATTAATGGTTTAAAAGGAAAAGGGAATTTAGCTTTGTATTATGGAGAATCTCGTGAGGAAGCTTTAGATTCTGAAAAATGCGAAACATTAGACTATATCCATTTTGATGGTAACCAGCCAAAAGAATACACCCATAATAAATCTAAAGCATTTAGGTATGTGCAAGTTCAAGCAGATGCAACATTAGAGTATGATTCTATTTCGATGCTTCATGAATATTTGCCATTAGAATATCGTGGCGAATTTAAATCATCAGATGATTTATTGAATGATATTTGGGATGTGTCAGCATATACCATGCATTTAACATCTCGCGAATTTTTTATCGACGGAATTAAACGGGACCGTTGGATTTGGTCTGGTGATGCCTATCAAAGTTATTTAATGAATTATTATTTGTTCTTCGATTCTCCATCTGTAGAACGAACTTTAATAGCCCTTCGTGGAAAAGATCCTGTAACAGCTCACGTTAATACCATTATGGATTATTCGCTTTATTGGTTTATGGGGATTTACGATTACTATTTATACACTGGCGATACGAGTTTTATAAAGACATTTTATCCAAGAATGAAAACACTCATGGAATTTTGCTTAGGCAGAAGAAATAAAAATGGCTTCTTAGAACCTTTAGAAGGTGATTGGGTTTTTATTGATTGGGCAGATGGATTAGCAAAAACAGGAGAAGTTAGTTTCGAGCAAATGCTATTGGTAAGAAGTTTAGAAGCTATAGCAGTTAGTGCAGACATAGCAGGAGAAAATGAAGACCAAAAACAATATCAAAAATTAGCCGATGATTTAAAAGAGAAATTATTTGATGTATTCTGGGATAAAGAAGCGCAAGTCATGAAACATCAGTATATAGATGGCGATGTGCAAGATACTGTTACCAAATACGCTAATATGTTTGGTATCTTTTTTGATTATTTTGATGAAGTACAAAAGCAAAGTGTAAAAAATAAGGTGTTATTAAATGATAATATTCAGAAAATAACCACGCCCTATATGCGTTTTTTTGAGTTAGAAGCGTTATGCGCTTTGGGTGAACAAGAATTTGTTTTAGATGAAATTCGTGATTATTGGGGAGGTATGTTAAAACTAGGAGCCACGTCTTTTTGGGAATTATATAACCCTAGTGATAAAGGAGAAGAACACTTAGCAATGTATGGTAGACCTTATGGAAAAAGCCTTTGTCATGCTTGGGGAGCAAGTCCTATTTACCTTTTTGGGAAATACTATTTTGGTGTAAAACCAATATCAGCAGGATATAAAACTTACGAAGTGAAACCTAATTTAGGGGGTTTACAATGGATAGAAGGAAAAGTGCCTACGCCTAATGGTTCTGTAGATATATATTGTAGCACGAAAGAAATTAAAGTGAAATCTTCAGAAGGAGTGGGGATTTTAATATTTAAAAGTACAACGAAGCCATTAACAAATTCAGGCAGTATCACTGCACTAGGGGAAGGTAAATATGAAATGAAAATTGAACCTAATAAGGGCTATCAAATAACATACAAAGCATTATAAATTCAGATGATTAAAGCAAAATATATATTTATTCTAATTTGTACTCTAGGAAGTTCTTTCGGAGTGGCTCAAAATTCAAATTCGAATTGGAAAGCAGCTTTATTTAAGATTGTAGATTCTAATTATGAAACTTTTGAAATTACACAATATGCGCATGTGTTTTCAGGAAGCAAACATAATATTGTACGAATCGCTTCAGAATTAGAAGGTTTAAAAGGTATTAAGTTACCTCTAGAAAATACAAACCCATTAAAATTAAAATTTAAAGTACCTGTAAAAGTTCTTGTTGGTGTATTTCAAGACGAAAAACCTATAGAAAATGCGGAGCTTGTTTTAAAAAATGCGCTTACTATAACAGGATTACCTCCTGTAAATGTATATGCTATATCTTATAAGAAAGGCACACATACAATTAATCCAAATTATAAAGAGTTGTTTACAGTTTTGGGTGTGGTTGAAAATAATCAAGAATTAGTGTTTCGTAATGCAGAATTTCCAGACGGTAATCTTTGGAATCCAACATTTATTGTTGAAGGTTTTTCAGATGAAAAACCAATCTTTGAAATATTAGGAGGTGAAAATGCACCAACTATAGATGAAGGCATGTCAGGAACAGAAGGTATACAAGGTGGTTTTGAAGGAGGTAGAGTTGTGAAAGTAGGAGATACTTATCATATGTTTCCAACAGAACGTGCTGGAGAAATTGGCGTAGAAGCTTATTACGATCGTGTAAAAACTAAAATTGGACATTGGACAAGCAAAGATGCTATTCATTGGAAACGTAAATCAACAATATATCAAGCAAGTGGAACGTATGCGGTTACAGATGACGATAATCCAATGAATGATAGAAGAGCTGCTATATGGTCTTATATGCCAGTTTTTAATAAAAAAGCGAATAAATGGTATGGATATTATTTGGCGTACACAGTTAGTAAAACAATAGAACCAAATCATTCTTTTGGACGTATTTGGCGATGCGAATCTGAAGTAGAAGGTATTGAAGGTGTTGGCGGACCATACAAAGATATAGGAATTATTATTGAACCTGGTTTGAATTCAGAACCTTGGGAAGGTCGCCAAGGAGTTGCTTCTTTTTTCCCATATCAAATAAATGAAAACGAATTTCTTGGTTTTTATAGTGGTGCATATCCTTTTAAAACTTGGGATGATTATCCTAAGAAAACAGGCAAAGGTTGGTTTGTGGCACTTGCTAAATCTGAAAGTTTAGAAGGTCCTTGGAAACGTTTAGATGCTTCCGTAAATCCAATCACTTCAATGCATCCTTTTTTCGTTGAAAACCCTATTGTTTCTAAACTTCCAGACGGAACCTATATAGCTGTTTTTGATGGTGGGCCAGATGGTTGGGGACATCATTTACCAAACATGATGGCATATTCGTTGTCTAAAGATGGCTTAAACTGGTCTGAAGCGCGTTATTTACCTATTGAAAAAAAGGTCGATAAATGGTGGGATATCATGCGAACGCCTTTGTGTTTAATTCCTGAAGGTAATGATATTTATACCATTGTGTATGCTGCTATAGATTTGGAAAAGAGATTTCATCCTATGGGTATGGTAAAAGTGAAATTGAATAGAGAAGCACTCGCTGAACGTGTTAAAAAGTTGTAAAGAATTGATAGATTTAAAATAGCAATTAGAAAATTTAAATATGAAGCCATTAAGTTATTGTATCATCATCCTAATTTCAGTCATATTTACTGGTTGTGGTCAGGCAAAATTTAAAAAACGAGAGATTACTAATGAGGTGATGCAAGAAATTTACAATGAAATTAAAACACCTTATAAATACGGGTTAATTATGGTGCCAACTGATAATTCCTATAAAATAGATTGTCCGAGTATTTTCAGAAAAGACGATAAATGGTATATGACGTATTTAATTTTTGAAGGACGTGGTTACGAAACTTGGTTGGCAGAAAGTGATGATTTGTTAAACTGGAAACATTTAGGAAAAGTGATGTCGTTTTCAAAAGACACTTCGGAATGGGATGTGAATCAAAAAGCAGGATACATTGCTTTGCAAGACCCTACTTGGGAAGGTTCTTATAAATGGGAATCTTATGATGATAAGTATTGGATGAGTTATTTTGGTGGAAATACAACAGGTTATGAAGCTGGAATATTATCTATGGGAATGGCTTATACTGATGAGTTACCAACAACTCCAAAAGAGTTTAAAAGATTGTCAGAACCCGTTTTAAAACCAAATGATGACAAAGCCAAATGGTGGGACAACAGTACCATGTATAAAAGTTCTGTGATTAGAGATGTGGATAAAGAAACAGGACATGATTTTGTGATGTATTACAACGCTCGTGGAGATAGTATTAACCCAGCCAAAGGAGCAGAACGTATTGCCATGGCTGTTTCTAATGATATGAAACACTGGAAACGTTTTGGAGATGGACCTGTAATCAATCATCATAAAGGGATTTCAGGAGATGCCTTTATTCAAAGAATTAACAACACTTGGGTGATGTTTTATTTTGGAGCTTTTTGGACAGGTTGGGATCAAGGGGCTTTCAACAGATTTGCAGTGTCTAATGATTTGATTCATTGGAAAGATTGGGAGGGAGAAGATTTAATTCAGTCATCAGAACCTTATGATGATTTGTTTGCTCATAAATCATTTGTGGTTAAACATGAGGGGATTGTGTATCATTATTACTGTGCTGTAAACAAAGCAGGGCAACGTGGTATTGCATTGGCAACTTCAAAAGACATTGGAAAAAGTGATATTCATTTTGTGACTCCTCCAAAAGATGAAATAGAGATTAAATAACCATGTGTCACCCTGAATTTATTTCAGGGTCTCATTAGGTTAGGTTGTAGAATATGAGATACCGAAACAAGTTCGGTATGACAAAACAGAATGTTTTAATAGATAATTAATGAATATAAAAACGCTTGTCATATTAATTTTTGCCTGTTGGATTTCAAATATGAAGGCACAAACAGTTACAGGAGAGCCTGCAGGGATTCCTAATGCCCCTCAGAAATATAAATCTACACCTTGGGAAGATCCGTTGGTAACAAGCATCAACAGGCAACCTGCAAGAGCTACGGCTTATTCTTATAAAACCGTTGCAGATGCTTTAGAAGGGAATAGAGAAAAAAGTCGTTTCATCATGTTAAATGGTGAGTGGAATTTTAAGTATGCAAAAAACTTAGTACAAGCTCCTAAGGATTTTTACAAGCAAGAAGTAAAGGAATGGGATAAAATAGAAGTGCCTTCTAATATAGAATTATTTGGTTACGGAATTCCAATTTACAAAAGTGCTGTGTATCCTTTTAGACCTATCAATCCACCTTTTGTTCCTAAGTATGACAATAGTGTAGGGTCTTATCAACGTAAATTCACAGTGCCTAGTGATTGGCAAAAAGACATGACGGTTACGCTTCATTTTGGAGCGGTTAGTTCTGCTTTTCAAGTATGGATCAATGGCGAGTTTTTAGGGTATGGAGAAGATAGTTTTTTACCATCAGAATTTAACATAACACCATATTTAAAAGAAGGGGAAAATGTATTGTCGGTTCAGGTAATTCGCTATAGTGATGGTGCTTATTTAGAAGATCAAGACCATTGGCGAATGAGTGGGATTCAGCGAGAAGTTTTTGTGATGGCTGAACCAAAACTACGCATTCAAGATTTTTTCTATCAAACAAAATTAGATAAAGAGTATAAAGATGCTGTTTTTCAATTACGTCCAAAATTAGAAAACTTAACTGGAGATACTATTAAGAATGCTTCGTTTGAGTTTCAGTTGTATAATGATAAAAACGAGGCTTTATTTGAAAAACCTATAGATACTTTAGCCAAAGCTATTGTAAATGAAAGTTATCCTCGTTTGGATAATGTTCGTTTTGGTTTTTTTGAAAAGACGATCAAAAATCCTAAAAAGTGGAGTTCAGAAGCACCAAATTTATACACGTTGGTCATGACTTTAAAAGATGAAAATGGAAATATTTCGGAAGTAAAATCTTGTAAAGTAGGGTTTCGTTCTATTGAGTTTTCTAAAGAAAACGGGAAGTTATTAATCAATGGAAAAAAAACATATATCTATGGGGTTAATCGTCACGATCATCATCCTATTAGAGGAAAAGCATTGATGAGAAAAGATATTGAAGATGATGTAAAAACCATCAAACAATTTAATTTTAATACCATCAGAACAAGTCATTACCCTAACGATCCATATTTCTACGAATTATGTGATGCATATGGAATTATGGTGATGGATGAAGCCAATTTAGAAACGCATGGTTTGGGTGGAAAATTGAGTAATGATCCAAGTTGGACAAATGCTTACCTAGAGCGTATGACCAGAATGGTAGAGCGTGATAAAAATCATTCAAGTGTAATTATGTGGAGTTTAGGGAACGAAGCAGGAAAAGGACCAAACCATGCAGCCATGGCTGGTTGGACTCATGATTTTGACATTACAAGACCAGTGCATTTTGAACCTGCACAAGGAAATCCAAGGTTAGACGGATATATTGACGAACGAGATCCAAGATATCCATCCACTGGAGATCATTCACACCGTTTTGAAAACCCAAAAGATGAACCGTATGTAGATATGGTCAGTCGTTTTTACCCAGGAGTATTCACACCACAGTTTTTGGTGGATAATAAAGCGGATACACGACCTATTTTATTTGTGGAATATTCACATTCTATGGGGAATTCAACAGGAAACCTAAAAGAATTGTGGGATGAGTTTAGAAGATTACCTAGAATAATTGGTGGTTGTATTTGGGATTTTAAAGACCAAGGTTTATTAAAGGTAGATGAAAAAACAGGGCAAGAATTTTATGCTTATGGAGGTGATTTTGGAGAAGTAAGACACGATGGGAATTTCTGTATTAATGGTGTGGTAGCATCTGATGGTAGACCAAAAGCAGCGATGTACGAAAACAAATGGGTGTATCAACCTGTGACTTGTCAATTAGATGGAAATACACTAATTATTAAAAACAGACAAGCCATAAAATCGCTGAAAGATTATACTCCTATTTTACAAATTTTAAAAAATGGAAACGTAGTAAAAGAAGTTGTTTTAAAACCTTTTGAATTAACAGCAGGACAAAAAATGGATTTGGATATAAAAAAGTACATCCAGAAACTTAAAGCTGATGCAGAATATTTTGTCAATATTAAATTTCAATTATCAAAAGATGAGCTATGGGCAACAAAAGGACATACTGTTGCAGAAGATCAGTTTTTAATTAAGAAAACTACGACTTCTTATCTTTCTGAAATTGATGGAGAGATAGATGTTTTAGAAAGTAATGATGTTTTTTCTATCAAAGGAAAAAGGTTTAATATAAAAATAGATAAACATAATGGAGCATTAAATTCATATGTTTTTAAGGGGACAGAACAAGTGTTTGCTCCATTAATGCCAAACTTTACACGTCCTTTAACCGATAACGATAAAAAAGGATGGAAGCCACATAAAGTGTTGAAGCAGTGGTATGAAAATAAACCAAAAATAACATCAGTAAAAACTAAAAAAGCAGGAAATGAGATATTGGTAATTTCTAATTACGAGGTGATCAAAGACAGTGCAAATGTTTTTATCACTTACAACATCAAACCGAATGGTTTAATTAGGGTTGATTATGTATTAAACGCTTCTTCTGATTTGCCAAATATTCCGAAAATAGGAATGCAGATGGGGGTTGAAAATAATTTCAATCAAATTTCTTGGTATGGAAAAGGACAATTAGAAAACTATATAGATCGTAGTCACGGGTTTATGGTTAACAAATATTCATTGCCTTTAAAAGATTTTACAGAGCCTTATGTAATGCCTCAAGAAAATGGAAATAGAACCGATGTAAGATGGTTGGCTTGTACAACTTCCACTCAAAACGAAGGGCTTTTGGTTGTAGGAGCACAGCCTTTAAGTATGAGTGTTTGGCCATATACACAAGAAAACTTAAATCAAGCCAAACATACTTTTAATTTGGTTGATGTAGGTTATTTAACCTTAAATATTGATTTGATTCAGATGGGAATTGGAGGAAATGATAGTTGGTCTCCGGTTGGTGCTCCCATGGAAAAATATCAAATTCCGTCAAAAAATTATGAATACAGTTTTTATTTATTACCGTTCAACACAACCAAAAATGGATTAAATAAGAATCTTGAAAAATTTAAGTATTAAATGAACTTAAAACACCTAATATACTTTGTTCTGTTTTTGGTTGTATTTAATTGTAAAACCAACCAAGAGGAAAAGCTGTCATTTTTTGAACCTACGGAAGACTCGTCGAAACCATGGGTGTATTGGTATTGGATGAAAAGCGCCTACTCTAAAACAGGAATTACAGCCGATTTAGAAGCCATGAAACAAGGAGGTATAAGAGGCGCTTATTTAATGACGATTAAAGGCCCTGATGATAAACCGCTAATTGATCCGCCTGTTTTACAATTAAGCAAGGAATTTTGGGACATGGTGCATTGGGCTTTAACCGAAGCCGATAGATTAGGGTTGAAAATCGCGTTTCATGCAGCCGATGGATTTGCAGTAGCTGGAGGACCATGGATTACACCTAAAATGTCCATGCAAAAAGTAGTTTGGACAGATACCATAGTTTCTGACAATGAAACCAATCATTTAAAATTACTCGTTCCAAAGCATTATCAGGATTACTATAAAGATATCGCAACGTTTGCGTTGCCAGTGAAAGAAGTTTTTAAAACTTCAATTAATTTACAGCCAAAAGTAACTTCAACTTTACAAGATTTTGATGCCTCTTTTTTAACGGATAGATCCACTGAAAAAAAACAATTCAGATTGTACGAAAACGGTTGGGTGCAATATAAATTTGAGGATTTTTTCAATTGTAAGTCTATTCAAATTGAAACCAAAGGCAATAATTATCAAGCCCAACGATTATTAGTAGAAGTTAGCAATGATGGTGAAAATTTTACAAGTTTAGGCAGATTGGAGGCACCAAGACATGGGTGGCAAGATACAGATGCTTTTTACACGCACAGCATAAAACCAACTAAAGCAAAGTATTTTCGATTTGTTTACAACCCAGAAGGTACAGAGCCAGGTGCTGAAGATTTAGATGCTGCCAAATGGAAACAGGCTTTAAAAGTGACTAAAATTATACTCTCAAACGAGCCTTTAATTGATAATTATCAAGGGAAATCTGGTGCTGTTTGGCGTATTAGTCCGCAAACAAGAAAAATTAATATGCAGGATGAAGATTGTATTGATGGATCTAAAATGATTAATATTTCAGAATTTGTTGATGCTGATGGTGTTTTAAACTGGAAGGCTCCCAAAGGACATTGGCGTATTTTAAGAATGGGGCATACATCTACAGGTCATGAAAATGCTACTGGTGGTGCCGGAAAAGGTTTGGAAGTAGATAAATTTAATCCGGATGCTATTCGTTTTCAACTCGATCATTGGTTTGGTGAAATGCTTAGAACGGCTGGTCCAGAATTAGTATCAAGAGTGGTTGAAATTTTACATTTAGATAGTTGGGAATGTGGCAGTCAAAACTGGTCGCCTGTTTTTAGCGATGAATTTAAAAAACGAAGAGGTTATGATTTAGTAGATTATTTACCTGTAATGGCTGGGATTCCTCTTGAAAGTATTGAAATGAGCGAGCAAGTTTTGTACGATGTTAGAAAAACCATTTCAGAATTAATTACCGATAATTTCTTCGGAACTTTAGCTGCAGAAGCAAAAAAAGCAGGTGTAAAATTCAGTTCAGAGAATGTAGCGCCTACCATGTTGAGTGATAATTTATTGCATTTTAAAACGGTCGATTATCCAGGAGGTGAATTTTGGTTAAAGAGTCCAACCCATGATAAACCAAATGACATGCTGGATGCTATTTCTGGCGGACATATTTATAATAAAGATATTATTCAAGCAGAAGCTTTTACAGAGTTGCGAATGGATTGGAATGAGCATCCAGGGAATTTAAAAACCTTAGCAGACAGAAATTATGCCTTAGGAATCAACCGATTTTTTTATCATGTATTTGTTCATAATCCGTGGTTAGATAGAAAACCAGGAATGACATTGGATGGCATTGGTACATTTTTTCAACGCGACCAAACTTGGTGGGAACCTGGCAAAGCATTTTTCGATTATTGTCAGCGCGTACAATTTCAATTGCAAAAAGGAAAACCAGTAATTGATTTAGCTGTTTTTACAGGTGAAGAGATTCCGTCGCGTTCTGTTTTACCAGATCGTTTGTTGCCTTTTTTACCAAATATTTTTGGAGAAGAACGTTTGGCTTTAGAAAAAATGAGATTAGAAAATTTAGGGCAGCCAACGGCGACCATGCCTAAAGAGGTGACGTATTCAAAAAACACAACCGATTTGTCGCAATGGGTAAATGCCTTAGATGGCTATAAATACGATTCTTTTAATGCCGATGTTTTGCTGCACAATGCAAAAGTTGTAAACGGTAAAGTGATATTTAGTAATGGGGTTTCTTACAGTATTTTGTTGTTTCCAGGAAAAACAAAAATGAATCCCAATAACAAAATGTCTTTGGCTGTTGCAGAAAAAATTCAAGCATTAATGAAAGCTGGAGCTACTCTTTTAGTTGGTGAAAAACCAAATGGTATTCCAGGAAAATATTCCAAAGAAGATAAAGTAACATGGCAAAAAGCAGTAGATTTTATTTGGAAATCGGATGTAAAACGTTTGCCATATTTAGGAGGTACGTTTTCTGAGTTTGGAGTGGCTCAAGATGTGAAATTTTTGAATTTAGAAAGAAAAGAAGTGGGTTCCATCGCTTGGACGCATAGAGAGAGTAATAAAGAGTCTATTTATTTTCTATCTAACCAAAAACAAGAAAAACAGGATTTAGAAGTTTCATTTCGAGTGTCTGGGAAAACACCGATATTATTCAATCCAGTAACAAATACATATACAGATTTATCAACTTGGAAGATTGAAAATGAAAGAACGATTATTCCAATAAAGCTTGATGCAAATGCATCTTATTTTGTTATATTTAAAGATAATACAAATAAAAAACTTTCAGAAGAAAACAAAAACTGGTCAACATTTGAAACTGTTAAAACTTTAAATCAAGATTGGACCATTCAGTTTGATAAAGCATTTCACGGTCCATCAAAACCAATTGAAATTCATGAACTTTTTGACTGGACTACTTCAACCAATGATAGTATTAAATATTATTCTGGAACCGCTATTTATACCAAAACATTTGATTGGAATAAGGAGGTTGAAAAGGATATGTTCCTAGAGTTTGATGAAATCAATAATATTGCTGAAATCAGTTTAAACGGAAAAGATTGTGGTGTTTTATGGACGTATCCATATAGAAAAAACATTTCAAAAGCTTTAAAAAATGGAGAAAACACCTTGATTATAAAAGTGACCAATACTTGGGCTAATAGATTGATTGGTGATGAAAAACTATCAAAACAAGATCGTTTAACATGGAGCACTGCACCTTATAGGTTAGATGAAACCATGATGGTGAAATCAGGGTTGTTAGGAGATATTAAAATTCAAAAAAAATTAAAAAAATGAGAAAATTAGTGACCATAACAATTGTTTGTTTGTATGCTGTTATGAATATACAAGCAGAAATTAAATTACCTGCTTTGTTTACAGATAACATGATGTTACAACAAGAAAGTATTGTTCCTATTTGGGGTTGGACAAACAAGCATGAAAAATTGACGATTTCTACTTCTTGGGATGCAAAAGAATATCAGGTTAAATCTGATAAACAAGGAAAGTGGAAAACAAACTTAACAACTCCCAAAGCAGGAGGACCATATATAATTATAGTATTAAATGGTAGCGAAATAAAAACCATTAACAATGTGTTGATAGGGGAAGTATGGTTGTGTTCTGGACAGTCTAATATGGAAATGCCTTTAAAAGGTTTTCCTGGACAACCGGTCATAGAAGGGAACGATGCTATTGTTAAGTCATCTAATAAAAATATTCGTTTGATTACAGTACCAAGAGCCACTGTTTTAGAACCAAAAGATGATTTTGAAGGGCATTGGGAGGTAGCAGGTCCACAAACAACAGGTCGTTTTAGTGCCACTGCTTGGTATTTTGGAAGTTTGTTGCAAGAGGTGTTACAAGTTCCTGTGGGGTTAATTCATGTGTCTTACGGTGGTTCTAATGTAGAGGCTTGGATGAATAAAGAAATGTTAGAAGATTTTGATAATACTTTACCATTCCCAAAAACAGAAAGTGATTTAAAAAGCAATCCAAATCGTGTACCCACAACTTTATTTAATGGAATGTTATCACCTGTGATTGGTTATGGAATTAAAGGGGCTCTTTGGTATCAAGGAGAATCTAATTACGAAAGACCTTTTGAGTATAAAGATTTGTTCAAAAAAATGGTAGGGTCATGGCGTGAGTTGTGGAATCAAGGAGCGTTTCCATTTTATTATGCCCAAATTGCACCGTTTAATTATGCACAATTTCATCCAACCGATCAGAAAGAAGAATACAATTCGGCTTATTTAAGAGAAGCACAATTAAAGGCTTCAAAGGAAATTTCTAATTCTGGTATGGCAGTGTTAATGGATGTTGGAGAAGAAAATAATATTCACCCAAATAACAAAAAAGTGGGTGGATATAGATTGGCTTATATCGCTTTGGCAAAAACTTATGGAGTAGATGGTTTTGAATATTTAAGTCCTGAGTTTAATGCCATGGAAATAAAAGGAAGTACGGTAACGGTTTCTTTTAACAATATACCTAATGGAATTACTTCATATAACAAAGAAGTAGTAGGCTTTGAAATAGCTGGAGAAAATAAAGTGTTTTACCCTGCCACAACTTATATGAGAAGAAAATCAGTGATATTATCTTCTCCAAATGTAGAAAAACCTTTAGCTGTTAGGTATTTGTTTAAAGATTTTACCAAAGCAGAAATTTTTAGCACAGGAGGTTTGCCTATGTCCTCTTTTAGAACCGATAACTGGTAATAAATATTGAAGAAAATCAAATCATGAAAAAGATCATAATTTACTTTTTTTGGATGTTTTCGATTATACTAAATGCTCAAATTCCTGAGCTTAACGATTACAATCAAGTTTGGACAAGCCAAAGTAAAAATGCTTCAGAATCTATGCCTCTAGGAGGTGGAGATATTGGAGTAAATGTTTGGGTTGAACAGGGAAGTGTATATTTTTATTTTTCAAGAAGTGGAACCTTTGATGAGCACAATACCCTATTAAAATTGGGTCGTGTAAAAGTGGAGTTAAGTCCAAATCCATTTAAAAATAAAGATGGGTTTCATCAGGAGTTGGTATTACATGATGGTTATGTGAAAATCTCTCAAAATAATACGGACATAAAACTTTGGATAGATGTTTCTCTCCCTGTAATTCATGTAGATATAAAAAGTAAAGAATCTTTAAGTGTAAAAGCCTCTTACGAAAGTTGGAGACATAAAAATAGACCAGTAAAAGGAAAAGCCAATAATGCAAATTCGTACAAATGGGCTCCTCAAGGAGATATTATTACCTATAAAGATTCCATTGATTTTGAAAACAACAGCATTTCTTTTTATCATCAAAATAGAGAAAAAACTGTGTTTGATGTGGCGGTAGCACAGCAACAAATGGGAGTTGTAAAAGACCAAATGATGAATCCTTTAAAGTACTTAACTTTTGGAGGTGTTATGAAAGGAAAAAACATGAAGATTGCTGGAACGTATACTGGAAAATACCAAGATACCGATTTTAAAGGATTTAGTTTAGAGAGTGAAAAACTGAGTAAAAAACATCAATTATCAATTTATTTACATATCGCTCAAAATAAAAGCATTTCGGTTTATAAACAAGGTTTGCAAGATTTTATAGGTTCTTATAAGGCAGACAAAAAAAAAACAAAAAAATGGTGGAATCAGTATTGGGATAGGAGTTTTATTTACACTCAGAATGAAAATGTAAAAGAACAGGATTCTGTATATCAAATAGGACAAAATTATCAGTTGTTTCGTTATATGTTGGGAGCCAATGCTTATGGAAAATATCCAACAAAATTTAATGGTGGTTTATTTACAGTCGATCCGGTTTATACAAAAGAAGATCATCCTTTTACGCCAGATTTTAGAAACTGGGGAGGGGGAACCATGACCCAACAAAATCAACGTTTGGTTTATTTTCCAATGTTAAAAAGTGGTGATTTTGATATGATGGATTCGCAATTGGATTACTATTTAAGTCTTCAAAAAAACGCCGAATTACGCAGTCAAGTTTATTGGAATCACAAAGGCGCTGCATTTACCGAGCAATTAGAAAATTTCGGATTGCCAAATCCTGCAGAATACGAATGGAAACGACCAGAAAGCTATGATCCTGGTATGCAGTATAACGCGTGGCTAGAATACCAATGGGATACCGTTTTTGAGTTTTGTAACATGATGTTGGAGCAAAAAGAATATGCTAAGAAGGATGTAAAAAAATACAATAAATTTATTTTAAGTTGTCTTCGTTTTTTTGATGAGCACTATCAATATCTAGCTAAAAAACGTGGCAGAAAATCTTTAGATGCTAATGGGCATTTAGTGTTGTATCCAGGGTCAGCAGTCGAAACTTATAAAATGGCAAATAATGCCAATAGTACAATTTCAGCTTTAAAAGTCATTTCAGAAAAGTTGCTAAAAGTGTCTTCTAAAGATTTAATTCAAGAAGAAATAGACTATTTAAAAGCATTTCAAACCAGAATTCCGCCTTTAAATTTTAGAGAAATCAATCATCAAAAAGTATTAGCTCCTGCAAAAACATGGGAACGTATCAACAACACAGAACCCGCTCAATTATATCCTGTGTTTCCTTGGAAGTTATATGGCATTGGACAAGCAGATTTGGAAGTTGCTCAAAACACATATTTTTTAGATGAAGATGCACTAAAATTTAGGAGTTACGTGGGTTGGAAACAAGACAATATTTTTGCTGCCAGACTAGGTTTAACAGAGGAAGCTTCAAAATATAATTTGCTAAAAATGGCAAATTCTGAAAGACGTTTCCCTGCGTTTTGGGGACCAGGATTTGATTGGGTTCCAGACCACAACTGGGGAGGTTCTGGGATGATTGGTATGCAAGAGATGTTATTACAAGAAATTGATGGAAAAATTTTATTGTTCCCTGCATGGCCTAAAGAGTGGAATGTACATTTTAAATTACATGCTTCAAGAAATACCACTGTAGAAGTTAAACTAGAAAACGGAAAAGTAAATATTATTCAGGTAACGCCTGAATCACGAAAAAAAGATATTCAAAATCTATTAGAATTAGATTTAAACCAAAAACTAAATTTGAATTAAATGAAAACTATTAATTATATACTGAAATATTTTATAATGACGGTTTGTGTTGTTATAAACATACAATGTCAAACAAAGCAAGATAACACCGTAAAACAAAGTCTTAAAGTAGATTTCGATTTTGCAGGAAGAAGGTTAGATGAAGTTCATGATCCCACATACAAATCATGGGTAATAAATGAAGCAAAAGAAAATGAAAAATCTTTTGACGATGTCTCGATTAAGTTAAAAGGTGATTTTACTTCGAAATGGTTCAAGTTAGGTATGAGTGCACCTCATTATGCTCAGTTGGTGAGCGACGGATTGTTCTCTAAAGCACCATTAGAAATGACAATTTTAGGATTAAAACCGGGAATACATTCTTTAATTACATTTCATAATACCTTCGATAAAATAGGAGATAAAAAGTATACCTCTATAAATATTTATGTAAACGATAAATTAATAAAAACGGTTTCGCAAAGTAATCGTGTATTTGCTAAAATAGCATCTGAAACAGCTTACTTAGAGTTTGAGGCAAAAGAAAATAAACCAGTTATTATTCGTTTTGAAATCAATTCAAAATCAAATTCAGAAATAGCAGAAATGCTTTTTAATGGTTTCGAAATTGATACACCCGATTTAAAAAAACAAACCAATACACCTTTTCCTGAAAATGGAGATGAACACGTTGTAGTTAATAAAGATTTAGAATTAAAATGGGCATCTCCAAAAGGAACGTCTTCATTTCACATGTATTTTGGAGAAGATAAAAATAAGGTGATTAATGCAAATAAAAATACAGATGAATTTAAAGGTGAATTAACTGATAGTAGGTTTGTAGTTTCAGATTTATATAGCATGCAAAAGTATTTTTGGCGCGTAGATGCTATTGATAATAAAGGGAATATTACAAAAGGAAATTTATGGTCTTTGAAACCAGCACAATTAGCATTTCCAGGAGCTGAAGGTTATGGGAGATTTGCTATTGGTGGTCGTGGAGGAAAAGTAGTTACAGTAACTAATTTAAACGACGACGGACCAGGAAGTTTTAGAGATGCTGTAAATCAGGAAATAGGGTCTAAAACCATTATTTTTAATGTATCTGGAAATATTGAATTAAAATCACGATTAGTAATAAATCAACCTTACACAACTATTGCAGGTCAAACAGCACCAGGAGAAGGAATAACAATTACTAGAGCTCCTGTCGGTTTAACAGGTGATGATGGAATTGCTCGTTTTATAAGAGTAAGAATTGGAGCTGGTAGAACTTATGATGGAATGGGGCTTACTGGTGCAAACCATAGTATTATTGATCATTGTTCTATTAGTTGGACAATTGATGAATCTTTCAGTTCAAGAGGAGCTCATTATATTACTTTACAACGTACTCTAATTTCTGAAGCATTAAACGTAGCTGGTCATGGTAAATATGAAAATGGAAAAATGCATGGTTATGCTGCAACTATTGGAGGAGATATAGGAAGTTTTCATCATAATTTACTAGCACATAACTACGGAAGAAACTGGAGTATGGGAGGTGGATTAAATGGTGATGGTTATTACTCTGGTCGTTTAGATATCAGAAATAATGTGGTATATAACTGGGGACATAGAACTACTGACGGAGGAGCTAATGAAGTAAATTTTGTGAATAATTATTACAAGCCAGGTGGTGCTTCAGATATTTTTATAGCCTTAACAGCTGATCACGAAGGCGTAGGAAAAGGAAGTCAGCGTTATTTTTTCAAAGGAAATGTGATGCCTGGATACTTTGATGAAAATAGTCAAGAAAAAGGAAGAAGGTCTAAGATAAGAAATAATGAAATAGTGAAATATGAGACTTTTGTAGATGAACCATTTTTCCTATCATATATAAATACACAATCTGCCAAAGAGGCTTATAAAAATGTACTATCTGATGTTGGTGCTACTCAGCCATTTTTTGACAAACACGATCACCGTATTATAAAGGAAACTTTAAAAGGAACACACAGTTTTAAAGGAAAGAAAAGTAATTTACCGGGGATGATAGATACAGAAAAAGATGCAGGCGGTTTTCCTGATTATGTAAGTGAAATAAGACCTAAAGATTGGGATACAGACAATGATGGGTTGCCAAATTGGTGGGAAACAATACATAATTTAAACGTAAATTCTACTGAAAATGATTTTTCAGATTCAAATTTAGATGATGATAAAAATGGCTATACACAATTGGAAGAATACTTACATTGGATGGCACAACCTCATTTTTTTATAAATGAAAATGACATATTAGATTTAAAATTAGTAAACTATTTTAAAGGTTTTGAGAAAAAACCAAAATACAGCTTCTCTAATGTTAAAAATGGAGAGATTTCCATTAAAAAAGATAAACTTGAATTTAAAGCAATATCAAAAGGGATGAGTTCTTTTGAGATAAAAGTGATAGATGCAGATGGAGATTCAATGACACGTAAAATCAATGTATTTGTAAAATAAAAACAATCAAATGAAAAAAAACATCATAGTAATATTCAGTTTATTTCTTGTAAATACTTTTGGTTTTTCACAGAATAATGGTTTGGTAGACAATTCAAATAGTCCACATACAAAATTGAAAAGCGTTAATTTACAAGATGTTATTTGGACTGATGGTTTTTGGAAAATCCAATTTGATGTAGAAACCCAAAATACACTGCCATATATGTGGGATCTATATCATAATGATACCATTTCACACGCCTATAAAAATTTCGAAATAGCTGCAGGTTTAATGAAAGATAAACATGCGGGTCCTTCATTTCATGATGGCGACTTTTACAAAATTTTGGAAGGAATGGCATCTGTCTATGCAATTACAAAAAATCCCAAACTAGACAAACAAATAGATGAAGCAATTGCATTATTTACAAAAGTGCAAAGAGCAGATGGTTATATAAATACACCTGTTTTAATTGAGGAGCGTTGGGGTACTTTAGGACCAGAAGAGTTAAAAAAGCAATTGGGTTTCGAGAAATACAACATGGGACATTTAATGACTTCTGCTTGTGTGCATTACAGAGCTACAGGTAAAACTAACTTTTTAGATGTTGCCAAAGGTGTAGCAGAATTTTTATATGATTTTTATAAAAAAGCATCTCCAGAATTGGCAAGAAATGCTATTTGTCCTTCTCATTACATGGGTATTATCGAAATGTATCGAACAGTAAAAGACCCTCGCTATTTAGAGTTAGCAAATAATTTAATAGATATACGTGGCACTACCAATGATGGGACGGATGATAATCAAGATAGAATTCCATTCCGAGAACAAAAAAATGCTATGGGGCATGCAGTAAGAGCCAATTATTTATATGCAGGAATAGCAGATTTATATGCAGAAACAGGTGAAGTAAAGTTAATAGAAAACCTAAATTCTATTTGGAATGATGTAGTGTATAGAAAAATGTATATCACAGGTGGTTGTGGTTCTTTATATGATGGGGTTTCTCCAGATGGAACTTCTTATAACCCAAAAGATGTTCAAAAAATACATCAAGCTTATGGTAGGCCTTTTCAATTACCAAACGCAACTGCTCACACAGAAACGTGTGCTAATATTGGTAATGTATTATGGAATTGGAGAATGTTGCAACTAACTGGCGATGCAAAATATACAGATGTTATGGAATTAGCTTTGTACAATAGTGTTTTATCCGGAATAAGTTTGGAAGGGACAGAGTTTTGTTATAATAATCCTTTAAATGTTTCAGACAATTTACCTTTTACACAACGTTGGGGTAATCAACGAGAAGGCTATATTGCTTGGTCAAATTGTTGTGCACCAAACGTAACTCGAACTTTAGCTCAGGTTAATAATTATGCTTATAATGTTTCAGAAAAAGGGTTGTATGTAAATTTATATGGAAGCAATGATTTAAAAACAAAATCTTCAAAAGGTGAACTTATTGAAATTGAGCAAAAAACAAATTATCCATGGGATGGAAATATCACTTTAAAAATTGTAAAAGCACCTAAAAAAGACTTTTCAATCTTTGTTAGAATTCCAGGATGGAGTACAAATTCAGAGATAAAAATAAATGGGAAGAAAGTAAGTGCTGATTTGAAATCAGGAAGTTATGCTGAACTTTCCAAGAATTGGAAAAAAGGAGATGTTATTGAATTGAATATTCCAATGCCTGTGGAACTTATGCAAGCAAATCCTTTAGTAGAAGAAACTAAAAATCAAGTTGCTGTAAAAAGAGGGCCTGTTGTTTATTGTATAGAGTCTGCGGATCTTTCAGAAAAAACAGATATCAATAGTATTGTTTTGGATGTGAATTCTACGTTCAATACAGAGAAATTTAATCTTAAAAATAGAGAAGTTGTTTGCATAAAAGGAAAAGCTTTTGTTGAAGACACAAACTGGACGAAGGCACTATATAAACCTTTAAATAGGGATAAAAAACAAATCGATATTACGCTGGTTCCATATTATTCTTGGGGGAATCGTGGTAAAGGAGAAATGACTGTTTGGATGCCTTACTAAAATATAAAAATAAAAAAAATGAAGTTTAAAAGTTTAATTGGAGAATTACCAAAGATTGGAATTAGACCTGTTATTGATGGTAGATTGGATGGTGTAAGAGAATCTCTTGAAGTATCAACCATGAATATGGCAAAAAATGCTGCTGATTTTTTATCAAAAAATTTAAGACATGCAGATGGTAGCACAGTAGAATGTGTTATTTCTGATACTTGTATTGGTGGTGTTGCAGAAGCTGCAGCTTCTGCAGACAAATTTACCAGAGAAGGTGTGGGAGTTAGTTTAACAGTAACCCCTTGCTGGTGTTATGGTAGCGAAACTATAGATATGGATGCAACCATTCCAAAAGCCATTTGGGGTTTTAATGGTACAGAACGTCCTGGAGCTGTTTATTTAGCAGCTGCTTTAGCAGGACATAATCAAAAAGGGATTCCTGCTTTTGGTATTTACGGTAAAGATGTACAAGATAGTAACGATACCAGTATACCTGAAGACGTTCAAGAGAAATTATTGCGATTTGCCAAAGCTGGTCTTGCAGTTGCAACTATGAAAGGGAAATCATACTTGTCAATGGGGTCTGTTTCTATGGGAATTGCGGGCTCTATATTAGACCCTGATTTTTTTGAAAGTTATTTGGGCATGCGTTGCGAAAATATTGATATGACTGAGTTTATCAGGAGAATAGAATTAGGTATTTATGATAAGGAAGAGTATGAAAAGGCTTTAAAATGGACTAAAGAAAACTGTAAAGAAGGCAAAGACTATAACCCAACTGAAAAACAAAAATCAAGAGAAGAATTTGATAAAGATTGGGAATACGTTGTAAAAATGGCTTTAATTGGTCGCGATTTAATGATAGGCAATCCAAAACTAAAAGACATTGGTTTTGCAGAAGAAGCTCTGGGTAGAAATGCTATTTCAGGTGGCTTTCAAGGCCAACGCCAATGGACAGACCATTTCCCTAATGGCGATTTTATGGAAGCTATTTTAACATCATCTTTCGATTGGAATGGCATTCGTCAACCTTTTATGTTTGCAACAGAAAATGATAGTTTGAATGGTATTTCTATGTTATTTGGACATTTACTAACGGGTGCAGCACAAATTTTTAGTGATGTTCGTACCTATTGGAGTCCAGAAGCCGTAAAACGTGTTACTGGTCATACATTAACAGGAGATGCTTCAGACGGATTTATACATTTAATAAATTCGGGAGCTTCAGCTTTGGATGGTACTGGAGAGCAAGAAATTGATGGTAAACCAGTTATGAAACCCTGGTGGAATATCACAGAAAATGAAGTCGAAAAATGTTTAGAACATACCACTTGGGGTCCAGGAATGTTAGAATATTTTAGAGGAGGAGGTTATTCATCAACCTTTAAAACCAAGGGAGGTATGCCTATTACCATGTGTAGAATTAACATCGTAAAAGGTATTGGTCCCGTATTACAAATTGCTGAAGGACAAACAATAGAACTTGCTGAAGATGTGCATAATACCATTAACGAACGTACCAATCCTACATGGCCAACTACATGGTTTGTACCAAATTTAACAGGACAAGGGCCTTTTAAAGATGTTTATAGTGTTATGGCTAATTGGGGGGCTAATCATGGTGCATTTACTTATGGGCATATAGGAGCAGATTTAATAACACTTGCATCAATGCTTAGAATTCCGGTAAACATGCACAACGTGCAAGAAAATCATATTTTCCGTCCAAGTGCATGGGCATCTTTTGGGATGGACAAAGAAGCATCAGATTACAGAGCATGTGCTACTTACAAGGGATTGTATAGTTAACATAATTTGGGCGTTTCCTAAAGGTGAGACTTGGAGTTTACCTGAGCGAAGAAGAAGAGTTATAATCTTTTTATCTCCTTCTCAAAAAGGATTTCCACTGCAATCCCTAACGCAAAAAAGCGGCTTCAATTTTTTAATTGAAGCCGCTTTTTTTATATAATTAAGTCTTTGATTTCATTAAAGACGATACCAAAAAACCAACAAGAAAAATAGCAATAGTTCCAAATACAATGGTTAAATACGTATGGAACGATGCACCAATAGAATCTGGTCCAAAAATAACCTCAGAAAAGGTTAACCACAAAATTATTAAGATTCCTGTAATCATACCAATAATGGCACCTGTTACATTTTTGGTCTTTGAGAAAATTCCAAGTAAAAATAAACCTAACATACCACCGCTAAAAATAGATGATAATTTCCACCAAGCATCTAAAGCACTTTTTACATTTATCATAGCAATTGCAATGGCAATACCAATAATACTAATTATAAAAGAAGATATATAAAGCACTTGCATACGTTTTTTATCTGAAGCATCTTGTTTAAAATATTTGTTATAATAGTCTGTTAAAAACACGGTAGCAGAACTATTAAAACTTGTAGAAATGGTACTCATGCCTGCCGCAAAAATCGAGGCAATCATTAAGCCAGTTAATCCTGGGGGTAATGCATTAACTATAAAATGAGGAAAAACACGGTCAGCTTTACTAATATCCTGCAGAGCTTCAGGTAATACTTCAACAGAATTATAATAAGCAAAAAGCGATGTACCAATAAATAAGAAAAGTGCAGAAATTGGTAAGTAAATTAAACCACCAATTAAAGCAGAACGTTGTGCTTCTTTATCTGATTTTAAAACCATATAACGTTGCACATAATTTTGGTCAATTCCGTAATTTTGAAGATTTATAAAAACACCATAAATTAAAACTACCCAAAATGTAGGTTTACTAAAATCTAAATCAAAACTTCCTAAGCTAAATTTATCATTCTCAGCAGCAATATTAAATATTTGAGAAGGTCCTTCAGGTAAGTTATAAAATATAAACCCAATGCAAACAAAAGCACCAATAATTAGAATAATGCCTTGTATAGCATCCGTCCAAAGTACAGCTGTAATACCTCCTAACATCGAATAAACTGCTACAATTAGTCCTGTAAAAACAATAACAGTAGTAATATCCCAACCTGTAATAGCATTAAGAGTTAAAGCTAATAAGTACAAGATGGTTCCTATACGCATCAACTGCGTTAATAAATAACAAAGGGATACATAAATTCTTGCCCAAGCTCCAAAACGCTGCTCCATAAAAGTATATGCAGAAGGGCTGTTTATTTTTCGATATAATGGAACAAAATATTTAACAGCAATTAGGGTAGCAATAGGCAATGATAAACTAAAAACCAAGGCATTCCAATTAGATTGAAACGCATTTCCTGGTAATGCCAAATAGCTAATACTACTTACAAAAGTTGCAAAAATAGACATGGTAACCACCCAACTAGGAATATCTTTATTTCCTAAGGTATAAGAAGACGAAGTTTTGTTCTTTTTAAAAAAAGAACCACCAAAAAGAGCAATTCCTCCTATATAAATAAAGAATACAATAATATCTATAGTGTTCATTGGTGGTTATATTTAACTACTAATTATTTAAGAATTTTGTCAAGTTCTACTTTTATTTTCTCTATATTTTCTCTAACAAGTTTCATTTCTTTTTCTTCAAAAGAATGAAATGGTGGAGCAATATTTGTTTCGATAATTCCTAAAGCTGCTAAACCTCCTTTCATTCCTTTTAAATAACTTGAGCCAAAAGAACCTAAGCTATAAATTTTGGTAGATATTTCCATTACCAAATGTTGAAGTTCATCAATTCTTTTAAAATCTTTTGCATTTGTTGCTTTGTAAAGCTCTACATATAGTTTTGGAAACATATTAGACCCACCATTTACGCCACCATTTCCGCCCATTAAAACAGTTTCAGAAGTAACTTCTTCAGGACCTACTAATAAACAAAAATCTTTATTTTTAAATAAATGACAAAGTTTTTGAAAATAAACGGTATTGGCTGAACTATCTTTTAAACCAATAATATTGGGATGCTCAGAAAGTTTAAGCGTCGTATCAATATCAATATTTGTTTTGGTATGTGATGGCATGTTATATAAGTAAAGAGGCAAAGATACTTGGTCTGCTAAATTCCAATAATATTTATAAAGTTCGATTTGTCCAAGTCTATAATAGTATGGAGGTGCAGCCACAACAGCTGTAGCTCCTGCTTCTTTAGAAATAGAGGCAAGTTTTATACTTTCTTCTATAGAAGTATCTGTAATACCAACAAATACGGGAATTCTATTATTTACAATTTTACAACTTTCAATAATAAGTTCTATTCTTGTTTTATAGCTTAAATTCGTAGCTTCACCAGTTGTTCCAAGAATAAATAATCCATGCACACCACCAGAAATAATATGTTCAATTAGTTTTTTAGTGCCAATTAAATCTAATGATAAATTATCAGATAAAAGTGGGGTAACCATAGGTGTAATAATACCGTTTATCATATTTTATTTGTATTAATATATTTTATTAACTTGTATTGAATATCAAGGTATTATTTTAAATATATAAAAATAATAGCAATGATTAAATTTGTAATTGATAGTAAAGAGGTATATTTATTATCATAATGTCAAAGTTCTGTAAATAAAATATAAGAGATTTATAAAATTGGTCGCCGTTCAAAAATAGCATTTAATTATCCTTAAATTGACAATATTAGCACTCTGAAATCAATCAATTTATAATCTTAAAAAGATACAATTTGTTCACCTATTATTTTAAATGATTGTAAACTAAATAAATAAGTATGAATAAAATATTTATAAAGACATGTATTGTGTTTTTTGTTAGTATGTTAAATTTCTCTGTACTAGCACAAAATACTGGTGGTAAAATAACTGTTACAGGGACTGTCATTGATGAGGCAGGTGTTACTTTGCCTGGAGTTTATGTTATTGAAAAAGGAACATCAAACGCTGTTGCAACAGATTTTGACGGAAACTTTACTCTTTCAGTAAAACCTAAAGCTATCTTAGTTTTTTCTTTATTAGGGATGAAAAAAGACGAATACCCAATAGGAGATAAAACAACTTTTAGAATAGTATTAAAAGAAGATGCACAATCTTTAAATGAAATAATTGTAGTAGGTTATGGTTCTCAAAGAAAAGAAGCTATTACAGGTGCTGTTTCTAGTATTAAAGGTGATGAAGTAGAAGATTTACCTGTTGGTAATTTAGCTTCTGCACTTGTTGGACGTGTTTTAGGGGTTAGTGTGACTGGGGGTGAATCTAGACCTGGTGTTTCTGCTAGAATCAGTATTAGAAGTCCACTTACAGGTGAAACAGCTAGGTCTAAGTATGCTACTGCACTTGGAGCTACTGATCCTTTGTATGTTATTGATGGTGTAGTTCAGATAGATCCTAATACAGGTTTTAGTGATCCTACTCAGTTTAATAACTTAGATGCTTCACAAGTAGAAAGTATTTCTTTCTTGAAGGATGCAGCAGCGGCTATTTATGGTTCTAGAGCTTCTCAAGGTGTAGTTTTGGTTACAACAAAACAAGGTAAAAAAGGGCCTGCAAAGTTTTCTTACAGTGGTAATTTTTCTATTTCAGATGAGAATTATAGACCAAAAGTTTTAAATGCCTACGAGTATGGTAAAACATTTAATATTTTAAATAGTATTAACCCAATAGGTAATATTGGTAATTCTTATGATCCTTCAGATCCATACCCTAATAGTCAATATTTCTTTTCTCCAGTAGAATTGGAGCATTTTAAAACGATAAAGTATAATGCTTTAGATGAATATTGGTCTTCTGCAGGAACTCAGAGACATAATTTAAATTTATCTGGAGGTACAGAAGATGCAACTTATTTTGGAGGTATTTCTTACTATACACAAGATGGTAACTTAGGCTCTTTAAATTACGATCGTTGGTCCTTTAGAGCTGGTTCAAACGTGAATTTAGGAAAAAGTTTAAAGGTTGGTTTTCAAGTTTCAGGATATTTTACTGATGTAAGTAGAACAGCAAGTTCTATTGGAGCTCAATCTGGTGAAGATGATTATAGGCAATTACAAAATAGAACACCTTTTATGCCTATGTATGTAAATGGTCTACCTGCAGTACTAAATGGTTCTGATGGAGGAGATGAGTTGTTTCAATTTCATTATGGTGAGTTATTAAGATTAAATAATCTAGCTCAAACATCGAGTAATAACATTACAACCAATATAAATTTAACGTATGAAGTACCTTTTATAGAAGGATTGAAATTTAATCTTAATTATTCTAGACAGCAGGCTAGTAATAGAGGAGATCAAAAAGGAAGTGTTTATAATTTATACCAATTTTTTGGAGCAGATCAACTTACAACTACTACGCAAGGGCAAACTTATATTGTTTATGAAGATGGTTCAGGGCCTTTAGGTACAAATTCTGTTAGATTAACGCAAGAAGTTGTAAATAGTGATAGAATATTAATTGATTATGGTAAAAGTAAAAATGAACAGGCTCGTTTTCAAGCTTCGTATGATAAAGATTTTGGAAACCATAGTTTTTCAGGTTTATTTGCAGTAGAAAGAGCTGAAAGACAACTTAACGAACTTCGTGTAATTAAATTTGGTATTCCAGAGTACTTTAATGGAAATTTACTTCAAACGACTGGAGATTTTGACCAAAATAACTCAACAAATAAAAAATCTGAATCTGGTGATTTAGGTTATATTGGTAGGCTAAATTATAATTATGATAATAAGTATTTTGTAGAAATTTTATTTAGATCTGATGCTTCGGCAAAATTTGCACCTGAAAATTATTGGGGTACTTTTTACTCTATTTCTGGTGGATGGATAGTTTCAAAAGAGAGTTTCTTTAAATCTAATGTAATTGATTATTTAAAAATTAGAGGTTCTGTTGGTTTAGCTGGGAATGATGATATTAGACCATGGAAATGGCGTCAAACTTTTCAATTCCAAGATGGTGAGGGTGCTATTTTTGGAGACGACTCTACATTATCAGTTGGTTTAGAAGATAATGGTCAAGCGAATAGAGATGTTAGATGGAGTAAGGAATTAAAAAGAAACCTTGGTATTGAAGCAAGATTTTTAGACAATAGATTGTCTACAACAATTGAGAATTATTATAATGTCGGTACTGAGCAATTAGTAGACTTAACTGCGGGAGTTCCTTTTACGGTTGGTGGGTCTACAGCACCATCAAATTCAGGAAGATGGGATAGATGGGGTTCAGAAGTAGGTATAAGCTGGGATGATACTATTGGAGATGATTTTAGTTATGGAGTTAACTTAAATACAGGTTGGTCTAGGTATGAATTAATAAAAGGTAATTTTGCCAATCCAGATTTTTGGTTTCCTTGGCAATCTAAACAACCTGGAGGAGATAGAGGAGTTTGGGGATATGATAATTTAGGGATGTTTAAAACTCAAGATGATATTGATAAGTATATTGCAGAGACTGGAGTTACAAAAGTATTTGATATAGATTCAGATCAACTTAAACCAGGTATGTTGTATTATAGAGATGTAAGAGGTGCTTGGGATCCAGAAACAAGAACATTTGCAGAAAAAGATGGAGTTATTGATCAATATGACCAAATTCAATTACAAAAACCAGCAAGAGGTCCTCAAGGATTTTCTTCAGTAATTAAAATGTCTTATAAAGGATTAAGTTTAAGTACTGTTTTAACCGCAAATTGGGGAGGTTATAGAGAAATTGGTAGAGCAAAAGATAGTTTTGACTCTTATGTAATTGGTGGAAATTATGAAAATAGACCTGCTTTTTGGGCAGATATGTATCACCCAGTTTTAAACCCAACAGGAAGCATTCCAAATCTTTCAGAATCTATTAATAGAGGTTCCCCAAATAGTGAAGGAGGTATAAATACTGTAAGCTCAAAATTTTGGCAAGTAAGCAGCTTTAGCTTGGTTATGAGAAATATTAATGTGGGATATACGATACCTAAAAAAATTACAGATAAAATGGGTATAAGTGCCTTTAGATTTAATTTTGTGGCTATAAACCCATTTATTTTATACAATCCGTATAAAAAATTCGGATTACCACCAACAGGATCATATGATAGTTATCCAAATCTTAGAACATTTTCATTGGGTGTAAATGTTGGTTTTTAATTTTATTAAAAGTATTTTATTATGAAATATATAAATATTAAAATTTTAGTTACTCTTTTAACTGCAGTCTTTATTTGTAGTTGTAGTGCAGATTTTATTGAAGAAAAAAGAGATTTTTCTAGTGTTAATGTAGAGGTATATCAATATGAAGAATTATCAAAAGCATATTTAGATCATTTGTATTATTTAATGTTACCAGATAGAAATTCTAATATGGCAATGTGGTCTAGAGCAGCAGTAGAACATTCTACCGCAGATTTATTTACAAAGTCATCAGATGAAATAGCTGGACAAACTGATTTAAATAGAGAATACCCAGATATTTCACCATTAAATAATCATTGTTTATTTTCAATTGGGCAAGCAATTAGAGCAAGTGTTACAAATAACACTTGGACAAGAATTAGGTATTGTAATTTATATTTGAGTAATGTTGATGAGTACTCAGGTCTTGATGAAGATTTTAAAGATCAAGTAAAAGGGCAGTTTTATTTTTGGAGAGCATGGCAATATTTTGAATTGGTTAGGTTATATGGTGGTGTTCCATTAATATTAGAACCTCAACCTAGTAATGTAGATGATTCAGAAAATCAAACACCAAGAAGTACTTCTAGTGAAGTTATAGATCAAATTGTAGCAGATTTAGAAATGTCTCAAACTCTTCTTGAAAACGGAAGACCATACACGCAAAATGATGCAGGTAGAATTACAGCAGCAGCAGCAGCAGCTTTAAAAGGGAGAGTTTTATTAACATGGGCAAGTCCTATGTTTAATAGAACTGATGATCAATCAAGATGGCAACGTGCTTACGATGCAAATTTAGCAGCTTATAATAAGTGTATTGCTTCAGGAAATAGTTTAGATTCAGATTGGAAAAACATGTGGTTCAATTTAAATACTCCAGAAGCTGTTTTTGGGTATAGATTTAACGAGTTTGCTTCAAATTCTGGAGAATTCCAAAAAAACAACTATACAGAGTATCAATCTCGTACTAGAGATCAAGGTGGTAATGGAGGTATTCATCCAACTAAAAATATTATGGATGCATTTCCAATGGCTGATGGCACACCATATAATCCTAATGGAAATCTAAATCAATTTTATAGAAATAGAGATCCTCGTTTTTACAATACTTTTGCTTATAATGGAAGCATATGGCCTTATGCACAAAATCCAAATTATAAGCATTGGGAATATTATTGGTATCCATTAGCAGCGGAACCAGGTAAGCCCACTATAGAAACAAATAATCAAAGAGATGGTACTGGTATTTTTTTAAGAAAATTTACAAACAGTAATTCTTCCAATATTAATTCATTCCAAAACAATGGCAATCAATATATGGAAATTCGTTTTGCAGAAGTAATATTAAATTTAGCAGAATCTGCAATAGGAATAAATAAACTACCTGAAGGAAAAGAATATTTAAAATCAATAAGAGCAAGAGCAGGAGTAACAAATAATGATGGAGATTATGGTTTAGCAACTGCTACATCAAGAGATCAGCTTTTTGCAGCATCAATTAATGAAAGAAAAGTTGAGTTTGCTTATGAGAATAAACGTTTTCATGATTTAAGAAGATGGTTACTTTACAATAATGATTATGGAACTTGTTCACGATTAAATCAAACACCTATAGAAGGCTCTAGAAGACAAGGGTATTATACGTTCGTAAAATTAGACGAGAATACAATTTATGAAAACGGTAGAGGAACAGATCCTCTTAAAGGGCCAAGTGCACCAATTATTAATAGAGATGCTACTACATATCCAAACGGAATTACAACATATGAAGAATATGTAGATTATTTATATGACAATCACTTTGAAGTTACAGTTAGAGATAACGTAGATCAAACGGATTTTAATTTTAAATGGTATAATGAATATTATTTCTTTGGTATTTACCAAAATTTATTAAACACAGCACCATATTTAGAACAAACGCAAGGTTGGGGCGGTACCTTTAATCCTTTGGATTAATTTATATTATTATTTAAATTAAAATACCTGCTTTTATTTTAGTGCAGGTATTTTTTTTAAATAATTTTAGCTGATTAAGAAAAGTAAAGATTTTAAAATATACTTATTGTGGTATACAATTTGTAAATAAATTATAAAAGTAAAACCTAATTATAATGAAGAACACAATTTATTACACATTATTCATTTTATTTCTTGGAATATTTAATGCAAATGCACAATATCCAAAATTAACAGATGAAGATAGACAAAAAGAAAAAGCAATTAAGGATGAGGCTTATAGACATTCTGATGAAGCCTGGGAAAAAGCAAAAATAATAGTTCAAAAAGAAGCTAGAGAAGGGAAACCATATATTCCTTGGGCAAGTAGACCAACAGATTTACCACAAGCAGAAATACCAGCATTTCCAGGAGCTGAAGGTGGAGGTATGTATACTTTTGGTGGACGTGGAGGAAATGTCTACACAGTTACTAGTTTAGCAGATGATGGACCAGGCTCATTAAGAGAAGCTTGCGAAAAAGGCGGTGCACGTATTATTGTTTTTAATGTTGCAGGTATTATCAAATTAAAAACACCTTTAATTATAAGAGCGCCTTACATTACAATTGCAGGTCAAACAGCTCCTGGAGATGGAGTTTGCGTAGCAGGAGAAACTGTTTGGATAGATACTCATGATGTTGTAATTCGTCATATGCGTTTTCGTAGAGGTGATACTTTTGTAGGTAGAAGAGATGATGCAATTGGAGGAAATCCTGTTGGGAATATTATGTTAGATCATATATCAGCAACCTGGGGACTAGACGAAAATATGTCGATTTATAGACACATGTACAGTCCAGGTGCCACTTATAAAGATGAGAAGAAACCTACTGTAAATATTACGATTCAAAATAGTTTATTTGGTGAAGCATTAGATACGTATAACCATGCTTTTGGAAGTACTTTGGGTGGAGAAAATTGTGCATTTATTAGAAATATGTGGGCAAACAATGCTGGTAGAAATCCATCTATAGGATGGAATGGTATTTTTAACTTTGTTAACAATGTGATGTTTAATTGGGTGCATCGTTCAGTAGATGGTGGGGATTATACAGCAAAATATAATATTATCAATAATTTTTACAAACCAGGACCGCTTACACCAAAGGATGAAGCTATTAGTTACCGTATTTTAAAACCAGAAGCTGGTAGAAGTAAATTAGATACAATGGTTTATGGAAGAGCTTATGTTAGAGGTAATGTTGTAGAAAATAACTCTAAAATCACTAAAGATAATTGGGCAGGTGGTGTACAAATTGAAGGTAAAAACGGTGAACTTTTAGATTTTAAAGGAGCAAAACCATATTTTGATTATATGAATGCATCAAAACCATTTCCAATGCCTTGGTTTAGAAATATTATGACTGCTAATGACGCTTATGACTTTGTTATCGCAAATGCAGGAGCTACTTTGCCAATGAGAGATGTAGTAGATACAAGAATTGCAAGAACAGTAAAAACGGGTGTGCCAGAATATGTAAAAGGTTTAGATCCAGATTCTTTTTATCATTTTAAACATAGACGTTTACCTAAAGATTCTTACAAACAAGGAATTATAACAGATATTGCACAAGTTGGTGGTTACCCAGAATATAAAGGAACACCTTATAAAGATTCAGATAAAGATGGTATACCAGATGCTTGGGAAAAAATTAATGGATTAAATCCAAATGATGCTTCAGATGCAAAAGGAGACCAAAATAATGATGGTTATACGAATATAGAAGATTACATCAATGGAATAAATCCTAAAGCAAAGGTAGACTGGAAAGATTTAAAAAATAATAAAGAAACATTAACAAGTCCACTTTTAAAATAAAATCATGTTTATCAAAAAAGAAAGTTTAAGTTTTATATTAATTGTATTATTTACAATTAGCATAAATGCGCAGCAATATTTAGACCCAGAATACATAAAGGTTACAGAAAAAAGAGCGTCAAAAATTGTTGATAATTTAGAGATATCAGATAAAAATAAATCAGAATTAATTACCCAGATTATTGCAAAACAATATCAGAATTTAAGTAAAATTCATGATGAAAAAGATGCGAAAATTGAAGCTGTAAAAAAATTAAATATATCAGGAGAAAAGCAAAAGTCTAAGATTGAAAAGATAAATGCGAAAGCAGATAAGTTGTTAAATAAATTACATAAGTCTTATTTAAAACAATTATCGGCTAATTTATCTAACGATAAAGTTGATGCAGTAAAAGATGGTATGACCTATGGAGTAGTGCCTAAAACTTTTTTTGCTTTTAAAGATATGATTCCTAGTTTAACCGATGAGCAAAAAATATATATTTATGACAACCTAGTAGAAGCAAGAGAACATGCAATGGATGCAGGTTCCTCTAAAGAAAAACATGCTTGGTTTGGAAAATATAAAGGAAGAATAAATAATTATTTATCTGCAAAAGGGTACGATTTAGAAAAAGAAAGAGATGGCTGGTACCAGCGTATTGAAGCTCGTAAAAAGAAAGAATCTAACTAGATTAAAAAAGCTAAAATAGTATTAAAATGCAAAATTTAACACATAAACAATTTCAAAAAGGTTTCGTTTTTACAATCTTATGCTTGGTTTATCAAATGTCGTTCGCACAATACCCAGAAATCCCTCATGAACTTCAGGCAAAAACAGATTCAATTTTAGCAAAAGAAAATGTAAGACTACAAAAAATCTGGGAAGATAATTATGACATTATTTTAGAGGAAGCTAAAAATGGTAGACCATACATTCCTTGGGCTGCATATCCTGGAGATTTGATAAAAGCAGAAATTCCTGCTTTTCCTGGAGCAGAAGGAGGTGCTGCATTTACTCCTGGTGGACGTGGTGGAAAAATATTTGTAGTAACAAGTTTAGAAGATTCAGGAAAAGGCACATTTAGGGAAGCTTGTGAAGCTGTTGGAGCAAGAACTATTGTGTTTAATGTATCTGGCATTATTCATTTAAAAAAACCGATTAGTGTTAGAGCTCCTTATATTACTATTGCAGGTCAAACTGCTCCAGGAGATGGTATTTGCATAGCTGGAGAATCAGTATTATTAGATACACATGATATCATTATTCGGCATATGCGTTTTAGACGTGGAGCAACAGATGTTACAAGAAGAGATGATGGTTTAGGAGGCAATGTTATTGGTAATGTTATTATAGATCATTGCTCTATAAGTTGGGGTTTAGATGAAAACATATCTTTATATAGACATCAGTTTAGAGCAAATTCCAAATCGAAATTAGAAAAATTACCAGCAGTAAATGTTACCATACAAAACAGTATTTCTTCAGAAGGTTTAGATACTTATAATCATGCCTTTGGTAGTACTATAGGTGGTTTAAATAGTACTTTTACAAGAAATCTATGGGCAAATAATATATCTAGAAATCCATCTGTTGGTATGTTTGGTAGTTTTAATTTAGTGAATAATGTTTTATTTAATTGGTGGAATCGTTCTGTAGATGGAGGCGATTATCGTTCTATGTTTAACATCATAAATAATTACTACAAACCAGGACCAATGACACCAGAAGATAAGCCTATCCGTTACAGAATTCTAAAACCAGAAACAGGTTATATGGAACCAAAAGCTTACGGGCGTGCTTATGTTAACGGAAATTATGTAGCAGGTTCTCCAGAAGTAACAGCTAATAACTGGAATGGAGGAATTCAACTAGGAAGCAATAAAAATGCCAAAGATTATTTAGAACTTATAAAACAAGATAAACCATTTCCAATGGCTCATGTATCAATTATGGATGCTCAAGAAGCATATAATTTTGTGCTAAATAATGCTGGTGCTACATTGCCAAAACGTGATGCAGTAGATGAGCGTGTAATTACATACGTAAGAACAGGAAAGATTACTTATAAAGAAGGTTTAGAGAATACTATTGGTAAAGAATTTATTAAAAGAAGACTACCTGCAGATTCTTATAAAAAAGGAATTATAACGCATCCAGATCAAGTAGGTGGTTATCCAAAATATCAAGGGAAACCTTATAAAGATTCTGATGGAGATGGTATCCCAGATAAATGGGAAAAAAAGTTTGGATTAGATCCAAAAGACCCAACTGATGCAAATAAAGATTTAAATGGAGATGGATATACAAACATCGAAAAGTATATCAATGGTATCAATCCTTTACAAAAAATAGATTGGACCAAAACAGAAAACAATACAGATACGTTAACTAAATTATCAAACGGTTTGTTAGAATAAATGAAAACTTAAAGCAATAAGGTTGACTATTAATTACTTACAATTTAAATTTTTTACATTATACAGAGAGCAATGTTTTATTATACTAGCTTTCTGTTTTTGCATTTCTCACATTTTTTCTCAGCAAAAAATTCCAGATCTTGTTAAAAATAAAAATGGAAGTATTTCTTATGTTTCAGATAATTTAGGCAATAAAATTCCAGATTTTTCATTTGCTGGTTATCAAGCTTCAGAAGTTGCAATTCCAACTGTTAAAGCAAAAATATTTGTACCAAATCAAGATACAGATGCTACTCAAAATATTCAAGCAGCTATTAACTATGTAAGTAATTTAAAACCAAATGCTGCTGGTTTTAGAGGAGCAGTTTTATTAGATAAAGGAACTTTTAAAATTAAAGGAACTTTATATATAAAAAAATCTGGTGTAGTTTTAAGAGGTAGTGGAAATAAAAACAATGAAACAATACTTTTAGGAACTGGCTTTAAGCGTGAAGCTATTATTAGTGTTCTTGGCACAAATGATAAAAAATTTAAAGATACGCTAAGTTTTAGTGTGAACTATACGCCATTAGGTAGTCAAAAAATTCAATTAAAAGATGTATCAAAGTTAAAAGTCTATGATGATATTGTGATTCAAAAATCATTAACTCAAAATTTAATTGACACCTTACAAATGAATGAATTTGGAGGAGAAACAGGTTGGATTGGTTGGAAAACGAGAGATTGGGACATCAGATGGAACAGGGTAGTTAAAAGTATAAAAGGGAACGAAGTAACTTTAAATGCACCGTTAACGATGACTTTAGATGATAACTTTGGGAAAACTAAAGTCATTAAATATTCTTGGTCTGGAAGAATAGAAAAAATTGGAATAGAAAATTTAATGATTTCATCAACTTTTAATGAAAATAATACAAAAGACGAATTACACAGATGGTTTGGAATTACAATGCAAAATGTAAAAAATGCCTGGGTTCGTCAAATACATTTTAAGCATTTAGCTGGTGGTGCAGTTTCTTTATTAAAAACTGCGCAACAAATTACTGTAGAAGATTGTATTGCAACAGCACCTATTTCTGAAATTGCAGCATTTAGGCGTCACACATTTTATACAGAAGGAGAACAAACGTTGTTTCAAAGATGTTATTCAGAATATGGTTATCATGATTTTGCAGTTGGTGGTTATGCAACTGCAGGTCCAAACGCTTTTGTACAATGCGAATCGTATTTACCTTATAGCAATAGTGGTACAATTGGTAGTTGGGCAACAGGCGTTTTATTTGATGTTGTAAATATTGATGGTAATGCTCTAAGTTATAAAAATCGTGAACAAGCAGGAAGAGGTGCAGGTTGGTCTGCAGCCAACAGTGTAATTTGGGAATCTTCTGCTTCTAAAGTAGAAAATTACAGTCCACCAACTACACAAAATTGGGCATTTGGTGTTTGGGGTGGTATAATGACAGGTAATGGTAAATGGAAAGATGTAAACAATCATATATTTCCAAGAAGTTTATTTTATGCTCAATTAGAAACCAGATTAGGCAAGCTTCCTGTAAACCCTAATATTTTTCCTTTAGGTTCAGAACCCACATCAAGTCCAACTATAGAACAAGCGCAACAATTAAATGAAGAGGCGCTAAATCCCGCAAAAACGCTAAAAGAATGGATTATAGAAGTTTCAGAAAAAAACAGATTTTTTGAAGAAGCTAAAAATATACAATCTATTAAAGAGGTAAAGAATATTAGTTTTTTAGAAGATGATAAAAAAAATACATCAAAAATTATAATTAAAAATGGTTGGTTAACTTTTAAAGGAGAAGTTATTACAGGAAATACAGTAAACGTGCAATGGTGGAGAGGAAGCTTAAAAAATCATGAAATTAAAAATTCATCTGAACATATTACAAGGTTTGTTCCTGGAAGAAAAGGAAAAGGTTTTACTGATGATATAGAAGAAGTTGTAAATAATTTTTCGCAAAAGAACATTGTTGCTTTAGAGCATAATTATGGTTTGTGGTATGAAAGAAGAATGGATGATCATGAAAGAACTCGCAGAATAGATGCAGATGTTTGGCCACCTTTTTATGAGCAACCTTTTGCAAGAAGTGGACAAGGTTTAGCTTGGGATCATTTAAGTAAATACGATTTAACAAAATATAATGATTGGTATTGGAATCGCTTATCAAATTTTTCTGATTTGGCGGAATCTAAAGGTCAATTATTAATTAATCAACAATACTTTCAACATAATATTATAGAAGCTGGTGCACATTGGTCTAGTTCGCCTTGGCGTTCTGCAAACAACATTAACAATACAGGTTTTCCAGAACCAGTGCCTTATGCAGGTGATAAACGTATTTTTATGGCAGAACAATTTTATGATGTTTCTAATAAAAATAGAAAAGAATTGCATCAACAATTTATAAGAAAATCTTTAAATAATTTTAAAGATAATAGTAATGTAATTCAACTTACAAGTGCAGAATATACTGGTCCACTTCATTTTATAGAATTTTGGTTAGACGAAGTTAAAAAATGGAAAAATGAAACTTCTGGAGAAGGAATTATTGGTTTAAGTGCTACAAAAGATGTTCAAGATGCCATTTTAAGAGACTCTAAAAGATCAAAAACAGTAGATTTAATCGATATTCGTTATTGGCATTATAGACAAGATGGTTCAGCTTATGCACCTGAAGGAGGAAAAAATTTAGCACCAAGACAACATGCTCGTAAAATGAAAACGGGCAAAGAAACAGAAGAGCAGATATATAGAGCTGTTAGAGAATATCGAGAAATTTATCCAGAGAAAGCAGTTTTATATTCTACAAATTCAGCACCAAGATTTGGTTGGGCAACATTTATGGCTGGTGGTTCTCTAGCTCCAATTCCAAAAATAGATATTACAAGTTTTTATAAGCATTTAGCTAATACAAAAGTATCTCAAAATCAAAATTACAAAAGTGATTATTGGTCCTTAGAAAATGCCGGAAATGCATATTTATATTACTTAGTAAAGACCAATGTTATTACTGCAGATTTAAGTAATTATAAAGGAATTTTTGATGCTTTTTGGATTGATGTAAATACAGGTGAAGTTATATCAAAAACGACAATTAAAGGCCAAAGAAACCATAAGTTAACAAACCCAACAAATAAAAAAGTAGCAGTATATATAGTAAAAAAATAAACGTTTTAAAGATGATAAACCATAAAAATTTTAGTAAAATTTTTAGCATTATAGCTTTTATAAGTGTATTAGTTTCTTGTAAAGAATCGAAAATGGAATCGAAAAAAGAAACAATTGAAGGCGTTCAAAAATTGCAAGTTTCTGAAAATGGTCATTATTTTCAAACAGAAGATGGTAAACCTTTCTTTTGGTTAGGAGATACAGGTTGGTTAACTTTTAAAAAGTTAAACAGAGATGAAATTAAAACGTATTTTAAAGATCGTAAAGAAAAAGAATATAATGTAATTCAAATAATGACGTTGCATTCCGAAGAAATGGCGAATGTTTATGGAGATTCTGCATTGGTAAATAAAGATGTTTCTAAACCATTAATAACAAAAGGTAACGATTTTAACATCCCAGAAGAATATGATTTTTGGGATCACGTAGACTACGCTTTAGATGTAGCAGAAGAAAATGGTTTATATATTGGTATGGTACCAATTTGGGGAACATCCGTAAAAAAAGGAAAGGTAAATTTAGAGCAAGCAAAATCTTATGCATCCTTTTTAGGAGATAGATTTAAAGATAGAAAAAATATTATTTGGTTAAATGGAGGTGATACTCCAGGTGAAGAAAACACCGAAATTTGGAATGCGATAGGAAGCATATTAAAATCTAAAAACCCATATGCTTTAGTAACTTTTCATCCTTTTGGGCGCACAGATTCTTCAGATAATTATCATGATGCATCTTGGTTAGATTTTAACATGTTTCAATCTGGTCATAGACGATATGATCAAGAAACTGAAGGCAAAATGTATGCACAAGACAATTACAAATATGTAAATGTAGATTTTAAGTTAAAACCAACCAAACCAACTATAGATGGAGAACCATCTTATGAAGGAATTCCACAAGGATTGCATGATACCTTACAACCACTTTGGATAGATAAAGATTTAAGACGTTACGCATATTGGTCTGTTTTTGCTGGTGGTGCAGGTTTTACATATGGTCATAATGCAGTAATGCAAATGTTTAGAGAAGGTGATAATCCTGCATATGGAAATAAAAAAATATGGAGAGAAGCTTTACATGATTCTGGAGCAAAACAAATGAAATATGTAAAACAGTTGATGATGCAATTTCCTTATTTCAATAGAATTCCAGGTGCAAGTTTAGTTGTAAATCAAGGCGAAAAGTACAATTACTTAGCCGCAACAAAAGGAGAAGATTACGCTCTAATTTACACATATAATGGTAGAAATATCTCTGTAAATATGGGTAAAATTAAAGGAGATAAAGTTGAAGCTTCTTGGTTTAATCCTAAAAATGGGATCACTAATAAAATTGGCGATTTCAAAAATACGGGAGTTCAAGATTTTAAGCCTGAAGGAGAAGTTGAAGATGGTAATGATTGGGTATTAATTTTAACCTCTAAATAATATTTCTGATGAAAAAAAACATATCTATATTTTTAATTTCTTTTTTTATTTCTGCTTTTTCAACTTTAAAAGCAAACAATAATAGTGGTTGGATAAATATTTTAGAAGCAGGTGGGAATAATAAAGGAGAACTTTGTACGCAAGCTATTCAAAATGCAATTAATAAAGCAAATAAATCTGGTGGTGGCACCATTTATTTCCCAGCAGGAAATTATTTAACAGGTGCTTTAAAATTAAAAAGCAATATAATAATCAACTTAGAAGCAGGTGCAATTTTAAAATTTTCTTCCAATTTCGATGATTATTTACCATTCGTGGAATATCGTTGGGAAGGAACTGTTTTAAAAAGTTTTTCTCCTTTGTTGTTTGCTAAAGACCAAGAAAATATTACTATCACAGGACGTGGAATTATAGATGGACAAGGTGAAGCTTGGTGGAAAGAAATTTGGCGAATAGAATCTGCCAAAGAAAAATTACCGCTTACTAAATATCAAAAAATGACGCAAGAAGCGAATAAAGATGTAAAAACAGCACCTTATTATGCAAGAACTAGAAGTTATTTATTTCATAGACCACCATTATTTCAAGCCTATCACTGTAAAAATATTAGAATAGAAGGTGTAACTTTTCAGAATTCACCATTTTGGACCATCAATCCAGCTTTTTGTGACAATGTAACTATAGATAATGTTACTATTTTTAATCCATATTCACCAAATACAGATGGTATTAATCCAACCTCATGCAAAAACGTTCATATTTCTAATTGTCATATTAGTGTTGGCGATGATTGTATCACCATAAAATCTGGTAGAGATGAGGATGGTAGAAAATATGCTACACCAACAGAAAATGTTACCATAACTAATTGTACTATGATGAGTGGTCATGGAGGTGTGGTTATTGGTAGTGAAATGTCTGGTGACATCAAAAAAGTTACAATTACGAATTGTGTTTTTGATGGCACAGATAGAGGTATCAGAATTAAAGCAGCTAGAGGTAGAGGTGGTGTTGTAGAAGAAATTAGAGTTTCTAATATTGTAATGAATAATATCAAAAAAGAAGCTTTTATGTTTAATCTTTTTTATGATAAAAATACTGTTGTAGAACCTGTAACAGAGCGTACACCCATTTTTAGAAACATTCATATTAGTAATGTTACAGCAACTAACGTAAATACTGCTGGACGAATTATTGGAATTCCAGAAATGCCAATTCAAAACATGACATTTTCTAACATAAATATAGAAGCAAAAGAAGGTTTTAACATCTCTACAGCTTCAGATATTGAATTTCATGATGTAAAAATAAATACAACTTTAGGAGCTTCTGTAAAAATTGAAGATTCAAAAAATATCATATTAGATAATGTGGCAACATTAGCACCATTAAAAAACACACCTGTTATAAAATTAAATAATGTTTCTAATTTGATGTTGAACAATAACTTTCCATTTAATTTAACTGATATTTTTTTAGCAGTTGATGGAGAAAAAACTCAAAACATTTTCCTAAAAAATAATGTTTTTAAAAATGTAAAAACAGTTTTAGTAAAAGGAAAATCAGTTAAAAGTGAAATAAAAGTAGAATAATTAAAATATCTGGGCACATGAAAAAAGTATTGTTTTTATTATTATTTTCAATTGTTATGAGTTGCACTTCAAAAAAAGATATTTATTTATTTACATCTTTTAGAGAACCTGCAACAGAAGGTCTTTATTTAGCCTACAGCAAGGATGGTTACCATTGGAAAGATTTAAAAGGACCTTATTTAAAACCAGAAATTGGTGCAAGTAAAATTATGCGAGATCCATCAATTGCCAAAGGTAAAGATGGTATATATCACATGGTTTGGACAACTGATTGGCGAGGTGGAAACGGATTTGGATATGCTAGCTCAAAAGACTTAATAGATTGGAGTGAACAAGAATTTATTCCTGTAATGAGTCATGAACCAGATGTTGTAAACGTTTGGGCTCCCGAAATTTTTTATGAGGATGATAATGATCGCTATATTATTATTTGGGCATCAACCATTCCTTTTCGATATGAAAAAGGAGAAGAAGATGAAAAAAATAATCATAGAATGTATTATGTTACCACAAAAGATTTTAAAACCTTTTCAGAAACAAAACTATTCATAGAACCAGGCTTTAGTGTAATTGATTGTGTAATAGTTAAACGAGCTAAAAATGATTATGCACTTATTGTTAAAGATAATACAAGACCTAACAGAAATTTAAAAGTAGCTTTTGGAAAATCACCTTTAGGACCTTTTAAAAATATTTCAGAACCGTATTCAGGTTTCCTTTCTGAAGGACCAACCGTGTTAGAGCAGGATGGAAAGTTTATAATTTATTACGATAATTACGGTGAGAAAAATTATAAAGCACTCAAAACATCAGATTTTAAAAGCTTTAAGGATATTACAACTGAAATTGATTTGCCAGAAGGTCATAAACACGGAACAATTACAACAATTTCAGAAGACGTTTTGGAAAAATTAATACAAAAAAGTAAAGAGAAATAATGACTAATTTTCTAAAGATAAAATATTATATATTCTTTCTGTTACTATTACAAGTATCAATTGTAGTAAAAGCACAACAAGACACAATACATTATGTGGGCAATACCATTTCTAATATCGATTATCATCATGGTCAACTAAGTCCTGCAGTTGGGGTTCATGCAACTCAAATTATGCGAGCAAGCAGAGAGCATCCAGAAAAAGCAGATGGTTTTGGCTGGACGTATAATCATGCTACTAATATGGCATATTGGAATGGACATTTTTATTTAAATTATTTAAGTGACCCTGTTGGAGAACACATTCCACCAAGTCAAACACTTTTAATGACTTCTAAAGATGGCGAAAATTGGGGAATGCCAAAAGTAGTTTTTCCAATTTATAGAATACCAGATGGTTATCAAAAAGAAGGTGTAGAAGGTGTTGCAAAAAAATTAGATGCAACTATGCATCAACGTATGGGCTTTTTTACATCATCAGACAATCGTTTTTTTACATTGGCGTTTTATGGTATTTCAATGAATAAAAAAGACAGTCCAAATGATGGAAAAGGAATTGGAAGAGTAATTCGAGAAATTTACAAAGATGGTAGTTTTGGGCCTATTTATTTTATCAGATATAATAAAGGATGGAATGACAAAAACACAAATTTTCCGTTTTATAAAAAAAGTAAAGACAAAGGATTTAAAAAAGCTTGCGAAGAATTATTATCTAAACCCTTGCAAATGCAACAATGGGTAGAAGAAGCAGATAGAGATGATCCTTTAATTCCTTTAAAAAAACAATACAAAGCTTTTAGTTATTATCATTTACCAAATGGAAATATAATAGGTTTATGGAAACATGCCTTAACATCTTTAAGTAAAGATGATGGAAAAACTTGGGAATACAATCCACTTAGAGCTCCAGGTTTTATAAATAGTAACGCTAAAATTTGGGGTCAAAAAACATCAGATGGACGTTATGCAACTGTTTATAATCCATCAGAATATCGTTGGCCTTTAGCCATATCAACAAGTAATGATGGATTAAATTATACAGATTTATTACTGATTCATGGAGAAATTACACCTATGCGTTATGGAGGTAATTATAAATCTTACGGGCCACAATATGTACGTGGTATTTTAGAAAATAATGGCACGCCACCAGATAATAAGCTTTGGGTAAGTTACAGTGTAAACAAAGAAGATATTTGGGTAGCTTCTGTACCTGTTCCTGTAAAAAGTAAAGTAGAAAATGATGTAAATGATATTTTTGATAATTTACCTAATGGAAAAGAATTAGATTTTTGGAATACTTATGATTTGTCTTGGGCGCCAGTTAGTATTGAAAAATTAGGTGGTGAAAAGGGTTTAACATTGCGTGATTCAGATCCTTTTGATTACGCTAGAGCAGAAAGAGTTATTCCAATTGCGCAGCAAATGCAAGCAACTTTTACTGTAATTCCAGAACAAAATAATCATGGACTTTTACAAATAGAATTTCAAAACGAACAAGGTTTACCTTCTATTCGTTTGATTTTTGATGAAGATGGAAAATTAAAAACAAAAGCAGGTTCTCGTTTTAGAACATTAACATCTTATGAAGCTGGAAAAAAATATACGATTCACCTTTCGTTAGATACTACCTCTAGATCTTATAAAGTAATTGTAAATGACCAAAAAGAATCGAATCAAATATTTTATGCACCTGCACATAATATTGCAAGAATTATGTTTAGAACAGGAGAGCAACGTCATTTTCCAACTCCAGACACTCCAGCAGATAAAGGAGATTATGACGATTTGCCAAATACTGGTATGTCAATTCCAGAAGCTGTTTTTCATATCAAATCATTAATAACTAAAAAATTATAAATGAAGCTTTTTAAAGCCATATTTGTGTTTGTTATATTACTTTCAAGTTGCACATCTGAAAATGATTTCTCAGTTTCTAATGTAACTTGTGAGATGGCTAAAAATCCATTAGCTCTTGATGTTAAGTCACCAAGATTTAGTTGGCAAATAGTTTCTAGGAAAACAAATATTTCTCAAAAATCTTATCAAATTATAGTTTCATCATCAGAAGAAAAATTAAGTAATAATTTGGGTGATGTTTGGGACAGTGGAATAGTTAATTCTAACAAAAGTCAGTTAGTAAACTATCCAAATAACAATTTAAAAAAAGAAACAAAATATTTTTGGAAAGTAAAAATTTGGAATCAAGATAACAAAGAATCTAGTTGGAGTGAAACCGCATTTTTTAGATTAGCACCAGAAACTTCAAATTTAAAACCAACATGGATTGGTGCAATAACTAAAGCAGATAGCCATTTGCCAGAAGGCAGACATTATCATACAGCAACTTTTAACAGAGCAAAAAAAGATTCAATTATAAACGCGTCAGATTCTTTGTCAAGACAAAGTATTATGCTTCGTAAACCATTTTCGATTTCAAAAGAGATTAAAGAAGCCGTTGTTTATATTTCTGGTTTAGGGCATTATGAATTATCATTAAATGGAAAAAAAATTGGAAATAGCGAATTTGCACCACTTTGGACAGATTATGATAAATCAGTAAATTATAATGTTTACGAATTATCTCAAGAACAATTTCAAGATGGTGAAAATGTAATTGGGGTTGTTTTAGGAAACGGAATGTATAATGTGTTAGGAAAACGTTACTCTAAGTTTTTTGTAAGTTTTGGTCCACCAACATTATTTTTAAAATTAAAAGTAACTTTTGATGATGGTTCTGAACAAATTATAAATACTGATAATACCTGGAAATATTCAAAAAGCCCAATTACTTATAATAGTTTGTTTGGTGGCGAAGATTACAATGCAAATTTAGAACAGAAAGGTTGGGGTACATCAAAATTTAATGATACTTCTTGGAAAAAAGTAATTTTACAAAAAGCACCAAAAGGAATTCTAAAAGCACAACAAGCACCACCAATTTCTGTCCAGAAAAAATATGATGTCAAAGAAGTAAAAGAACTCCAAAAAGGTACTTATGTGTTTAATATGGGACAAAATTTATCAGGTTTCCCAACTATAAAAGTACATGGTAAAAAAGGACAAAAAGTTACACTTTGGGTTGGCGAAGGTTTAAAAGAAGACGGTACTATTAGTCAAGGGCGTTCTGGTAAACCTTATTATTTTGAGTATACTTTAAAAGGAAATGGTATCGAAGAATGGCAACCAAAATTTAGTTACTATGGTTATCAATATATTCAAGTAGATAGTATTAATTACAAAGAAGATAAAAATTCTAAATTGCCAACGCTTTTAGATATTACATCAAATTTTATTTATAATGATGCTGGCGAAGCTGGAACTTTTGAAAGTTCTAACGAAATTTTTAACAAAGCACATGAGCTAATTAATAACGCAATTAAAAGTAATTTTCAAGCAGTTTTAACGGATTGTCCACATCGTGAAAAATTAGGTTGGTTAGAGGAAGCACATTTAAACGGTCCTGGATTAATTTATAACTACAATATGGAAACTTACATTCCTAGCATCATGAAAAATATCGAAGATGCACAGCGTGAAAATGGAATGATTCCAACCACTGCACCAGAATATGTAATATTTGGTGGAGATTTTACTGATTCTCCAGAATGGGGTGTTACAGGTATTATTTTATCTTGGATGTATTACGAATATTATGGAGATGATAGTTTGATAAAAGAATATTATCCAGTCATGAAACGTTATATAGATTACTTAACATCCAAATCTGAAAACTATATTTTGTCTTATGGTTTGGGTGATTGGTATGATTATGGAGAGCATGCAGCTGGGTACTCTAAAAATAGCCCAATTGCTTTATCTGCAACAAGTCACTATTATTATGCATCTCATTTATTTGCAAAAGCAGCAAAACATTTAAATAAAACTGAAGATATTTCAAAATATGAAACTTTGGCTTTAGGTATTAAAAAATCGTTTAATAGCGAGTTTTTTAATGAAGAAACCAAACAATATGGTACAGGAAGTCAGTTTAGTAATGCAGTTCCAGTATTCATGGATATTGTTGAGCCTCAAAATAGAAAAGGTGTAATGGATAATCTTTTAAAAGATATTAAATCCAGAGGATATAGGCTTACTACAGGTGATGTTGGTAACCGTTATTTATTTCAGGCATTGGCAAGAAATAATCAAAATGATGTGATGTATAAAATGAATAATCATTATGATACGCCTGGTTACGGATTTCAAATTCAATTCGGGTTAACCACATTAACAGAACAATGGGATCCTAGAAAAGGGAATTCATGGAATCATTTTATGATGGGGCAAATTGAAGAATGGTTTTACCGAAGTTTAGCAGGAATCGTTCCCGATCCTGAAAATCCAGGGTTTAAACATTTCTTCATACAACCAGAAATTGTGGGAGATATGACGTTTGTCAAGGCGAGTTACAAATCGGTTTATGGGAAAATTATTTCTGAGTGGGAAGTGAAAAAAGACGTAATAGATTTTAAAATAGAAATACCAGTAAATACAAATGCGACTGTTGTTTTACCTGTTGCAAAACAATCAAGAATAACTATAAATGGTAAAGCTTTAGAGAAATTTGAAAGTATAATTGAAATAAAATCAAACACAGAAAAACCAACAATTACTTTAGGTTCTGGTGTTTATCATATAGAATCTTTTTTAAATAATTGATATAATGAAAAAGATAAAATATACAATACTATTTTCTATTCTAATGATTACTTTGTCAAGTGCACAAACGCAAACATCAGATACAAATTATAGAAATAGTATTATTGAAACTATTAAAAAAATAGAAACAATTTTTAAGATAAAAGTTGTTGATGATAGAGGATTGTTAAAAGGTAAAGAATTAGATTTTTCTGATTGGAGAATTGAGCAAGGAAATTTAGAAGTTTCTTTGTCAAATGTATTGTCTCCTTTTAATTTAACTTATTTTAAAAAACCAGATGGATTTTATCAAATTAGAAAATATGAACACTACAAAGTTTCTATAGATAAAGCAACACAACGTTTATCTTTTCTAACAAATTTATACATAACAAAAGAAGATTGGGTAAAAAGAAAAGCCGAAATAAAAGACTGTATGAAGCTTTCTTTAGGATTTGATAAAGCACCTGAAACTCCAAATTCTAAACCGATTTTAACAAAAAAAAGAAAATATAAAGGATATTCAGTAGAAAATATTGGTTTAGAAATTCTTCCTGGTGTCTATACAACAGGTTCTATTTACAAACCTTATCCGTTAAAGAAAAAATCTCCAGTAATCATTATGCCAAATGGTCATTTTGGAGATGGGCGCTATAGAAAAAGCGAGCAAATTAGAGCAGCAATCTTAGCAAAAATGGGCGCAATTGTTATCAATTTTGATTTGTTTGCTTGGGGAGAATCATTATTACAATTTCCATCAACAACACATAGAAACAGTATAGCAGCAACAGTACAAGTTTTAAGTGCTGTAAGGTTATTAGATTATGCAGCAACTTTAAAATATGCAGATATGGATAAAGTTGGGGTAACAGGAGGTTCTGGTGGAGGTTCACATACCATGTTTTTAGCGGCTTTAGATGATAGAATTAAAGTATCTGTGCCAGTTGTAATGGTGTCTTCTCATTTTTCTGGTGGATGTCCTTGTGAAAGTGGAAGGGGAATCCACTTATGTGCAACCGGAACAAACAATGCAGAAATTGCAGCTATGGCAGCTCCAATGCCACAATTAATAATTTCTGATGGAAAAGATTGGACAAATGCTGTACCAGAATTAGAGTTTCCTTTTATTAAAAGAGCGTATAGTTTGTTTGGTGAAACAGAATTGATTAAAAACGCACATTTTGCTAATGAAGGTCATGATTATGGAGTGTCAAAAAGAATGGCAATGTATCCATTTATGGCAAAATATTTAGGCTTAGATTTAGATAAAGTAACGAATAAAAAAGGTGAAATAGATGAATCTAAATGTGTTGTAGAACCTTACGAAAAGTTATTTGTTTTTGGTAATAAAGGAGAAAACTTACCAAAAAATGCTTTAAAAGATATTAATGAATTATATAAATTATTTGGCGAAGAAAACCATAGAGAAGATGAAGTTAAAAAGTAAAAAAAGAATATTATTTTGTAGTTTATTTTTAATCTTAGGATTACAAAATCTTAGTTCTCAAAATAATAAAGAATTAAAACTTTGGTATGATAAACCTGCGGAAATCTGGAATCAAGCATTACCACTTGGTAATGGTCGTTTAGGAGCAATGGTTTTTGGAGACCCAGCAGTAGAACGTTTGCAATTAAATGAAGAAACCATTTGGTCAGGTTCGCCTAACAGTAATGCTCATGACAAAGCACTAGGAGCGCTGCCTATTGTTAGAAAATTAATTTTTGAAGGAAAGTATAAAGAAGCACAAGATCTAGCTACAAAAGATATTATGTCGCAAACCAACAATGGTATGAATTATCAAACCTTTGGTAGCGTATATTTATCATTTCCTGGTCATCAAAACTATACAGACTATTATCGTGATTTAAATATAGAAAACGCCACAGCAAGCGTAAAATATACTGTAAATGGTATCACATATACCAGAGAAATTCTTGCTGCATTTTCAGATCAAGTGATTGCAGTTAAATTAACCGCAAGTAAACCCAATAGTATTACTTGTAATATGTTTATGAACAGTCCTTTTGATAAAACAAAAACGCTTACAGAAGATAATCAAATAGCACTCTCAGGAACTACAAGTACTTACGAAAAACAAAAAGGACGTATTAAATTTCAAGGAAGAATTTTTGCAAAAAATAATGGTGGAAATAAGTCTGTAAAAAACGGAATTATTAGTATAGAGAATGCCAACGAAGTAACTTTGTATATATCAATTGCTACCAATTTTAAAGATTATAAAACACTTACAAAAGATCAAGAAGAAAAAAGTAAAGCTTATTTAGACAAGGCCATTACAAAAGACTTTAAAACCATAAAAAAATCACATATAGATTATTACCAAAAATTTTTTAATCGAGTTTCTTTAGATTTAGGAATTACAGAAGTTGCAAACCAAACAACAGATGAGCGTATTCGAAAATTCGATAGCCAATTCGATCCTCAATTAGCCTCTTTATATTTTCAATTTGGTCGTTATTTATTAATTTCTAGTTCGCAACCTGGTGGACAACCCGCAAATCTTCAAGGTATTTGGAATGACATGTTATTTCCCCCATGGGAAAGTAAATACACCATGAATATTAATGCAGAGATGAATTACTGGCCAGCAGAATTAACCAATCTTTCAGAATTGCATGAGCCTTTTATACAAATGGCAAAAGAGTTAAGTGTTTCTGGTAAAGAAAGTGCCAAAAGATTGTACAATGCAAATGGTTGGGTATTACATCATAATACAGATATCTGGCGTATTACAGGTCCTGTTGATTATGCAACTTCTGGTATGTGGCCTTCTGGAGGTGCTTGGGTTTGTCAAGATTTATGGGAACGTTATTTATATACGGGAGATAAAAAATATTTAGAAGAAATTTATCCTATAATGAAGGGAGCTGCAAACTTCTTTTTAGACTTTATGATCCCAGAACCTTCATCTGGTTATTTGGTTGTTGTACCCTCTAATTCTCCAGAAAATACACATGCAGCAGAAGATGGAAAATCATCTATTACTGCAGGAACAACTATGGATAATCAATTGGTTTTTGATTTATTTACGAACGTAATGAAAGCATCAAAAATACTTTCTAAAGATGTTGATTTTGCAAATAAATTAAACATAGCTTTAAGCAAAATGTCTCCAATGCGAATTGGAAAACACGGTCAATTACAAGAATGGATGCATGATTGGGACGACCCAGAAGATCATCACAGGCATGTTTCTCATTTATACGGATTGTTTCCAAGTAATCAAATATCACCATTTAAAACACCAAAATTATTTCAAGCAGCAAAAACTTCTTTAAAATTTAGAGGTGATGAATCTACTGGTTGGTCTATGGGGTGGAAAGTAAATTTGTGGGCGCGTTTATTAGATGGAGACCATGCATATAAATTATTACAAGATCAGTTGCATTTAGTCACTGCCGATCAAAGAAAAGGTGGAGGTACTTATCCTAATATGTTAGATGCGCATCAACCGTTTCAAATTGATGGAAACTTTGGTTGCACAGCTGGTATTGCAGAAATGTTAATGCAAAGTCATGAAGGTGCAATTCATTTATTACCAGCATTACCATCTGTTTGGAAAGATGGATCCATAAAAGGTTTAAAAGCTAGAGGTGGTTTTGAATTTGATGTAACTTGGAAAAATAATAAAGTTTCTGTTCTTAAAATTCAACCAACATTAGATGGTAATTGTAGATTAAGAAGTGAAACTCCGTTAAAAGGTAAAGGACTAAAAAAAGCAAAAGGAGACAATAAAAATGATTTGTTTTTTGATGTAGAAGTAAAGACTCCTATCATTTCTTCAGAAGCAAAAATCGATACATTTAAGCTTCCTAAGTTTTATGAATATGATGTAAAAATGAAAGCAGGAAAAACCTATTTTTTTTATGCGAAATAAACTTTAAAGTAAAAGAATGAATTTAAAATCAAATATATATATATTAATTTTTTTAGTAGGTGTAACACTTAGTAGTTGTAATTTAGCTACATCAGATAAAAAAACTGCAGCTGTTTTAAATGTTGAAGATTATAAACATTATGTAGATTATTTTAATAGGATGGAAGATGAAAACATCGCCAAAGCAATTCCAAATGATAGTGCTTGGGCATGGATGAAATCAAATATTCCTTTGTTTGAATGTCCACAGGATAATTTTGAGGAAATGTATTATTTCCGTTGGTGGAGTTTACGCAAGCATATTACAAATACACCACAAGGTTATGCAATTACAGAATTTTTGGTACAACGTTCTTATGCCGATAAATACAATTTAATAGCGTGTGCTTTAGGACATCATATTTACGAATTTAGATGGGTTCACGATCCAAAATATATTGAACAAAATGTAAATATTTGGTATAGAGGAAATGAAGGGAAACCAATGAAAAAGCTCCACAAGTTTAGTAGTTGGACTGCAGATGCTTTATACAATCGTTATTTAGTAAATAAAGATGAAAACTACCTTTTAGATCTGTATCCAGATTTGGTGAATGATTATACAACTTGGGAAGAAGAAAGACAAAGAACTGATGGTTTGTTTTGGCAAAATGATGTAAAAGACGGAATGGAAGAATCTTTAAGTGGTGGACGTCATGTGCGCAATGCAAGACCAACTATTAACAGTTACATGTATGCCAATGCTGAAGCTTTATCTGAAATGGCAAAAATGAAAGGTGATACTGAAAAACAGCAATATTTTGAAGCAAAAGCAGATACACTTCAAAACTTGGTAGAAGCTAAACTATGGAACAAAGATGCTGAATTTTTTGAAACGTTAACCGAAAAAGATACGTCATCAAATGTTCGTGAAGCGATTGGTTTTATTCCATGGTATTTTAATTTACCAGAAAAAAATAAAGGATTTGAAATTGCTTGGAAACAAATAAAAGATGAAGCTGGTTTCTCAGCGCCTTTCGGATTAACAACTGCAGAACTTAGAAGTCCACGTTTTAGAAGTCATGGTACAGGAACTTGTGAATGGGATGGAGCTATATGGCCTTTTGCAACTTCACAAACGTTAACAGCTATGGCAAACGTACTAAATAATTATAAGCAAGATGTAGTTTCGGAAGCCGATTATTTCAAACAAATGAATTTATATGTCGAGTCTCAATATTATCGTGGACGACCATACATTGGTGAATATTTAGATGAAACTACAGGGTATTGGTTGATGGGAGATAGAGAACGTAGTCGCTATTACAATCATTCTACATTTAATGACTTAATTATTACAGGTTTGGTTGGTTTACGTCCAAGAGCTGATGATAAAATTGAAGTAAATCCTCTAATTTCAGAAGAAAAATGGGATTGGTTTTGTTTAGACAATGTATTGTATCATGGTGATATCATTACTATTCTTTGGGATAAAACAGGTGAGAAATACAAAAAAGGGCAAGGTTTTAAAATTTTTAGAAATGGAAAAGAAATTGCAGCCTCAAACAAATTAGAAAAGTTAATTTCAGAATAATATATTAATGAAAAAACACTTATTTATAATTATTATTTTATTAATTTCAGGATCAATATATTCACAAAATATAGGTGTTCGCAATCTACAATGTGAAATGTTAACCAATCCTTTGGGAATAGATGTTTTACAGCCAAGATTGAGTTGGCAATTCGATACGAATGCTTCTGAACTAGAGCAAACAACTTACCATATTTTAGTTTCTTCGTCGCTAGAAAAATTGAATAATAATCAGGGTGATTTATGGGATTCAGGAAAAGTTGAAAGCAATCAATCTATAAATATTGTTTATTCAGGAAAAACCTTGGATAGCAGAGATGAAGCGTTTTGGAAAGTAAAAGTTTGGACCAATAAAGGTGAAACAGAATGGAGTGATTCTGCGTTGTGGAGTATGGGGATTTTAACGTATGCAGAATGGAAATCTACACGTTGGATAGGTAATAATCATTTATTTGAAGGTGACAGCATTGGGCAGTTTTCAAAATTATCAGCCAGATATATTAGAAAACAAATCGATTTAAAAAAGAAAGTCAAAAATGCCAAAGTATATATTATGGGTATGGGCTTGTATGAATTGTATATGAATGGAGAGAAAATTGGAAATCAAGTATTAGCACCCGTTCCAACAGATTATACTAAAAATGTAAAATATAATGTTTTTGATGTTACTTCAAATCTAAAAGAAGGCGAAAATGTATTGGGAACTATTTTAGGAAACGGACGCTTTTTTGCAATGCGTCAAGAATACAAACCTTATAAAATCCAAACATTTGGTTTTCCAAAAATGGCGTTGCAACTGGTTGTAGAATATATAGATGGATCCAGAGAAACCATAAAAACAGATGAGTCTTGGAAATTTACACCTTATGGCCCTATCAAAAGTAATAACGAATATGATGGAGAAACCTATGATGCCCGAAAAGAAATGCCAAATTGGAACAACGTTGGTTTTGATGATAGCAATTGGCTAAACCTCATGTGGGTACAAGAACCAGGTGGATTTCTAGAAGCTCAAATGACCCCGAATATGGTTGTTAAAAGTGAGGTAGCACCAATATCAATTACAACCACAAAAAATTACAGCTATATTTTAGATATGGGCCAAAATATGGTGGGTTGGTTACAACTTAAGGTGAAGGGAAATCGAGGTGATAAAATAACCATGAAATTTGCCGAATCTTTAAAAGATGATGGTTCATTATACATAGCCAATTTAAGAGATGCTAGAGTAACTGATACATATATTTTAAAAGGTGAAGGAGTAGAAATTTGGGAACCAAAATTTGTGTTTCACGGATTCCGTTTTGTTGAAGTTTCAGGATTTAATTACAAGCCAACAATAGATGATTTTGTTGGAAAAGTAGTTTATGATGATATTGAAACTACTGGAACTTTCGAAAGTTCTAACGAAACCATGAATCAAATATTTAAAAATGCTTTTTGGGGTATTCGTGGAAATTATAAAGGGATGCCAATTGATTGCCCGCAAAGAAATGAACGTCAACCTTGGTTAGGAGACAGAACAACTGGTGCTTATGGAGAAAGCTTTTTATTCGACAACCAAACACTTTACGCAAAATGGTTAGACGATATTAAATTTTCTCAAACTTTAGATGGTGGTATACCAGATGTGGCACCTGCATTTTGGCGTTATTATGGTGATGGTGTGACTTGGCAAGGTGCTTATATAAAAGTTGCTGATATGCTATATCATCAGTTTGGTGATAAAAAAGGGATAAAAGACCATTATCCATATATGAAGAAATGGATGGATTATATGGAACAAAATTATTTGAAAAATGATTTAATGACGAAGGATAAATATGGAGATTGGTGTGTGCCACCAGAATCGTTAGAAATTATTCGTTCTAAAGATCCAACTAGGCTAACTGATGGTGAAGTATTATCTAGTGCATTTTATTATCATTTGCTTCAAATTATGAAGAAGTTTGCTGAAATTACAAATCAAAATAAAGCAGATATAGTACATTATGATGAATTATCATCACGTATTAAAAAGGCTTTTAATGATAAATATTTTAATAAAGAATCATTTAGTTATGCTAATAATACAGTTACAGCTAATGTGTTGCCTTTGGCTTTTGGTATGGTACCAGATAATTTGGAAGATAAAGTTTTTCAAAATATGGTCTATCAAGTTGAGGTGGTTAAAGGTGGTCACGTAAGTACAGGTGTTGTTGGTATTCAATTTTTAATGCGAACGCTAACCGATTTTGGTAGAGGTGATTTAGCATACAAATTAGCATCCAATAAAACCTATCCAAGTTGGGGATATATGGTTGAAAATGGTGCGACTACTATTTGGGAATTATGGAATGGAAATACTGCAAATCCAGAAATGAACTCCCAAAATCATGTAATGCTTTTAGGCGATTTAATGATTTGGTATTACGAAAATATGGCAGGTATTAAAAGCAGCGCAAAATATCCTGGTTTTAAACAAATTATTATGAAACCAGACTTTGAAGCAGGTTTAAGTTTTGTAAATGCCTCATATGAATCGAAATATGGAAAAATAAAAAGTCATTGGAAAAAAACGAAAAGTAAACTAGAATGGGAAATTACGATTCCTGCAAATACAACAGCAGTTGTTTATTTACCAACTATAAAAGCATCAAAAGTAAAAATTAATAAAAATAGATTGATTAAAACTTCCGTAAGTTATAAAACGGAAGAAAGTGGAGTAGTTTTAGAGTTAAAGTCTGGAACATATTCGGTTCAAGTAAACTAAAATAATTAGAATTAAAATAGCAATTTTATGAAATTCATACACACCACATTTATACTCTCATTTGTCCTACTTTTTGTAAGTTGTAATCAGCCAGAACAAAAGAAAATAGCATTAGCTGATAAAACTTGGAGAGAAGGAATTATTGTTGATGAATTTATTAATAATGATGCTCCTTATTTATCATGTCATGCTTCAACAATTGTAGAAACAACAAAAGGTGATTTAGTAGCATCTTGGTTTGGTGGTACACATGAACGTCATCCAGATGTAGGTATTTGGGTATCTAAACTTAAAAATGGAAAATGGACAGAAGGCATTGAGGTTGCAAATGGTATTCAAAATGATACACTGCGTTACCCAACTTGGAATCCTGTTTTATATCAAGTTCCAGATGGTGATTTAATGTTGTTCTACAAAGTGGGGCCAAGTCCGTCAACTTGGTGGGGCATGTTAATGCGCTCTAAAGATGGAGGTGATTCATGGTCAGATCCAGAAAAATTACCAGAAGGTTTTTTAGGACCTATAAAAAACAAACCGGTTTTGTTAGATAACGGAAATCTTTTGCTACCCTCTAGTGTAGAAGGTAATGGATGGAATTTACGTATGGAATCAACCCCAGATTTTGGGAAAACTTGGAAAATGGGAGATACACTTCCTAAAGGTCCAAATAAGATAAATGCCATTCAACCAAGTGTTTTATTTCATCAAAATAATAAACTTCAACAAATTGGAAGAACAAGAAATAGACATTTATTTAGTACATGGTCTGAAGATAGTGGTGAGACTTGGTCTGATTTAGAATTATTAAACATGCCAAATAACAGTTCTGGAACTGATGCTGTTACCATGAAAAATGGTGAACATGCTTTAATTTACAATCATGTTTGGCCAGATGAAGGAACAACCAAAAGTTATAGAAGCCCTTTAAATATAGCAACGTCTAAAGATGGTATTCATTGGAATGCAGCTTTGGTTTTAGAAGACTCTAAAATAAGTCAATATTCTTATCCTGCTATTATTCAAGGTACAGATGGAATGTTACATTGTGTATATACGTGGCGTCGTCAAAAAATAAAATATGTAAAAATAGAACCATCAAAATTAGTGACTTTTCCAATTGAAGATGGTGTTTGGCCAGGACCAACAAAAGAACGTTACAAAGTAGCTGTTTGCGATTGGATGATTTTAAAGCGTCAAAAATTAGGTGCGTTTGGACGCGCTAAAGAAATTGGAGCTGATGCTATTGAAATGGATATGGGAGGCTTAGGAAATAGAGAAACTTTTGATAGTAAATTTGTACGTGGAGATACTGCAAGCGTAAGAGTATTTAAAAACAAATCCTTAGAAACTGGAGTAGGTATTAGTTCTGTTGCCATGTCTGGTTTTTATGCACAATCTTTTGCCAAACGTCCAACGTATAAAAAAATGGTTTTAGATTGTATTGATGTGATGAAAATGTTTAATGTTGAAGTTGCTTATTTACCATTAGGAACACAAGGAGATTTAGTGAAAAATCCAGAATTAAGACCTGCTATTATTGAAAGATTACGTTGGGCAGGAAAAGAAGTGGAGAAAATTAACGGAATCATTGCTGTTGAAACATCTTTATCTGCTTCTGAAGAAAAAAAGTTATTAGAAGAAATAGGAAACAGAAATATTAAAATAGCATTTAATTTTGCCAATGCTATAGAAAATGGACGAGATATTTCTAAAGAATTAAAAACATTAGGACGTGATAATATTGGAGAAATTCATGCATCAAATACTGATGGAAATTGGATTGAAAACGACCCAGCAATCGATTTACCAAAAATTAAACAAACTTTAGACAAAATGCATTGGAAAGGGTGGTTGGTTGTAGAACGTTCTAGAGATACATCTATGGTTCGTGAAGTCGTAAAAAACTATGGAGCCAATGTGCGTTATTTAAAGAAAATATTTAAAAATCAATAAATTTAAAAATCATTTATTTAATGAAATATCTTAATCTTCTATTTATATTTTTAATCATTTCATGTTCAACAGAAAAAAAAGTAACAATTGTTGGTGATGCTACATCTCCAAGAATCACTTTTGGTGTAAAAAAGCTTTCAGAAACTTTATCAGATAAAGGATATATTGTTGCTGTTGCAGACAAAGTTTCAAAAGAAAATAAAAATCAAATAATTGTTGTATCCGTAAAAAATGATGCAAACAAGAAAGAAAGTTTTCAAATAGCAACATCAAATAAAACTATTTATATTGCTGGCAGTGATGCTTCTGGTGCTTTGTATGGCGCATTAGAATTAGCTGATAGAATAAAAGAAACAGGAAATATTCCTTCAGAAATCACTTTTAAAGATAGTCCAGAAATGGTTTTACGAGGTACTTGTATCGGACTTCAAAAAACAAAATATTTAGAAGGTAGAGGAGTGTATGAATACCCATACACACCAGAAAATTTTCCATGGTTTTATGATAAAGAACTATGGATACAGTATTTAGATATGATGGTTGAGAATCGATTAAATTCTTTGTATTTATGGAATGGTCATCCATTTGCATCATTGGTAAAGTTAGAAGAATATCCTTTTGCCTTAGAAGTAAGTGATGAAGATTTTAAGAAAAACGAAGCTATTTTTAAGTTCATTACAGAAGAAGCTAATAAGCGAGGTATTTGGATTATTCAAATGTTCTATAATATTATTGTATCTAAACCTTTTGCTGAACATTACAACATCGAAACTCAAGATAGATCTAGACCTATTATACCAATTATTGCAGATTACACCCAAAAATCTATAGCTGCTTTTATCGAAAAATATCCAAATGTTGGGTTGTTGGTAGCATTAGGTGAAGCTATGGAACGTGAATATGATTTGGAATGGTTTACAAAAACCATTATCCCTGGGGTTAAAGACGGTTTAAAAGCCTTAGGACAGACGGAAGAACCTCCCATTATTTTAAGGTCACACGATACTGATGCTCCATTAGTTATGGAAGAAGCACTACCGTTATATAAAAATTTGTATACCATGAGTAAGTATACGGGCGAGTCTTTAACAACTTACGAGCCACGTGGACCTTGGGCAGAAACTCATAGAGCATTAAGTTCATTGGGTTCTGTACATATTTCAAACGTTCATATTTTAGCTAACTTAGAACCGTTTCGTTATGGTTCGCCCGATTTTATTCAAAAAACGGTAAAAGCGATGCATCAAGTTCATGGTGCGAACGCACTACATTTGTACCCGCAAACATCATATTGGGATTGGCCTTATGCACCAGACAAAACATCACCAAGACTTTTAGAAATGAATCGCGATTGGATTTGGTATAAAGCCTGGGCACGCTATGCATGGAAAGATAATAGAGATAGAAATGACGAAATTTATTATTGGGGAAATCAATTAGCAAAAATGTATGGAACCAACAATGAAGCTGGAAAATACATTTTAGAAGCTTATGAAGAAACTGGAGAAATAGCTCCTAAAACATTAAGAAGATTTGGAATTACAGAAGGTAATAGACAAACACTACTTTTAGGAATGTTCGAAAGTCAATTAGTGAATCCCTATAAATGGAGAGTATATCCAGGTTTTTACGAATCTTGTGGGCCTGTTGGCGAAATTTTACTAGAATATGCTAAAAAAGAATGGGAAAATGAACCTCATGTTGGTGAAACTCCAGTCCAGATTATCAATGAAATTGTAGCTCATGGTAAAAAAGCAGTGAATGCAATAGAAAAAGCAAAACCAGAAGTTACAGAAAACGTTGAAGAATTTAATCGTTTAAAAAATGATGTGTATTGTTATCAAGCATTTGCAAACTGTTTTTCAGAGAAAGTAGAAGCTGCCTTGTTAGTTTTACGATACAGTTATTCTAACGATATTAAAGATTTAGACCAAGCACTTCCACATTTAGAAAAAAGTATAGATCACTATAAAGAATTAGTTAATCTTACAAAAGATTCATATTTATATGCAAATAGCATGCAAACTGCACAACGCAGAATTCCTATTGGTGGAGATGATGGTAAAAATAAAACTTGGGAAGAATTATTACCACATTATGAAAGAGAACTGGCAAATCTAAAAAGAAATATTGCGCTTTTAAAAGCATCAAAAGACGGGAAAATTGTTAGAGAAAAAGGCGCAGCTTTTAAAACAGTTGATGTTACTATTCTAAGTAACAATAAAAAAACATACAAGTTAAAAAAGGGAACAAAAGTATACGGAACTCCAGAATCTGAAGTGCTAGAATTAGCACCAGAATTAGAAAATTTACAAGGTATTTATTATGTGATTGATAATCAAAATAAAAAAGGATCTTACATTAAATTTAAAAATGACAAGCCTGTAAAGTTAGTTGTTGGCTATTTTAATACAGATCAAAAAAGATTTTTATTTCCGCCTAGTTTAGAAACAAATGCAGCAGGAAATACACGTGGAGAAGCAGAAGTTATTTTAGCAAACGCAGTAAAGTTAAAAGGACTGCCAAGGGTAAATATTCATACGTATGAGTTTCAACCAGGAGAAAATGAAATAACTTTTGGTAAAGGGCGTGTGTTGATTTTTGGTTTTATTGATGCAAATCAACCTATAAAATCTAGAGATGTTGGTTTAATTGATAAAGATGATAAAGAAGCTGTGGACTGGCTTTTCTACTAAAATGAGATACTTAACGTACATATTATTTATTGCTTTAGCTTGTTTATCCTCATGTAAAAAAAAAGATGATTTAACTGAGGTTAGAAAAGTAATTTCCTTAAATAAAGACTGGCAATCTATTGTTTTAGATTCTATTTCTAAACCAGAAAAAGATTTTGTAAAAACAATTAAAACAGATACTTCTTGGAAACAAGTTTCAGTACCACACAATTGGGACCAATATTATGGGTATAGAAGAAGCTCCCATGGCAATTTACACGGAACAGCTTGGTATTATAAAACACTAGAATTAGAAGCTTCAAATAAAGAAAAACAACATTTTTTATTTTTTGAAGGAGTTGGTTCATACGCTACAGTTTGGGTAAATGGCAAAAAAGTGGGAGAGCATAAAGGAGGAAGAACCACTTTTACGCTAAATATTTCAGATGCCATTACTTTTGATGCTGAAAATAAGATCATCGTTAAAGCACATCATCCTTCTTTTATAGCAGATTTACCTTGGGTTTGTGGTGGTTGTTCTGGCGAATGGGGTTTCTCAGAAGGCTCACAACCTATGGGGATTTTTAGACCTGTATCATTAATTATTACAAATGATATCAAAATAGAACCTTTTGGTGTTCATATTTGGAATGATAATTCAACTACAAGAGATAAAGCTGTACTTCATGTTTCAACAGAAATTAAAAACTATGGTGCTTCTACTAAAAATATTTTAGTAATAAATACTTTGTTGGATAAAGAAGGAAAAGAAATAGCTTCCGCTAAGTCTGAAATAAAAAATATTTCTGATGTAAAAGAACTAAAACAAACACTTCCAGAAATCAAAAATCCGAGTTTATGGTCTCCTAAAAATCCTTATTTATACCAACTATCAACAAAAATTTATGAAAATGAAGAATTAGTTGATGCGATAACAATACCATATGGAATTCGTTGGGTAAGTTGGCCTATTGACAGAAAAGGAGATGATAATCGATTTTTTATAAATGATGAACCGTTGTTTATAAACGGAACTTGCGAATATGAGCACGCTATTGGGAAAAGTCATTCCTTTTCAAATACCGAAATAAAAACAAGAATAGAACAAGTAAAAGCGACCGGTTATAATGCTTTTAGAGAAGGACATCAACCTCATAATTTAAAATATCAAGAGCATTTAGATAAAGAGGGTATTTTGTTTTGGAGTCAGTTTTCAGCACATATTTGGTATGATACACCTGAGTTTAAAGCCAATTTTAAAACCTTATTAAGAGAATGGATTAAAGAGCGTAGAAACAATCCTTCTGTTGTAATGTGGGGTTTACAAAATGAAAGCACTATTCCAAAATCTTTTGCAGAAGAGTGTATCCAGATTATTAGAGAACTTGATCCAACTTCTGCAAGACAACGTATTGTAACAACTTGCAATGGTGGTGAAGGTACTGATTGGAATGTGATTCAAAATTGGTCAGGAACCTATGGTGGCAATCCATATAATTATGGAGAAGAACTAACAACACAATTATTAAATGGTGAATATGGCGCTTGGAGAACAGCCGATTTACATACCGAAGGCGACTTTAATCAAAAAGGTGCGTTAAGTGAAAATCGTTTTTCACAATTGATGGAAATAAAAATCCGAGAAGCAGAATCTGTAAAAAATAAAATTGTTGGTCAATACCATTGGTTATTATATTCTCACGAAAATCCAGGACGGACTCAAAATGGCGAAGGTTACAGAGATATTGATAAAGTTGGTCCTATAAATTACAAAGGCATTTTTACTATTTGGGGCGAACCTTTGGATGCTTTTTATATGTATCGTGCTAATTACGTTTCAAAAAAAGAAAGTCCGATGGTATATATCGTTTCCCATTCTTGGCCTAATCGATGGTTATCTGCAGGAATTAAAAACGATATTAATGTATATTCAAATTGTGATGAAGTAGAACTTTTTAATGATATAGATAATAGCTCACTTGGTAAGTTGAAAAACTCAGGAATTAAAGGAGAACATTTTACATGGAGTAATGTAAATATAAGATATAATGTGTTGTACGCAGTTGGTTATGTAAACGGAAAAGCAGTTGCCAAAGATTATATTATTTTAAACAATTTACCAGAAGCACCAAATTTTAATAAGCTGATCTCAGATAAAAATGATATTTTAAAACCACAAGTTGGTTATAATTACATATATAGAGTAAATAGTGGTGGCGCTAATTATGAAGATACTTTTGGGAATACTTGGTTTGCAGATGTTCATCAAACCAAAGATGATACTTGGGGTTCTAAATCATGGACAGATAGTTTTGAAGATTTACCAGCTTTTTATGCAAGTCAACGAACAACATTTGACGCTATTAAAAATACAAAGGATTGGAAATTATTTCAAGATTTTAGATACGGAGCAGATAAACTACAATATAAATTTCCAGTTCCAGAGGGAGATTATTTAGTAGAACTATATTTTAACGAACCTTGGTATGGTGTTGGAGGTGGCATGAATTGTAAAGAATGGCGTGTTTTCGATATTGCTATTAATAACGAAAAGGTAGAGGAAAATTTAGATATTTGGTCTGAAGTAGGAACAAATACGGCGCTTAAAAAAACATATAAGGTTAATGTAAAAAATGGTCGATTAAATATTTCTTTTCCCATCGCTAAATCTGGACAAGCTGTTATTTCTGCTATTGCTATTGCAAGCTTAGATAAAAAGATACAACCAGCAAATGCTTCTCCTAAAAATATTCAGAATGCTTCTATAAATACAAATTATGAAGTGGTATCATGGTTAAATATTACAGATAAACAATATCAAAATTCTGATGTAAATTTCACGAAACTACCATCTTTACTATATGGTGCTGATTATATACGTTTTCCAAATGTTCTAAAAGAAGAAATTGTTGGAAGCTTTATTTCTAAAGAACACTCAAATATTTACATAGCTGTGGAAGCTAAATTAATTGAAAAACCAAACTGGTTAAACGACTTTAAAGAAACCACAGATACCATTCAGAATTCAAAAGGAACTTTGTTTGTTGTATATCAAAAAGAAGCCGAAAAAGGAGAAAAGATTGTTTTTGAAAGTGTGAAAAATTGTGCTGATTGCGATATGTACACCATTGCTGTAATTCCAGTATATAATATGGATGAGAAAGAAAATCGTGCTATCTTAAAATTAGAAGCCGAAAATGGAACAGCCACTGGTTACGGAATTAAAAAAGCGTTTTTCAAGAAAAGTGATTATATAGAATTTACACAAAATACAAAAAACAGTTTGACTTTTATAGTAAATCCTGGTGTAGCAAATATGTATTTAATGCGTTATCGATTTATGAATATGAATGATAACCCAATAAAAGTTAGATTAAAAATTGAAGATGCAAACGGTATTTTACTTAGAAATGATGATATAGAATTTCCGATTCAAAAAGAAAAATGGAAAATTTTAAATACCACATCAGGAGGATTTATAAATGCAGGAACTTATAAAATCACCATCGAATCAAATAATATGAAAGGTTTGAGACTGGAGTCTTTTGAGTTTCAATAAATAGATTGATAAAACTATGAAGCATATAAAAATTATATACATATTACTAATCACTATTTTTTTTGTTGGATGTGGTGCCGAAGAAAATAACGTTAGAATTGTTAAAGATTTTAATTTTGATTGGAAATTCAATTTGGGTGATGTTCCTGAAGCTAAAGTTACTTCTTTTAATGATGAAAATTGGCGAACTCTAAATTTACCACATGATTGGAGTGTTGAAGGTGAATTTAGTATTGATAATCCTGCTAAACCAGAAGGAGGTGCTTTGCCAACAGGAATTGCTTGGTATAGAAAAACGTTCACACTTCCAATTGAATATGATAATAAATCAATTTCAATAGAATTTGATGGTATTTACCGAAAAAGCGAAGTATGGATAAACGGACAATATTTAGGTATTCGTCCAAATGGTTATGTATCATTTGCCTACGATTTAACTGATTATTTGAAATATGGTGATAAAGAAAACGTCATTACTGTTAAGGTTGATAATTCTGAACAACCAAACTCTAGATGGTATTCTGGTTCTGGCATTTACAGAAATGTACGTTTGGTGGTTGCTGAAAAACTTCATATAGCACATTGGGGAACATACGTTACTACACCAGAAATTTCAAAAGAAAAAGCTTTGGTAAACTTCGAGATAACGCTTCAAAATGATGCAAATTTAGATAAAAAATACAAAGTTGTTAGCTCAATTGTAAATAACGAAGAATTTGAGGTTGCACAAGCTACTTCAGAAGAAAGTATCAATAAAAATAGTGTAAAAAAACAGATACAAAATTTTGAGATATTAAACCCTAATTTGTGGGATACCAAGAATCCTTATCTCTATAAAATTAAGACTAAGGTTTTTGAAGGTTCTAAGTTGGTAGATAATTACACAACACCTTTAGGAATTCGTTATTTTAATTTTGATGCGAAAAATGGTTTTTCTCTAAACGATGTTCCAATGAAGATTCATGGCGTTTGTTTGCATCATGATAATGGTGCTTTAGGTGCAGTTGCAAATTATGAGGCAATTAAGCGTAAACTCACCATAATGAAAGATATGGGTGTAAATGCTATTCGCGTTTCACACAATCCATCTTCATTAGAGTTATTACAATTATGTGATGAAATGGGGTTGATAGTACAGGTTGAAGCTTTTGATTCCTGGAAAAAGAGAAAAGTAAAATATGATTATAACCTATACTGGGATGAATGGCATAAAAAAGATTTAGAGGATTTTGTAAAACGGGATAGAAATTTTCCATCAGTTATGATGTGGAGTATTGGAAACGAAATCCGTGAACAGTTTGATAGCACAGGAGTCGCTATTACTAAAGAGCTTGTAAGTATTGTAAAATCTTTAGATAAAACCAGACCTGTAACTTGTGCTTTAACAGAAAACATCCCAGAGAAAAATTTTATTTATCAATCTGGAGCGTTAGATTTATTAGGATTCAATTATAAACATAAAGATTTTTATGATTTTCCAGAGAAATTTAAAGGTGAAAAAATACTAGCGTCAGAAAGTGTTTCGGCTATAGAAACACGCGGACATTATGATATGCCTTCCGATACAATAAAAAGATGGCCACCAGCGCATAACGCACCTTTTGATGGGAATGATGATTATACAGCATCTGCTTATGATCAAATATCTGCGTATTGGGGAGCAACACACGAAGAAAACTGGAAAACAGTAAAGTCTTTAAACTTTATTGCAGGCACTTTTATTTGGACAGGTTTTGATTATTTAGGAGAACCAATTCCATATCCATATCCTGCAAGAAGTTCGTATTTTGGGATTGTTGATTTGGCAGGTTTACCAAAAGATGTGTATTATATGTACCAAAGCGAATGGACAAAAAAGGATGTTTTACACGTTTTTCCACATTGGAATTGGGAAGAAGGTCAAGAAGTGGATGTTTGGGCGTATTACAACAATGCAGATGAAGTGGAATTGTTTTTAAATGGAAAATCTTTAGGAAGTAAATCAAAACAAAATGATGATTTACATATTATATGGCGTGTTAAATACGAGCCAGGAACTATTAAAGCAATTTCTAGAAAAGATGGGAAAGTGGTTCTAGAAAAGGAAATACACACTGCAGGCACTCCATCAAAAATAGAATTAATTGCTAATAAAGAAAGTATTAAAAATAATCATTACGATTTGGTTTATGTGATGGTAAATATTAAAGATGCTGATGGTAATTTAGTGCCAAAAGCAAATAATTCACTTGATTTTGAAGTTACTGGTGGAGGTTCAATTGTAGGTGTTGATAATGGATATCAAGCAAATTTATCATCATTCAAAGCATCAAAAATAAAAGCTTTTAATGGAAAGTGTGTTGTAATTATTCAATCAAACGGAAAGTCTGAAACGATAAGGTTAAAAGCTTCGTCCAATATTGGAAATACAGAAAAATTAATAAAAATTAAGACAGATTAAAAATGAAATAAAACTAGTTGTGAAGTTTCAAATATGTTTGTTCTTATGGAAAAATAATTTTTTGTTAATAACAAAAACTTAGCTTTTATACAATCAACCGTTGAACAAAATAAACATCCATATTCTTTAAATATGGATATTTTTATAAATTAGACAATTAGATTCTACTAAATGAAATTTTTTATTACCTTAATTACATTCTCATTATTTTTAAGCTGTAAAAACAAACCGAATGAGGTTTTAGATTATAGTAAATTAGAATCTATACCTACAAAAAATGAAGTAGGTCATTTCGTTTTACCAGAAAATATTTCTCCTGTTTCTGCACCTTTTGGTATGCCTGAATTTAAAAAACCTACATTTCCTGAAAGAAGTATTAAAATAAAAGACAATTGTATTAGTACTGGAGATTTGGTTACCGAGTCTATTCAAAATGCTATTGACAAAATAAATGCATTAGGAGGAGGTTCAGTTATCGTTCCGAAAGGTACATGGAAAACCGGTCGAATTTCATTGAAAAGTAATGTAAATCTTCATTTTGAAGAAGGGGCAATTCTAGAATTCAGTACAAATGTAAAAGATTATCAACCTGCAGTTTTTACTCGTATTGAAAGTATAGAAGCAATGTCTCTTGCTGCTTGTATTTATGCTAATAATCAAGAAAACATAGCCATAACAGGAAAAGGATTACTTATTGGACCTTATGGTGGTGAAATAAAAGAGCGTTCTTATATGAAACCCATAGAAGGTCTTGTAGATTTAAGTAAACCAGGCAAAGATCGTATTCATGATGGATCAAAAGAAGATTGGATATTTCCACCAAAATTCATCTCACCTATTAATTGTAAAAACGTCTATATTGAAGGTGTTTCGTTGAAAAACACAGCATTCTGGAACATTGTTCCCACTTATTGCGACAATGTTGTAATAAGAGGGGTTTATATAAATTCTTATGGGATTCCTAGAGGTGATGGCATTAATATAGAATCCTCTAAAAACGTATTGATAGAATATTGCACTTTAAATACAGGTGACGATTGTATTACCATGAAAGCAGGACGAGGAGAAGATGGATTAAAAGTTAATAAAACAACAGAAAATATTGTGGTTCGCTACTGTTTAACAGAAAAAGGGCATGGAGGTATCACCTGTGGAAGCGAAACAGCAGGAGTTATCCGAAATTTATATGTACACGATTGCGTTTTTGATGGCACTGTGGTTGGGATTAGATTTAAAACACGTCGTCCAAGAGGAGGAGGAGGAGGAAACTTGTATTATGATAGAATACGCATGAATCTTGAGGCCACTGCTATAAAGTGGGATATGCTTGGTACACCTGCTTATGTAGGTGAATTGGCTGAAAGATTACCCTTTAGAGAAATTAATAAGCTCACGCCATTTTACAGAGATATTTCTATAAGCAATGTTATTATTGAAAATAGTACACATTTTTTAAAAATTTATGGAATCCCAGAATCCCCACTCGAAAATTTAAAAATTCAGAATATAAAAGCTAAAAGTTCTAAGCTAATTATTCTTCACGATGCAAATAATGTTAGTATTAAGAATGCAAAAATTGAAACAGAAGACAATATTATTGATGTTCTTGGTGGTAACAATATTGTGTTAGATAATGTTTATTTAGATACTGATGCCATAGAGTTAAGTTATCCCAATGAAAAAATAGAGACATCAAATGTTAACTTAAAAAAATAAATAGGAGTGTTAAATAGAACTTTTATATCAATACTGTTTTATTCCTTTTTTTTAAAAGATGTTGTTAAAAACTTTATATTTTTTTGTGAATTAGCTGTAAAAAGAAATTAAAATAGATGATGCTTAAAACAAGCATTGCTTGCTAATAAATAAAGCCTTAAAATAATAATGTAGTTCCAAAAGCTAATATTAAAAAGTCTTAATAGAAATTGGAATATCAGCATCAAAAACCAATCATATAATATAAAATTCTAATAATTAATGGAAAGAGTTTTTGCAGAATATCTTATAGAAACGCCTTACGATGTAGGACAAGCTGCAGCAGTTTTGGCTGGCGAACAATCTTCGGGAACATTTGTTGCTGTGCCTGGTGAAACAGAAGAACTAAAACAACGTTTTGCGGCAAGAGTTGAACATATTGAATTATTGGACTTAGTCAATGAACCTTCAATTCCAGGTGGCAAGATTTCTGGTAAAAAATATCAAAAAGCAAAAGTTAAAGTAAGTTGGTCCATTGAAAATTTCGGTTATAATTTACCTGTTTTGATAAGTACATTACAGGGAAATTTATATGAAATTACTCAATTTACAGGCTTGAAATTAATGGATTTAGAACTGCCTGATTCTTTTAAAAATCATTATAAAGGGCCTCAATTTGGCATTAAAGGTTCCAAAGCATCTTGTGGTATAGGTTGTGAAAGACCCATGATTGGAACCATCATAAAACCAAGTGTAGGCATGTTTCCAGAAGAAACTGCAACTTTGGTGCAAACATTAATTGATGCAGGTATAGATTTTATAAAAGATGATGAATTAATGGGGTCTACAGCTAATTCCCCTTTTAATGAGCGCGTAAAAGCGATTATGAAAGTCATCAGAAATAACGAGCAGAGAACAGGAAAAAAGGTGATGTATGCATTTAATATTTCAGATGAAATAGATGTAATGCAACGAAAGTATGATTTAATACTTCAAGAGAAAGGCAGTTGTGCAATGATTAGCGTTAATAGTGTTGGTTTAGCAGGTACAAAGAAAATTTGTGATAATGGTCAGTTAGTTATTCATGGTCATAGAAATGGCTGGGGTATGTTAAACAGGCATCCTATGTTGGGCATTGAATTTCCTGCATATCAAAAACTTCAGCGATTGGCAGGTGTCGATCAATTACATGTTAACGGTATTCAAAATAAATTTTGGGAATCTGATGATTCTGTGGTAACTTCCATTAAATCATGTTTAAAATCATTTTTAGGCGGGAATGAAATTTTACCTGTGGTATCTTCTGGTCAATGGGGTGGACAAGCTTTTGAAACCTACAAAAGAACGCAAACTACTGACTTGTTGTACATGGCAGGAGGTGGCATTTTAGCACATCCAATGGGACCAAAAGCAGGTGTAAATGCATTGCAACAAGCTTGGGAAGGTGCTGTAGATGGTTCGTCAATTGAAGAAACAGCCAACAAACACAAAGAATTTGCGGCATCCGTTAAGAAATTTTCTAAATAATGAAACAGAAAAATTTACTTTTAGCTTTTTACGGTGATGATTTCACAGGCTCTACAGATGCGTTAGAGTTTTTGACTTTGGCTGGAGTAAAAACAGTATTGTTTTTAAAAATGCCTGAGCAAAAAGATTTAGATAAATTTGAAGGTATACAAGCCATTGGTTTAGCAGGAAAAAGTAGATCGATGTCTCCTTCTGAAATGGAAACAGAATTAGTTCCTGCATTTAAGAATCTAAACAGTTTTAAACCAGCTCACTTTCATTATAAAGTGTGTTCAACGTTTGATTCAGCACCTCATGTTGGCAATATTGGAAAAGCGATAGAAATAGGTAGTGAAGTTTTTAATCAAAAAACAGTAATGATATCTCCTGCAGCACCACATTTAGGGAGGTATTGCGTATTTGGTAATTTATTTGCTAAAATGGGAACTTTCGGAAATGGAGAGGTCTATAGAATTGATAGACACCCATCAATGAGTAAGCATCCTGTTACACCAGCAACAGAAGGGGATTTAACAGTTCATTTAGCAAATCAAACTTCAAAAACTATCGGTCTTGTTAATTTAACAGTCATAGAAAAAGGCAAACAATCTGTTTTAGAAGAAGTACAAAACAATACAAAAGATATTTTATTTTTTGATGGTTTTAATAAAGAACACTTACAAGTGATTGGGATAGTATTTCATCATTTAGCAAAGAATAAAACAGTGTTTTCAGTAGGATCGTCAGGTATTGAAATGGCATTAGGAATTGCGTGGAAACAAGAAAAAATCATTAGTGAACCTGAAGCATTTAAACCTTTAGGCGAAGTTGGACCTATTTTAGTTTTGTCAGGAAGTTGTTCGCCAGTTTCTGCAAAACAAATAGAATATGCTTTGGAAAATGGATTTGAACAAATTGCTTTAGAAAGTAAAGCAGTAAATGTTCAATATCATTCAGAAATAATCAAAAATTCAGTTGCAATCGTTGTTGAAAATTTCAAAAACGGTAAAAGCACCATAATTCATACCAGTATTGGTCCAAATGACACTCGAATTAGAGAAACTGAACTGTATTTTAAAAATCAGGGATTAAATGAAGATGCAATTCAAAAACAATGCAGTAAAATCTACGGAAATATTATTGGACAAATCACCAAAAAAGTTGTTTCGGAAATTAACATCAAACGAATTGTTTTTGCTGGTGGAGACACATCAAGTTACGCAGCATCAGAATTAAATATTTCTGCGCTTGAAATGATTGCACCATTAGCTCCAGGAGCACCATTGTGTAAAGCAATTTCGGATGATGAATACGTAAACGGGTTAGAATTAAATTTTAAAGGCGGCCAAGTTGGAACCGACAATTATTTTATAAAAGTTTTAAAAGGAGAGAAATTATGAAGGCAAAAACATTAGGTTTTGTTCACACATCTGCAACATTAGTACCATTATTTCAGCAATTAACAAATGAGTTTTTAGAAGGCGTAGATACTTTTAACATTGTTGATGATAGTGTGATTAAAGATGTTATAAGAAAGAATGAATTAACACCAAATACGGCTGCAAGAGTAGTAAATCATATTCAAGCTGCTGAAGCTGCTGGAGCAGATATTATTTTAGCAACATGTTCGTCAATTGGTTCTGCCATTGAAATAGCAGCTACTTTATGTAACGTTCCTGTTATTAGAGTCGATCAAGCTATGGCTGATGAAGCAGTACAAATTAGCAATAAAATAGGGGTGATTGCAACTTTACCAACCACTTTAGCACCAACAAGCGATTTGGTAAAAAGAAGAGCTGAATTAGCTGGTAAAAATGTAAGTATAACATCAAAATTATGTGAAGGTGCTTTTGAAGCATTGATGAGTGGTGATGCAACAAAGCACGACGAGATGGTTGCTTCAGCTTTAAAAGAATTAATGAAAGAAGTTTATGTGATTGTTTTAGCACAAGCATCTATGGCTCGTGTTGTCGAGGGTTTAAGTGCAGATGAAAAGTTAGTACCTATTTTAGCAAGTCCTGCAATAGCAATGAAGAAATTGGCTGAGGTATATTTTAAATAAAATGAAGCTACGAAAATACTTTCTTTGGATTTCCCTTATTCTTTTTTTAACTGCTGTTTTTGGAGGATTTCAAAACGTGGATTTACTTTGGAAAATAGGCTTAGTAGCTGGATTTTCAAGTTTAGCAATTGGAGTTGGATGTTTAAAATCCTTAGAAGTTTATCAATACACATTTTGGATTATAGCAGCAGTGTTTTCGGGTCTATTATTTCCAGAAACATTTTTAAATATTGGTTGTTTAGATTTACGAAACAAATGGCTTATTCTAATCATTATTCAATTGGTAATGTTTGGAATGGGAACTCAAATGAGTATCAAAGATTTTACAGGAATTAGAAAGTCTGGAAAAGGAGTTTTAGTTGCCCTTTTAGGGCAATTTACAATTATGCCAATAATTGGTTTTATCATCGCAAAAACTTTTGGTTTTGATGCAGAAATAGCTGCTGGTATTGTGTTAATAGGTTCTTGTAGTAGTGGTTTAGCTTCAAATGTAATGACATATATTGCTAAAGGTGATTTGGTTTTGTCGGTTACAGTTACAGCTATTTCAACAATAACAGCACCAATCATGACAACTTTTTTAATGAAAGTTTTTGCAGGTACTTTTATAGAAATTGATGTTTTAAATATGATGATGAGTATTGTAAAAATTGTATTAGTACCATTATCAGCAGCATTAATTCATGACGCTCTAAAAACATATGAACCAAAGGTTCAAATAAAAATACATTATTTAGCCATTATTTCTAGTATTTGGTTACTGATAGCTGTAATATTTTGGAATTCTTTTAAGTTGGTTGATGGAAGCACATCTGTTATTTTATTTGAAATTTTAAATTTTATTTGTGGTGCTTTTGTAGTTGGAGTTTTATATCATTTATTATATAAATTGAATACTAAAATAGATGCATTTATGCCTTATTTTTCAATGTTTGGCATTGTTTATTTTACATTAGTAACTACAGCAGCAGGAAGCGAACATCTTCTTGAAATTGGAGGGTTATTATTTTTGGCAGCCATCATACACAATACATCTGGTTATTTATTTGGTTATTGGTTAAGTAGAGCAAGTGGTTTAGATAAAAAACAAAGTCAAACTATTGCCTTTGAAGTTGGTTTGCAAAATGGAGGGATGGCTTCTGGTTTAGCAGGTTCTATGGGTAAGTTAGCTACCTTAGGTTTAGCAGCAGCAGTATTTAGCCCATGGATGAATATATCAGGTTCTTTATTAGCTAATTACTGGCGAAGAATGAGAGAGAAATTAGAAAATTAATTAGTATTATTTATATCAAATTAGAAAAATAAAGAATGAAATATATTATTTGTGAAGAACCAAATAAATTTGTTTTAAAGGAAAAAGAAAAACCAAATAGAACAGAAAATGAGGCACTTATTAAAATACATAGAGTAGGTATTTGTGGTACAGATTTACACGCTTATTCAGGCAATCAAGCTTTTTTTTCCTATCCTAGAATTTTAGGACATGAATTAGCTGGTGAGGTTCTTGAAATCGATGGGAATTCACAAAACTTAAAAGTTGGTGATAATATTATAGTGATGCCTTACGTAAGTTGTGGTAAATGTTTAGCATGCAAAAACGGAAAAACAAATTGTTGTACTAATATTAGAGTTTTAGGGGTTCATACAGATGGTGGAATGCAAGAAGAAGTAGCTATTAGAACAGATTTATTAATTCCAGCAAAAGCTTTAACTTTTGAAGAAATGGCAATTGTAGAACCGCTAGCAATTGGTGCACATGCCATAAGAAGAGCTAGAATAACTGCAGGCGAAATAATTGTTGTAATTGGATGTGGGCCAATTGGAATTGGTTTAATGAAATTAGCTCAAATAAAAGGAGCTGAGGTAATTGCTTTAGATATAGATGAAGCAAGATTAGAGTTTGTAAAAAACGAAATAGGTGTAAAGCATGTTGTAAAAGTTGCTGATACAGCAATTAATGAAGTTTTAAAAATTACAAACGGAGATTTAGCAACAGCCGTATTTGATTGTACTGGAAACAAAAGAGCTTTAGAATCTGGTATAGGGTATATGTCTCATGGAGGGAGATATGTTTTGGTTGGTTTATCTAAAGGAGAGTTAACCTTTAGTCATCCAGCAATTCATGCAAAAGAATCTACTATAATGTGCAGTAGAAATGCAACTTTAGAAGATTTTGATTTTGTAATTGATAATCTTGATAAATTTCCAACAGAAGCATTTGTAACTCATAAAGTAAATTTAACAGAAATGATTGATAATTTCGATTCTTGGTTAGATCCAAAAACAAAAGTTATCAAAGCTATGGTTAATTTTAACGTAGAATAATTTTAATTAAAAATGAAATTTAATTTAACAAATAAAACAGCAATTGTTACAGGAGGTGGAAGCGGAATAGGTAAAGCCATTTCAAAAACTTTAGCAGAACAAGGTGCTTATGTCCATATTTTAGAATTGAATATAGACAGTGCAAAAATTACAAAAGAAGAAATTATTGCTGCTGGTGGATCAGCAGAGATACATCAATGTAACGTTGTAAGTCAAGAAAATGTAATTGAAGTTATAAGTAGAATTGCAGAAAATAGCACAATTAATATTTTAATTAATAATGCTGGAGTAGCTCACATTGGAAATGTTGAAAACACATCAGAAGAAGACTTAGATCGTGTTTATAATGTAAATGTTAAAGGAGTTTATAATTGCATATTTGGTACAATTCCTCACATGAAAAAAAATGGAGGAGTCATTTTAAATATGGCATCAATTGCATCATCAGTGGGTATTTCAGATAGGTTTGCCTATTCCATGTCTAAAGGAGCAGCACTTACTATGACGTATTCTATAGCTAAAGATTATGTTAATTATGGTATAAGGTGTAATTGCATGTCGCCAGCAAGAATACATACACCTTTTGTAGATGGATTTTTAAAAAATAATTACCCAGGTAAAGAGCAAGAAATGTTTGAAAAACTTTCTAAAACGCAACCTATAGGTCGCATGGGGGTACCACAAGAAGTTGCCAATTTAGCATTGTATTTATGTTCAGATGAAGCATCATTTATAACAGGAACAGATTTTCCAATAGATGGTGGATTTATAAAATTAAACGGATAAAATAACAAATAATATTAAAAAGAAATAAAATGAAACTTATACGATTTGGAGAAGTTGGTTCAGAAAAACCAGGAGTACAATTATCAAACGGAAATAAAATAGACGTATCTAATTTTGGAGAAGATTATACAGAACAGTTTTTTCAAAATGATGGCATAGAAAGATTAGAAGCTTGGTTAGAAATTAATCAATCAAAATGCGATATAATATCTGATGATGTAAGACTTGGGTCGCCAATTTGTAGACCATCAAAAATTGTTTGTATTGGTTTAAACTATGCAAAACACGCTGCAGAAGCAGGTATGAAAATTCCTAATGAACCAGTATTGTTTTTTAAATCTACAACAGCAGTTGTTGGTCCAAATGATGATGTTATCATTCCAAAAGGAAGTACAAAAACAGATTGGGAAGTTGAGTTAGCAGTAGTAGTTGGTAAAAAAACATCGTACATTTCTAAAGAGAAAGTAGCTAGCCATATTGCAGGTTATGTTTTGCATAATGATGTAAGTGAACGTGCATTTCAAATAGAAAAAGAAGGGCAGTGGTGTAAAGGAAAAGGATGTGATACATTTGCACCTCTTGGACCATTTTTGGCGACTAAAGATGAAATTAAAGACCCAAATAACCTACACCTTTGGTTAAAATTAAATGGTAAAATGATGCAAGATAGTTCTACATCAGATTTTATTTTTAATATAGAAGAATCTATCAGTTATATTAGTCAGTTTATGACGTTATTACCTGGAGATGTCATATCAACAGGAACCCCTTTTGGAGTTGGTTTAGGATTAACACCACCATTGTATTTAAAACCTGGTGATGTTATGGAATTAGGTATAGAAGGTTTAGGAGTTTCTAAACAAAATGTAGTAGCATACTCAGGAAAATGATTATAGATAGTCATCAACATTTTTGGAAATACGAACCAACAAAACATGCTTGGATAGATGATGAAATGTCTGCTATCAGAAAAGATTTTTTACCAAGTCAATTACAAAAAGTCTACCAAGAAAACGGAATTGATGGTTGTGTAGCAATACAAGCAGACCAAACAATTAATGAAACTGATTTTTTATTGGAATTATCTAATGATTTTGATTTTATAAAAGGAATCGTTGGTTGGGTAGATTTAAGAAACAAAAATATTGATGCAACTTTAGATACATACTCTCATCATAAAAATATAAAAGGCTTTAGACATGTAGTACAAGGTGAAGCTGATCATAATTTCTTGCTTCGTCCTAATTTTTTAGGAGGAATTTCTTCCTTAGAGAAATATGAATATACGTATGATATATTGATTTTTCCTCATCAATTAGGGGCAACTTTAGAGTTTGTAAAGAAATTTCCTAATCAAAAATTTGTAATAGATCATATTGCAAAACCTTATATAAAAGATGGTTTTTATGATGGTTGGGCAATTTTAATGAAAAAATTAGCGAAGTACGAAAATGTGTTTTGTAAACTATCAGGAATGATAACTGAAGCAGATTACAATAATTGGACACCAAAACAAATAGAGCCTTATATAAATTTAGTTTTAGAATCTTTTGGGGCAGAACGTTTAATATTTGGTTCTGATTGGCCTGTTTGTTTAGTTGCCGGAAATTATGCAAAAGTAAAAAGCTTAACAACCAATTTTATTGCAAAACTTAGTGCAGATGAGCAAAAAAAAATTATGGGTACAAATGCAATAAAATTTTACAATCTATAACTTATGGATTTACAATTAAAAGATAAAATAGTTGTTGTTACAGGTGCAGCAGGCATTAAAGGAAGTATTGGAGAAACCATTGTACAATCTTTAGCAAATGAAGGTGCTATTCCTGTAATTGTTTGCAGAAATAATCGTGGATATGGTTATGAAAAAGAGTTGCAAGAAAAAGGAATTGATGCTCTTTTTGTGAAAACAGATGTTACAGAAACTAAGCAAATTGAGGCTGCAGTAAAAATAATTGTTGCTAAATATGGCAAAATAGATGTTTTAATAAATAACGTTGGTGTAAATGATGGTACAGGATTAGATGCTTCTATAGATGATTTTGTGTGGTCTTTAAAATTAAACTTAATTAGTTATTTTGCTATGACTAAATATTGTTTGCCTTACATCATAAAATCAAAAGGTAATATTTTAAATATTGGTTCTAAAGTAGCACTTACAGGACAAGGAGGTACATCTGGTTATGCCGCTTCTAAAGGTGGAGTTCTTGCACTAACCAGAGAATGGGCTGTAGATTTAATAAAAGAAGGCATTCGTGTAAATGCTTTAATTATTGCAGAAAGTTGGACGCCAGCTTACGATAATTGGATTAAAACACTAGAAAATGGTGAAGAAAAACTAAAAGCAATCGTAAATAAAATTCCATTGGAAAATAGAATGACTACACCACATGAAATTGCAGATTCTTGTCTGTTTACTATTTCTAATAAATCATCACATACAACAGGTCAATATATATTAATAGATGGTGGCTATGTAAATTTAGATAGATCTTTATTAACAGAATAAATCAACCAAACAATTAACTAAACTAAATGAATAAATTTAAAAAAATACCTGTAGTTCCAAAGGAATTATTAGTTCCATTTATTGCTGCTACATCAATTTTTGCATTGTGGGGTTTTGCAAACGATTTAACAAATCCTATGGTTGCAGCGTTTAAAAAAGTAATGATTTTATCTAATAAAGAAGCCTATAATGTTCAGTTTGCTTTTTATTTTGGATATGGAGTTATGGCAATTCCTGCAGCATTATTCATTAGAAGGTTTAGTTATAAATCTGGCATTTTAGTTGGTTTAGCGTTGTATGCTTTAGGCGCAGTATTATTTTATCCTGCAGCTTTAGAAGGCAATTATACGTATTTTTTAATATCATTATTTGTAATTACATGTGGTTTAGGTTTTCTGGAAACAACTTCAAATCCATTAATTTTATCAATGGGAGATCCATCTACATCAACTCAAAGATTAAACTTAGCACAGTCTTTTAATCCTATTGGTTCTCTTACAGGTATGATGATTGCCAAGTTTGTAGTTCTTGATAGAATACTTTCTTCAGATTATGAAAATAGTTCAGAGATTATAACCTTAGGAAAAGAAAAAGCAGCAGAAATAAAAGTACATGATTTAGATGTTATTAGTACACCATACATTGCAGTAGGTATTTTTGTAGCCTTGGTTTTTGTAATAATTTGGAAAACAAACATTCCAAAAATGACAATGGGTGAACACTTAACAATTAAAGAATCTTTGCAAAGAATTTTTAAAAGCAAAACGTATGTATTTGGAGTTATTGCGCAAACTTTTTATGTTGGAGCACAAATTATGTGTTGGACTGCTATTTTTCAGTTAGTAGAATATATAAATATTGGTAATGAAAATCCTATTGATGGTACTTTTTGGAATATTGGTGCAATGGTACTATTCGTAACCACAAGATTTATTGGTACAGCAGTAATGCGAAAAATCAATCCTGCAAAAATGTTAGCAATTTTTGCAATTGCAGCAGCATTTTTATGTTTAGGCGTTGTATTAACAACTGGTATCACCAGTCTAATTTGTTTGGTTTTAGTTTCTGTTTTTATGTCTATAATGTTTCCAACAATTTATGGGTTAGCATTAAAAGATATGGGAGAAGAAGCAAAGCTAGCATCATCTGGTTTAATTATGGCTATTGTTGGTGGTGCATTTTTACCAAAAATACAAGCAGTAATTATGGATTTTGGTGATACTATTAAAGGAGAAGAAGTTTTTGGTGATGTAATAACTGGTAATATAACAGAAATTCATTTTTCATTTATTTTACCAATGTTATGTTTAATTATTGTTGGTTTTTATGGTTTGTATGCATATAAAGTAAACAAAAAAACTACTTAGTTTTTTTAGAATGAATACAAAAAGATATTGTTTGGTTTGTGATTTAAAAGATGATCCTATTCTTATTGAAGAATACAAAGAGCACCATAAGAACGTATGGCCAGAAATTCTAAAAAGTATTAAAGAATCTGGTATAGAAAAAATAAATATTTATAATCTAGGAAACAGACTTTTTATGGTAATTGAAGTTAATAAATCTTTTTTTTTTGATAAAAAAGCAACGTTGGATGCAAATAATCCGAAAGTACAAGAGTGGGAAGAGTTGATGTGGAAGTACCAACAGGCATTACCCTTGGCAAAAAAAGGAGAAAAATGGCTTCTTTTAGAAGAGATATTTAAGGTGTAAAATTTATATATATTACATATAGTTCATTTCATTAATTTTTCAATATTAAAATCAATAAATTAGTTATTTAATTTACTCTTATTCAATAATTTTATTTAAATTTTCTGTAATAAAAAAGAGGTATATGCTTGCATATACCTCTTTTAGATTTTAATAAGATTACTCTTATCTATTTGTAATGAATTTTACTGCTTTAGTACCTTGAGCTGTTTTAACAGTTGCAATATAAAGACCAGTTTTTAATTCAAATTGAGTGTCTTGATCTGTTTTTATAGATCTTACTAGGGCTCCATTAATACTATAAACTTTTACCTCTGTTTTAGATTCTACATTAGAAATAAATACCGTATTCCCATAAGATCTCACATTTGATGTAACTTTAGAAAGTTCATTTACTCTATCTACACTTAGCGTAAAGTCTGAATTTTCGACCAAAGTAGATGGAACAGGTATACCTGTTAGTTTATAAGCTGCGTTTCTCCATATTGTTAATGCTTCTGGAGATATATTTGCTCCATCATTTCTAATGATTGCACCATAATTAAAGGCTAAAGCAACTATTGGTGCTTGTAAAACATCTGTAGCTACAGTTCCAATTTGTGTTCCAGATGGGATATCATTTATAATAACTGATGTATCTGGAGATGTAGTTAAATCTGAAACAGTTGCTAGATTTGTTCCTGTAGTGCTAATTTCAAGGTTTTGTAATACATCTATAGCATTTGTTCCAACAGCACCATTATTGTCTGATTGTTCAGCATATAATCTTACATCATTAGAGCTAGAAAAATCAATTCCATTAAATAAAGTATTGGTCTGATTGCTAGGGTCTATAGTAACAGATACATCTCCTGAAAGTACAACAGCAGCTCCAGCTGAAGAAATTCCTTTACCATCTCTCAAAGCCCAAGTCTTATTATAAATAACAGGAATTGTAATATTCTGAATTCCAAAAGGTCCTGTAGATTTCCATATAGCGTCACCAGAGCCAAAAGTCTCTTGTGCAATAGCTAAATCGTAACCTGTAAAATCTACACCTGTTCCATCTCCATCAGATTCAATAACAGTAATGTTAAAGTTTTCATCGTTTGTTAACATTCTAATAATTGGATCATCTGTTAATGCAGAAGCATTTGCTGCAGGAGTAAAACCTGCATTAGTTACGTATAATACATTTTTTGTTAAAAAGAATGCTGGATTATCTACTAATGTTGTTGGAACTTCTGTAGGTCCGTAAGTAAGCATATAAGCTGCATTTCTCCATATAGTTAAAGCTTCTGGGCTAATGTTAGCGCCATCTCCTAAAATTTGAGCACCATAGCTAAATGCTAAGGCAATTGCATTAACTTGTAATACATCTGTTTCAGTTTCCCCTAGCTGTGTTCCTGCAGGCATATAGTTTACTAACATTGCTTTTGAAGCATCTGTAATTTCAGGAACCGTAGCAACTGAACCTGCTGATGTACTTGAAAATTCTAAATCATTTAAAATATCTATAGCTTTGTTACCTCCTGTACTACCATCGTCATTAGCAGTAGCTGATTTAAAAATTCTAATATCATCTCCTCCAGAAAAATCAATACCACTAAATAAGGGGTGTGCAGTATTTGTTGCAGTTATAGATAAATTTTGAGTACTAGTAACTGCTGCATCAGCATCAGTTACAGCTTTGCCATTTCTAAATGCATAAGATTTATTATAAATAATAGGTACTGTAACATCTTTTACACCTAACACTCCACCTGGTTGAAACATTGCAGCACCAGAACTAATAGTTTCTTGTGCAATAACTAAGTCATATCCAGTAAGGTCTATAGCAGAACCGTCAGAAGGAGTTTCCAAGTAAGTTACATCAAACTTTTCATCTGCCATTAACATTTTAATTACAGGATCTTGGCCTGGAGCAGAAGCTCCTTCACCTTGTCCAACACCAACTTGGTTTACGTACAATATTTTTTTAGGTAAGAAGAACACTTCATTTTCTACAAGTGTTGTTGGTACTTCTAAACCAGCAAGTATATAAGTTGCATTTCTCCATATAGTTAAAGCTTCTGGACTAATATTAGCACCATCGCCAAAAATTTGAGCACCATAACTAAATGCGAAAGCAAAAGCATCAACTCCTAAAACATCTGTACTAGCTTCTCCTAATTGTGTTCCAGCAGGAATGTGGTTGATTAAAATTGATTTTGATGCATCTATTACCTCTGGAACAGTTGCTAGTGTACCAGCATTTGCATTAGAAATGTCTAATCCATTTAATACATCTATAGACTTATTCCCTCCAGAACTTCCATCATCTCTAGCATTTGCTGCTTTAAAGATTCTTACATCATTACTACTAGAAAAATCAATACCACTAAAAATAGAGTTTGTTTGATTTACTACATCTACAGTAACAGATAAATTTTGAGTACTAGTAACAGCAGCATCAGCATCAGTTACAGCTTTACCATTTCTAAAAGCATAAGATTTATTGTATATAATTGGTATAGAAACATTATTGATCCCCAGAACACCATTTGGTTGAAACATTGCAGCACCAGAGCTAATTGTCTCTTGTGCAATAACGATATCAAAACCAGAAAGACTTGGGACTGCTGATCCATCACTAGGTGTTTCTATGTAAGTTACATCAAAATTTTCATCTGCCATTAACATTTTAATTACTGGATCTTGACCTGGAGCAGAAGCCCCTTCACCTTGTCCAACACCTGCTTGGTTTACATATAAAACCTTTGTTGGTTTTCTTTTTAACATTGGGTATTCTACATCTATGTAAGGTAAATAGATATCACTACCTCCATTAGTTGCATCTGCCATTAACTCTAAGTTTTGTCCACCTCCATTTGGAAAGTATTCTATGGTAATAAACTCATTTAAATCATTACCATCAGTAGCAGTAGCATTTAAGGTTTCTTGATATGTAGTTTTTGATGGAGAAGAGGTAGCAACACCATTAACTTTTATATAAGCTTTATTGTTGTTATTAGGCATTTTCACTTCTAAGCCTAAAGTTGAAAATTCAGATAATGGAATTTTAACAATACCAGTACCAGCAGGTTTTATAAAAACTCTAGCGCCAGCTTTCATGTTTAATCCATAAGTACTGCTATGAAAGTTATCACCAGCAGCATGTCTATATTGTAATATTCCATCTGCACTTAAAAATCTATCAGTCTGTGGTTGAGCATCTGCCTCAGGAGATCCTTGAATAACATAACCATCAACAGGATTCGGAATGATTGATCCATCAGTAAAATCATATCTAGTTGTCTCTGTAGTGATTTCATATTTATTATACACAGGGTTTGTGTATAGTGTAGTAGGAACAGTCTGTCCTGTTAACTTGTAAGCTGCATTTCTCCAAATAGTTAAATATTCTGAAGTAACGTTTCCACCATCTTTTTTAACAGTAGCTCCATAACTAAAACCAAAAATTACAATGTCTTTTGTGGTAACCTCATTACTTGCTCCAAGAGTTGTACCTGTAGGAATATAATTAATTACTGCAGCTTTATCTTCATCTCCAGTAGTAACTTGTTCTACTTTCGCTAATAAAGTACCAGTAGCAGAATTATCTAAACCATTTAGTACATCTATAGCTTTATAACCTTCTTCTCCTTTATCGTTAGAAGTAGTTCTAAATAATGGAATTTCTGTACCTCCAGTAAAATCAATACCACTAAACATATCATTTGCAGAATCTAATACAGTTACAGATAAATTTTGGGTTTGTGTTACAGTTGATCCGTTGGTTAAACTAACAGCATCTGTATTTTTAATCGTGTTATTGTCATTTGTATCAACATATCCACCTCTAAAAGCAAATGTTTTAGAATAAATAACGGGTAATGCCAATTCATCAACATGTAATGGGTTTCCATCCTTAAAAACTCCATTTGAAGAAGCCATTGAATCTGATACAATAATTAAATCGAAACCTGTAAAATCTATTGGACTGCCTACTGCATTAGCTCCAGTATTGTTTTCACCAATTTTTGTAACAACAAAATCTTGACCTATTTCTACATAAGAAATAGTAAAATTAGTGTCTGCATCTAGCATTCTTGTAATTGGATCGTTACCAGGTGTTGAGGCTCCAGATCCAGGTGGTACTTCTACACCATCTTGATTAATGTAGAGAACATTTTTTTGTGCTTGCATAGTACTGAAAGCAAAAAATAATGTTAACAATAAAAATGTAATTTGTTTTTTCATAATTAACTTAAGTTTATTTATTAATATTTAAATTAGAGAACATTCAGAATGAGATATGTCTAATTTTCAGGGTACTAAATTGTATAATATATAATAAATTAGCAATATTTTTGAACAATGGTCGATTTTATAATTGATGTTTTCTTAAGGCTGCAAAATGGATGTTTTTATTTTTCACTTAAAATCCCCATAAAAAAGATTTAATTTTTTTTTATGGGGATTTAAATAAAGTTTTAGAAGTAAAAATGATTTACTTTTTACATCCTAAATAGAAATTTTAAAATGTACTTATTTTAAAACAATTCTTTTCTGAAAAGTATCAGAATTAGAAATTAATTTTAAGAAATACACACCTGTTGGAAAGTTATCTACTTTTATTTTATTAATTCCAGATTCAAATTTGCTAATTCTTTTAACTACTTGTCCAATAGAGTTGATGATTTCTGCTTTAAAATCTTTTTCAATATTGCTGTTTAATTCGATATTTAATTCAGTTGATGCAGGATTAGGCCAAATTTTAAGAGAAGATTCTAAATTAGAAATTTTTACTGAAAGTGCGCTGTTATATGTAAACTTTAAAATAGTTCCAGGATTTTTCATTGTGGTAACAACGTTCATTCCAGAAGCATCAGCTGTTTTACCAGATCCATCTGTTATGATATAAAAAGATTTACCATTAGGATCTGTTACAATATCTCTATATCTATTTTGTGTGTAGAAATGTTGCGTTGCATCACCTTGTACAGCTGTGCCATTAGTATTTAATTTTAATCTATAAATTCTCCCTTTTTTTAAACTGGTGATTAATAATGAATTTGCCCAAGTAGAAATTTCATCACTTTCATAAATACCAAGACTAGATGGGGCAACATTTGGACGACACATCCAAGAATTTGTACAATCTGGATCTTGACTAGTATTTGGCAAGAACAAAGACATTAAAGGATCTTGATAATTTGGTTTATTAAATGAAGTTTCATTAGTAAGGCAACCATCACTATCATACATTAAATTATCTTTAACACCAACTACAAATGGCCATCCATAATTTTTACCAGAGTTTATAATATTTACTTCATCATCAGAGCTAGGTCCATGTTCGTCTGCATATAACAAACCATTTGAACCAAAAATTAAACCTTGTGCATTTCTGTGTCCGTAGGTAAATATGTGGCTTTTTACACCATCAATAATTGGATTGTCATCAGGAATTGAACCATCTAAATTAAGTCTTAAAATTTTACCAGGATACTTTGCCCAATTCTGGTTATCTATTTCTTGTTGTGTTGGTAAAAACTGTGCTAAATTTGTGTTACAATCTTTTACACCTTGATCTCCAATTGTATAATAAAGTTTGTTATCTGCTCCAAAAACAAGTCTACCAGAATTATGATCATTACTTGCAGGTAAATTTGTAATAATTGTAACTGGTGATGACAAAGAATTATCGGTTCCGTTATTTTGATACGTATATCGTACTAATTTTTGAGCTCTTTTTCCTGATTTAGAATATGTATATGATACATAAACATAAGGTTCTCCAGAAAGGATTTCTTTATGGAGTGCCATTCCTAATAATCCGTCTTGTCCGCCAGTAGCATATACATCAGAAATTTTTACCAACTCATCTTTTTCAGCTGTTTCAGGACTTACCCTAATAATAACTCCATTAGTTCTTTCTGTAACCCAAAGATATCCTTCTGGACCATAATGTAAATCCCAAGGGTTATTTATAAAATTATTTGCACCAATTTGAGTCATTGTGAATGTTTCATCTTGAGCATTTCCAGAAAAACTGATTAAAATGAAAAGAATATAAAATGTAAAACGAGACGATATTTTTGATTTCATGATTTTAAGGTTTTTTTTGTAAAGAAACAGTTTTTTTTAAAATAATAAATAAAATGTAATCGATTGTATTTTTTAATAAGCTTATAAACTAAATGTTAATAATTTTCTAAATAGCTATTTAGGAAGTTTAATAGGGTATGGAAAGGTTTATACTAAATTATTTAGATATATGTAAAATTTAAATAACCCATGGTCATAGTCTATCTTTTAGAATTAATCAAATAGATATAAAGAAAAAACTATAAGCATTGCATTTAAAGGGTTTTTAAATGGTACTCTGTCACGTTCTAAAATAGTGTTACAATCACAAACGTGATTCAATATACAAAAAGCGTACGTAAAAAAATACAGTTTAAGTTTAAAATTACCAATTATTCAAGAGATTTAGTAAGATTTGTTAACACTCTAGCAAGCCACAAATAAATACAAAATTCAAGTAAGGTCTACGATTCGAACTTGGTTAAAAATATGGTAACTTTTGATTATCAATATACAATTCAGAAAGGGATGTCAAAAACTCCAGAGCAACGCATTTTAGAATTAGAACAACAAGTCAGGTTGATAGAAAAGTAAATTAAAAGAACAGAATATTTGGCTGATATAGCAGATAAAAAAGCGATTCTGTTCGATGGAATGATTGATTTGTAGAGAAAAAGTTTAATATTCCTATCAGAAAAAAGCAAGACCCCAAGTAATGCACTATTTTAAAGAGAACACAAACAAATAGTATAGCTACCTGTGATTTATTTGGGGTTCATAGACAGGTGTAATATCGATATATAAAATCTAAAGAAGAGAAATTAAAGTTGAGTTTTAGGTTAGTAGAGTTGGTAAAATCGAAGCGTATTTTAATGCAGAAAATCGGCACAAGAAAATTTTATTATCTGTTACAAAATGAGTTAAAAGTACTAAAAGTTAATAGAGGTAAATTTTTCATAATACTAAAAGCCATTCAGTTTTTAATGAAACATAAAAATCAAATTAAACATTTATCCCGTCTTAAAATAGTTATACACTAAAACATTAGTATAATGCAGAGTACTGAAAAAACTTGGTATAAAAACCGTAACATTTAAATGTTACGGTTTTTATATAAATAAAATATAATTCGAAGTTTTATATTATTTAAATCTTATTTAGTTGAATCATTAAAACATCATGTGAATTCAATTTTTGGATTAAATTTTTAGATGTATCTCCTAAGTTTTTATGATTAAATAAATCTCTAATTTTAAATGTATTGTTTTTTAAATCCATTCTTTTTCCATTAACATCATCTCCAATATCATGTTTATTCCAATCAAAATTAATTTCCATTGGTGTGTCTGACATGTTTACAAAAGTCATTGCCCAATTATCGTTTTCTAAAGGTTTTAACCAAATTTCTGTGTTGTTTTCATTTGTAAATCTAAATCCTTGAATTCCTAATTTATCTTGATTTACAGAAATAACCTCTTTATTAGTTAATGTTTTTATAGTTTCTTTAGAAGCTGTTCTTAAATCATTTCCCATTATTAAAGGAGATGCTAACATGCTCCACATAGCAAAGTGAGTTCTATCTTCTGCATCTGTCATACCATTACCAACTTCCATCATATCAAAATCATTCCAATGACCTGGTCCAGCAGCTTTTCTGATATCTTTTCGCATATTAATAATTTTCCAAATTCCCCAAGAAGACCAAGATCCATGGCCAACTTCACAATCCCAACAATTAATAATATCTCCAGTAACTCTCCATAAATGGCCAACTTCTTTTCCCCACTTCCAAGGTTGATTATCACCCCATTCACAGATGCTAAATACAATTGGTCTTTCTGCAGCTTTTAATGCATCTCTCATGGTTATATAGGCACTTTCTGCATTTATTTTTCCTGTATTACACCAGTCATATTTTAAAAAATCTACATTCCAAGAGGCATAACTTCTAGCATCTTGATACTCATAACCTCTACTACCAGGATAACCTGCACATGTTTTTGAACCTGCACAATTATATAATCCAAACTTTAAGCCTTTGGAATGGATATAATCTGCAAGAGCTTTCATTCCGTTTGGAAATTTTATAGGATCTGCAATTAAATTACCATTAGCATCACGTTCTTTAGCCATCCAACCATCATCTAAAACAATGTATTCATAACCTGCGTCTTTTAAACCAAGCTCAACAAATTTATCTGCTATATCTTTTACTAATTGCTCATTAATATCTGTTGCAAAAGTGTTCCAACTATTCCAACCTAAAGGAGGTGTTTTTGCAAGTCCTTCAAATTTTTGAGATTGAATATTTATTGATGCTAAAATCAATAATAAAAATAGTGCTTTCTTCATATATATAAGTTTAAAAAAAGCACCTTGAAGATACAAGATGCTTTTAATTAATTAAAAACTAATTCAAAATAATTTTTATTAATCTACGGTGTAAGAAAAATCATCAAAATAATAATTATGAGATTCTCCAGAAAATTCTTGAAAAGAAATATTTTGAACTCCATCTGGCATACCTCCTAATTCTTCCCATGAATAACTAACTACTTGCCATTCTGTTGTTGTGTCAAAAGCTCTAGTTTCATCTCCCCAATAGTTACCATTAAAAAGAAAAATTAATGTACCAGGGGTATCTGATTTTACAGCAAATCTAACACCTGTATAGGCACTAATTTGATCATCCCAAATCCATTCACTCTGTATATTATCCCAACCTGAAATTTCTTTATGTATAAATGTTTTACCTTGGTATGCATTTTCTGGATCTGTTAAATATTCGTGATTATTCCAAGCTGGGATATCCCATGCTCCATAAAAATTATCATCATAAATAGAAGTACCAACAGCTGTGCCCCAAGAAGACTCTCCAGAAATAGTAGTTACTGTTAAATATTTATTTTGAGCTCCAGCAGGAACAATTGCAACGATTTCAGTTAACGTATTTGATACAATTGTAGCTTCTATTGATCCAAAAGTTACGATAGGATCTAGAAAGAAGTTTCCGTAAATTGTAACTTGATCTCCTTCATTTGCATTTACTGGTTGAAACCCTCTTGTTACTTGTGGTGCAGGTGGTGCTACTACAAATTGATAAGTTACAGTACCATTTGCAGTCACTACTTTTAAAATGCTTGAAGCATTTTCATAAGGAGTATTTTGATCAATTGTTACAAAAATAGTATTATCAGTAACTAAAGCTGGGTTAAAATAGGTGTCAGTATCATTAAAATAAATTTTTTCTACTGATGTAAATCCAGAACCTTGAATGATATACATGTTATTAGCATACCCAATAGTTATAGGTGTTAAATCTCCTGCTTCTGCCCTGCTTACAGATTCTATTACTGGTGGTCCTGAAGACACCATATCGTTTTCTTCTTCATCAGAACAAGATGATAGAAGACTAACAAACATAAAGACCAGCATAAGTGGCTTTATCAAGTTTTGTTTTTTAAATTTTTTCATATTCTATGTTATTAAAATTAATTAAAAGTATAAGGAACAGGTGCATCCAATAATTTTGGATTTATAGCAACATCGTTATCTGGGTAATCTATATAAAAATCATTTGCTCCATGGTCTGAAGCAGAATATACTGGTGTGTAATATTCAGCATTATTTCTGTTTCCTCTATTCTGTGCAGACATAATTTCGATAGCTTTTGCTTTGTCTATTCTACCTAAATCAAACCAATAATCACCTTCAAAACACAACTCTAACCTTCTTTCTTCAAAGATATCATCAAATGTAATTGAAGTTTTAGCTGTTAAACCAGCTCTTTGCCTTACAGCATTAAATGAATTTAATGCATTAGCATCTGATGTACTTCCTCCACCTGCTAAAATAGCTTCTGCATGAATCAATAATAATTCTGCATATCTCATAATGTAAGTACTATTATCCATCATTGCCCAAGCATCTACTGGTCCAGTTTCATTAGATTGTACACCAAGACAATATTTTTTAATTCCTCCACCAGAACCTTGTGCATTATCTTCATCTGGTACAGTAAATCCTACACCAATGCTAGTGTTCATGTTAGGATACACATCACCTGGAACCATTACTGTTTCATGACCTCTTAAATCGTTAGCAGCATACAGTGTAAGTACATCTTGAGATGGCCCCATTACGCCTCCATAAGAAGCGTTTGATGTTGATACTGTACTAGAACTTATTCCAAATTGAGTGTTACTATTATTAGCAGATCCATATTGTCCATCTCCTTTCCATTGAAGAGCAAAAATTGATTCTTCATTATTATTATGACTATAAGTAAATAAATCCGCAAATGATTTTGAAGGTAATGCACTTCCACCTAATAATTTAAATTCACCGCTATTAATTACTTCCTCAGCCATTAACCTAGCATTTGGATAGTCTTCTTGATATAAATATACTTTAGCAAGCATTGCTTTTGCAGATCCTTTTGAAACATGTCCGTTTTCACTATAATTACTTCCTCTGTTTTTACTTTTTAATCGCTGAATAGCATTAGTGTAATCTCTAACAATTAAAGTGTAAATGTCAGCTACAGGGCTTGTATTAATAGCAGGGTCACTAGAATAATCTAAATTATTTTCAATAATAGGTACTGGACCCCATAAACGAACTAAATAAAAGTATGCTGTAGCTCTCATGAAATAAGCTTCTCCTACAGTATTATCAATTACTGATTGATCTACAGTTGGACCAACTCTAGTTTCTAAAAAATTAATGATAGCATTTGCTTGTGCAACGTTTGCCCATAATGAAGCCCAACCATTTGCCAATTCAGGATCACTCCCATTTAAAGAGAATGTTCTTAAAGCAGCTACATCAGGTGATCCAGAATACATGTTTCCAGATCCTACTTCTAACGCCCAGAAAAACTTGTTACATAGTTGAAACCAAGTTCTACTATACATTCCGTTTGTTGCAGAAGCAACTTGACTATTGTTGTTGTAATAAGCGTCTAAACTTATTGAGTCTTCAGGTGGTCTATCTGTAAAGTCGTCAGAACACGAGACAAAAGCTATAAAAAGTATTACTACACTAAGTAATTTGTAATTTAAAAAAGTTTTATGTTTCATTTTATTTTTTTTTTAAAATTCTAAATTGATACCGAATGAAAAAGTTCTTGGAGAAGGGTATCTTCCATTATCTATACCTGATAAAAGAGGGCTTTGATTAAATGAACCTATTTCAGGATCGTAACCAGAGTAGTTTGTGAAAGTGTATAAATTTTGTGCAGATCCATAAACTCTTAATCTAGACATCTTAAGTTTATCTAAAACGTTTTGAGGCAAAGAATAACCAAATGTTAGGTTTTGTATTCTTACATAAGAACCATCTTCTATATAACGATTAGATATTAACAAGTTAGTATTTGAATCACTTTGAATAGGTCTTGGGATATCTGTATCTGTATTTGTAGGAGTCCAATAATTTATAGCTTCTACTAATTGATTTTCATATAAAGAAGTGTTTTTTGTACCTGCTCTTCTTGTTAAGTTCATAATTTCATTACCATATGATCCTTGTAAAAAGATTGATAAATCGAAATTTTTGTAATTAAAATTATTGGTAAACCCAAATGTGAAATCTGGGTGAGGAGAACCTAGTAAAGTTCTATCTAAAGCATCTACCACACCATCTTCATTTATATCTTTATATTTTATATCTCCTAGATAAGTTTCTCCAACAGCAGTTCCAACTGGTTGTCCAAATTGTAAAGGCGCACTATTTAGAACTGATAAGTCATTAAAAATTCCTTCTGAAACATAACCATAAAACATACCTATTGGGTTTCCTATTAATGTATTCGTTACAACAACTGGTTGATACCCATTTGTATTTACTTGTTGAGTTAAAACGATACCATCTTGTATTTTTACTAGTTTATTCGTGTAATGAGAAAAATTTAAAGAAGTATTCCAGTTAAATTTATCTTTATTTAAGTTATAGCCTATAGTAAATTCATAACCTTTATTTTGCATTTCACCTAAGTTTGAATACGGTGCAGAAATACCACCATATTGACCACCACCACCAGTTAAATATACTGGTAAAGGTACTTGGAATAAAAACCCTTCAGAAGTTTTATCATAAAAATCAAAACTTGCAGATAAATTTGAATCAAAAAGTGTAAAATCAACACCCACATTAATTTGATTTAAAGATTCCCAAGTTAAAAAAGGGTTAGGAGAATTTGAGACTAAAAAACCAGTTCCTAAATTGGAGTTTTGTGCCCCTAATAAAGCTGTATATCTATTGTTTTCTATCTGTTGGTTTCCTGTTTCCCCATATCCAACTCTAAATTTAATATTATCAATATAGTCTTTAGTGCTTTCCATAAAAGATTCATTTGATAATTTCCAAGAACCAGAAAGAGCTTTAAAAGTACCTGTTTGGTTATCTGATGAAGGGTCAAATTTAGATGAAGTATCAGATCTGATAGAAGCTGTAAAGCTGTATTTATTATCGAAATTGTAAATTAAACGCGAAAAGTACGATGAAATAGCTGCGCTACCTTTATAACCAGTTACAGTATTATTATCCGGATTTGCAAGATTTATAGTGTGGTTTTCGTTTGTTTGAAAATCATTTGAAGAAGTTACTAAACCTTCCCAATGACTATCATTTGCTTCTTGACCTAAAAGTATTGTAAAACTATGGTTACCTAATCTTTTATCGTAAGTTAATAAGTTTTTAAAGTTTGTTGAATACCAATTTTGATTTCTAGTATCTAAATCTGCTGTAAGGTTAACTTGAGAGCCCCACTTATAAGATGGTCTAAAATCTTCGTTTTGTGAAAACTCTGTATTTGCTGAAAATTCAACTCGGTATTTTAACCCATCTAAAATAGTAGCTTCTGCATAAACATTTCCTAAAAAGTTTTTTCTTATCAGTTTATTTTCTCTTGTTAAAGCTTCTGCTACAGGATTATAGTAAGTTACACTTTGGCTTGGATCTGGAGGTCCAGCAAAACTTCCATCAGCATTTCTTACTGGTATGTCTGGAGCTTGCAGTAATGTATTGCTAATTAAACCAGAAAAACTTTGATTAACCGTAACTTTTTCATTTGTAATTCCTGAGGTTAAATTTGCCCCAACCTTTAACCAACTTTTTATATTTGCATCTACATTTAATCTTACAGTATATCTTTTAAGACCTGAACCTATAATTGTTCCTTGCTGATCTAAAAAACCTCCAGATAGATAATAATTTACCCCTTCTTTTGCTCCTGAAAATGATATTTGATGATTTTTTGCAATAGCAACTCTGTATACTTCATCTTGCCAATCAGTTCCTTTTCCTAATAATTCTGGATGAGAAAATTCTGGACGAACTTCGTTGCCATAAAGAACAGCTAGATCCGTTTTATTCTTTGCAAACTCTTGTAAGTTCATTACATCAAGATTCTTATAATTTGACATAATTGAAATATAGCTTTCATAAGCTACTTTACCATTTCCTTTTTTTCCAGATTTTGTTGTTATAATAATTACACCATTAGCTCCTCTTGAACCATATATTGCTGTAGCAGATGCATCTTTTAATATATCTACAGATTCAATATCATTTGGATTAATCATAGACAATGGACTAACAGCATTATTACCTCCACCTCCTTCAGAAGAGAAACCATCTCTACCTACTAGTGGTTGTCCACTTGTAGATCTTCCTGTTGCATCACCAGAAATTGGAACACCATCAATAATATATAAAGGTTCATTGGTTCCTGTTAATGAAGTTGTTCCTCTAATTCTAATAGAAGCAGCTCCTCCTGGAGATCCTGAATTTGCTGTAACTGAAACCCCAGCAGCTTTACCTTGTAGCATTTGATCTATAGATACTTGCTTTATATTTGCCAAATCAGCAGCTTTTACAGAAGAAATAGAAGAGTTAATATCACTCCTCTTTTGAGTACCATAACCAATAACTACAATTTCATCTAAAGTTTCAAAACTTTCTTCCATTGTTACGTTGATAGTGTTACTTTCTTTTAAAACGACTTCTTTAGTTTTATAACCCAAATAACTAAAAACTAAAGTTGCATTACTTTTAACTGTAATACTATATACCCCATCAGAATTAGTAGAAACACCGTTAATGGTTCCTTTTTCCTGTACACTTACACCAGGCAATGTTATTCCATCGGAATCAGTTACAACTCCTTTCACTTGCTGCCCAGCAACAATCTGACTTAAAAAAACAAAAGCAACTATAAAGTAGAAAGCTTTTGATTTACAATAAGCATGATTTAAATTAATTTTTCTCATCCTTTGGATCATATTTATGATTAATTGATTATTTAACGATAATATTAGAAAATACACAATATTTGTCTATTATATTATCAATATCCAAAATTAAAGGAATTGTTAATTCTTAGTTAATATTATTTTGTCATTTACTAATAAAATCTTTTCTTTAAAGTAAGGTTATCTTGAAATAAGCTTAATTTTTTCATCAATTCGATAAAAAACAGTCTCGAATTTTGAAAAATTAGAAATAAAATGGATATAAATTTAAAGACAAAATACTATAAGATTCTTTTGATGCCTGAAAACTCATTTTTATATTGACTTGGGGTGCACTTCTTAACCTTTTTGAAGACGCGATTAAAATTTGCAATATTATTAAATCCGCAGAAATAAGCGATTTCAGAAATGCTGTTATCTTTTTCAATTAAGCGAATTGCTGCATAGCCTATTCTAACATCATTTACGTAGTCTACAAATGTTTTTCCTGTTCTTTTTTTCATAAACCTATTAAAGGAAACATGGCTCATACTTACCAGGTCTGCAACCTCTGCTAGGGTTATTTTTTTACTAAAATTCTCTTGTACATATTCATATACAGTCTTAATCTTATCGCTATTTTCAAAGCTCTCTCTGTTTGCAGTATAGGTTGATAAGAGTCTTTGGTTTCTTGAGTTTGCTAGATCGTGTAGAATAGAAATTAATTCTAAAAAATAGTCCATACTATCTAATTTTGAAAGCTGAGAAATTCTTTCATAGATCTCTAGTGAAGCCTTTTTAGAAAACAAAATTCCATGTATAGATCTTTCAAACATGTCTTTTATAGGTTTCATTATCTTTCTAGTTAAAAGACCTTCATTAAATAGATGTTCATGAAATTGAATTGTAATTTCATGAATTTTACCACTTTCACAAACATTTGTAAGCCATCCATGATGTAGATTAGGTCCAATTAAAACCAGTTCTACATTATCTATTTCTTCGATACTGTCTCCAACAACCCTTCTTACGCCTTTACCATTACTAATAAAATTTAATTCATATTCTGGGTGAAAATGAATAGGAAAATCAAAATCACTTTTAACCCTATCAAAGACTAAAAAACTATCTTCTGGAGATAGTGGAGTAATCTCTCTATGTACTTTTTTTAATATATCCATAAAAATATGTTATAATATTTTAATATAATGATAAAATAATACCATCAAAATGTTATATGTATGTTTAATTTTGAATAATTGAAATTAATGTATGTAATTTTAATATTTTTACAATAAACACATCACAAATTTATCAATAATAAATTAATGAAATTAAAAAAACAAATATTAAAGAATTCATTTTTTAAAAAAAACGCATTTTTAATTATTATAATTATATTATTCTCTTCTTGTAGCTCACTATATAATTCAGTTTACACAAAACCAAAGTTGGTTGATATTAAAGTGTCAAAAAACACAAAAATTTTACACAAAAAGCTTTTTTACACAGCAAAAGAAGGCTTTGCAGTTGGGCATCAAGATGCCACATCTTATGGAATTGGTTGGAAAGAAGCTGATTTTTCTAACATCATAAAAAGTGATGTAAAAGATATTGTTGGAGATCTTCCAGCAGTTTTTGGCTTTGATATTGGAAGAATTGAACATGAAAATGATGCAAATTTAGATTCTGTTCCTTTTGAAACCATGAGGAAATTAATAATTGATGCTCATAAAAATGGAGGAATAATTACAATTAGTTGGCACGCAGACAATCCCACAACTGGAGGTGATTCTTGGGACAAAACACCAGCTGTAAAAGACATTATTGGAAATGGAATTTATAAAGAAAAATATGAGAAATGGCTAAATAATGTTGCTAATTTTATAAAAACTTTAAAATATAAAGGCAAATTAATTCCTATTCTTTTTAGACCATATCACGAAATGAATGGAGCATGGTTTTGGTGGGGAGAAGGAAACTGTACCTCTGAAGAATATATTCAGTTATGGCAAGAAACTGTAACTATTTTGCGTGATAAACATAAATTACATAATTTATTATATGTTTATTCTCCAAACAAATTAAACCCAGGTGATAATTATACAAAGTATTACCCAGGTGATGATTATGTAGATATTTTTGGAATTGATATTTATGATTTTAAAAACTCAGAAGAATATGCGAATGCAGTTAAAAGTAGTTTGGAATTAGTGAAACAAATTGCCACAGCAAAAAATAAATTATTTGCTTTTACAGAAACAGGTTTAGAAACAATCTCAACACAAAATTGGTATTCAGAGGTTTTATATCCTAAAATTGAAAATTCTGGAATTGCTTGGATATTATTTTGGAGAAACCATAAAACAACACATCATTATATGCCTTATAAAGGACACTCTAGTGAACAAGATTTTATAAAATTTAAATCATTTTCTAAAACTTTATTTTTAAAAGATTTGCCAAACCTAAAAACTAAATAAATTCTATTTATGAAATTATTGCATTCTGTAGATATTCTAATTATTTCACTTTATCTAATTACCATTGTTGTAATTGGTTTGGTACTTAGAAAAAGAGCACAAAAAAGTAAAGATGATTATTTGTTAGGAGGAAAATCCATTCCTTGGTACATGCTAGGACTTTCTAACGCGTCTGGAATGTTTGACATTTCTGGTACAATTTGGCTAGTAACTTTAATGTTTGTTTACGGAATAAAAAGTGCATGGATACCTTGGTTATGGCCTGTTTTTAATCAAATTTTCTTAATGGTTTATTTATCAAAATGGTTAAGAAGATCTAATGCAACAACTGGTGCAGAGTGGATTGGAACACGATTTGGTTTTGGTAAAGGAGCAAAAATGTCGCACATTATTGTGGTTGTTTTTGCACTTGTAGTATGTCTTGGTTATTTAGCATATGGATTTATTGGTTTAGGAAAATTTGTTGAAATATTTGTTCCTTGGGAAGTAGTAAGCAACTATGTTCCTTTTGCAGTTTCTCCAGAATATGTTCCTCATTTTTACGGAACAATCTTTACGCTTTTTGCAGTTTTCTATTCATTATTAGGAGGAATGTCTGGAATTGTTTGGGCAGATGTTGTTCAGTTTGGAATTATGACTGTTGCTGCTTTAGTAATTGGTTATTTAGGTTGGCAAGCAGTTGGAACTGGAGGCTTAAATGTTCCTGAAAATTGGATGAGTCCTTTTCAAGGAGGTTTAGATTTAAATTGGAAAGAAATTATACCAGAAGTTACTCAGAAAATTAAATCTGATGGATTTGGAATATTTACTATTTTCTTATTTATGATGTTGTTTAAAGGAGTACTTGTAAGTGTTGCAGGTCCTGCACCAACATATGATATGCAGAAAATTCTATCTACAAAATCACCAGCTGAAGCAGCTAAAATGAGTGGGTTTGTATCTGTAATATTAATGCCAATTCGTTATTTAATGATTGCAGGTTTTGCAGCATTAGCATTAATTTATTATGATAAATTAGATTTACTAAACGCAGCAGGAGATATAGATTTTGAATTGATTTTACCAACTGCAATTAAAGAATTTGTACCAGTTGGATTATTAGGATTGTTATTAGCAGGATTAATAGCAGCATTTATGTCAACCTTTGCAGGAACATTAAATGCAGCACAAGCATATTTGGTAAATGATATTTATTTAAAATATACAAAGCCAGACGCAACTACCAATCAAATTAAAAACATGAACTACTTAACAGGAATTGTGGTAGTTATTGTAAGTATTGTTTTAGGATTATTTGCAGAAGATGTAAACTCAGTATTAAATATTATTGTTTCTGTTTTATACGGAAGTTATGTTGGTGCGAATATTTTAAAATGGCACTGGTGGAGATTTAATGGAGAAGGATTTTTCTGGGGAATGGTTGCAGGTTTACTTGCAGCGTATTTTGCACCCATGTTATTCCCAGATGTAAATGTATTGTATTTATTTCCAATATTGTTAGTGGTTTCATTAATAGGAAGTATTGTTGGTACTTATTCTGCACCACCTACAGAAGACAAAGTATTAAAAGATTTTTATAAAAATGTAAAACCTTGGGGGTTTTGGAAACCAGTACATGAAAAAGTAATTGCTGATGATCCAACTTTCAAGAAAAACGAAGGTTTTAAAATGGATATGTTCAATGTAGTAGTAGGTATTGTAGCGCAAACAGCGTTAGTAATTATACCTATGTATATTATTTTTAGACAAACAACACCAATATATATAGGTATCGCAATATTAGTTGTGTGTTTGTTCTTGTTGAAGAAATTCTGGTGGAACAAATTAGAAGAAAAAATCAATTAACTAAAAAAAATCAATCAATTGTATAAAGTAATCACAAAATTAGACGACGTAAAGAAACACCATCAAAAATTGATAGGTAAAACAAACAAACAAGTTTCTAAATCGAATGGAATTTATCATAGATATAAAAACCCTGTAGTCACTGCAGATCATATTCCTATTCATTGGAGATATGATTTAAATCCGGCAACAAACCCAAAAGCTTTAGAAAGAATTGGTTTTAATGCAGCTTTTAATGCAGGAGCCATGAAATGGAATGATACATATGTATTATGTGTTCGTGTTGAAGGAAATGATAGAAAATCGTTTTTTGCAATTGCAGAAAGCCCTAATGGAATAGATAATTTTAAATTTTGGGACAAACCTTGTGTAATTCCTCAAATTGAAAATAATCCCGATACAAATGCATATGATATGCGTTTGGTTAAGCATGAAGATGGTTGGATTTATGGAATTTTTTGTACAGAAAGAAAAGACCCAAATGCAGCTCCAGAAGATACAAGTTCTGCAATTGCAAATGCTGGAATTGTAAGAACAAAAGACCTTTTAAATTGGGAACGTTTACCAGATTTAATTTCAGATTCTGGACAACAAAGAAATGTTGTAGTTCATCCAGAATTTGTCAATGGAAAATATGCAGTTTATACACGTCCTCAAGATGGGTTTATTAGCGTTGGAAATGGTGGTGGAATAGGTCTTGGATTTATTGATGACATGACAAATCCTGATGTGAAAAATGAAAAAATCATCAACAATAAACAGTATCATACTATTTATGAGTTAAAAAACGGATTAGGACCAGCTCCAATTAAAACAGAAAAAGGTTGGTTGCATTTAGCACATGGAGTAAGAAATACAGCTGCAGGTTTACGTTATACTATATATATGTTTATGACTTCTTTAGATGATATTGCTAAAGTAACTCATCAACCAGCAGGTTATTTTATGGCGCCAATTAATGAAGAAAGAATAGGAGATGTTTCTAATGTTTTGTTTTCAAATGGTTGGATTGCAGATGAGGATGGTAAGGTTTTTATTTATTACGCATCATCAGACACAAGAATGCATGTAGCAACTTCAACAATAGACATATTAATAGATTATTGTCAAAACTCACCTAAAGATACTTTTATTTCTTCTGGTTCTGTGCAAACAATTATAGACCTTGTTGATAAAAATAAAGGATTGTATTAATGATTAATGAGTACAAAAAACTAAAAAAGGAACTTAATGTTGAACTAAAAAACATATTAAGTTATTGGGTAGATAACACAATAGATAAAGAGTTTGGTGGTTTTTTAGGAAAAAGAGATCACTATAATAAAGTTGTAGAAAAAGCTTCAAAAGGAGTTATTTTAAATACAAGAATTTTATGGTCATTTTCTGCGGCTACAAATCACTTAAAAACTGATACATATAAAGATGTTTGTGATAGATCTTTTAAGTATTTAAAAGACTTTTTTAATGATAAAATTAATAAAGGTGTTTATTGGGAAGTAGATTATTTAGGAAACCCAATTAATAAACGAAAACAAGTTTATGCACAGTCTTTTACAATTTATGCTTTATCAGAATACTACCTTTTTAGTAAAAATGAAGAAGCAAAAACTTGGGCAATTGAGCTTTTTAATCAGTTAGAAAAATACGCAAAAGACACTAAAAATGAAGGTTATTTTGAAGCCTTTAATGAAGATTGGAGTCCTATTGAAGATATGCGCTTAAGTGATAAAGATATGAATGCATCTAAAACAATGAATACACATTTGCATGTTTTAGAAGCATACACATCACTATTAAAAATTTATGATAATAACGAATTGAAAGCTTCATTAAAAATGCTAGTAAAAGTGTTTTTAGAAAAGTTTTTAAACACTAAAAATCACTATGAATTGTTTTTTGATGACCACTGGAACTTATTAAGCAATACTGTCTCTTATGGTCATGATATTGAAGCAGCTTGGTTAGTAATTGATGCTGCAAAATTAATTGATGACCCAGAATTATTACATCAATCAGAAGAAGTTGCAGTAAAAGTTGCAGACACTTTTTTATTAGAAGCCATAGATAAAGAAGGAGCAGTTATCAACGAAAAGAATTTAACTACAAATCATATAGATACAGACAGACATTGGTGGCCACAAGTTGAAGCTTTAATTGGCTTAAAATATGCAAATGATTTAAAAAGTGATGAAAAATATATTAGTTCATCATTAAAAATATGGGACTTCACAAAAAACAATTTAATAGACTATAAGAACGGAGAGTGGTTTTTTAGAGTTGATGATAAAGGAATTGTATATGAAGATGAAGATAAAGTAAGTATGTGGAAAGCACCTTACCACACTTCAAGAGCTTGTATCATATTAAATAAATAATAGAATGAATAAACTACTTTTCTTTTTTGTTTTATCGATATCTATTTCAAGTTTAGCACAAAAAAACCTTATAAAAAATGGAGGTTTTGAAACAAAACTAGATAATTGGAGAGGCAATAGTGCATCTATAAATCCTTATGAGAAAAAATCAGGAGAAAACAGCTGCATAATTACTCAATATGTTGGTAAAGAATGGAAAGGTATTGACCAAATAGCAAATATTCCAGAAAACAGTTATGCTTTAGAAATTAGTATTTGGACAAAATCTGATGCAATTAAAGGAGGTAAAGAAAAATACAATGCAGGTGTTGCAATTGCAGAATTTGTAAATAATATTGACGCCAAAGTAAGTAGTACAAATATTGCAGAAGTAACAGGAACAACTACTTGGACATTAAACAAACAATTAATAATTGTGCCTAAAGAAGCTAGTAAATTAAGAATAATGCTGGCTTTAGCACAAACAAATGGAGTAATTATTTTTGACGATTTAAATGTGGTTGGCGTTACAAAAGAAGATTATTTAAAGAAGAAAGAAGAATATCTTTTAGAAAAAAAACAAGAACAAGTAGAACAAACTACCATGCCAAAAGTACTATTAAATGGCGATTTTCAAAATGATTTAAGTAATTGGAATGGTACAGGAAAAGTAATTTCAGATCCAGAAAATTCAGAAAATTTTTGTGCTTCAATATCATCAATTACAAATGAATGGGTTGCTATAGACCAATCTGCAGATATACCTGAAGACGCTAAAATAATAGAAATAAAAGGTTGGTTAAAAGCAGAAAATATAATTCAAGGCACAGAACCTTGGAATAGTGGTTCTTTTATTGTTCAATTTACAGAAGATGGAACCACAAAAACAGCAGACGATCAAACAATAGGTACAGTTACAGGTACAACAGAATGGAAATTTTTTAGAAAAATATTTGCTATACCAAATGAAACTAGAAGTTATAGAGTAATGTTGGCAATGAGTAATTGCACAGGAATATTACTAGCAGATAATATTCAAATAAAAATTATTAAATGATACTAAAAAAACAGTATTTAATTGCAACAATATTTTTAATTTTAATAACCACTAGTTGTTCTAAGGAATCTATTATTCCAGAAATTGAGATAGAAGAAGAAATTGAAGAAGAAGTTGGGTTTGTACTTAAACCAGAAGAAACAAAAAGCTATATGGTAAATCCAAATGCAACAGAAGAAACGGTTGCATTATTTTATCACCTAAAAACAATATCAAAAAATAAATTTATTATTGGGCAACAAGATGCCTTTAATGCATTTTATAATAACAATAGTGGAGAATCTGATATTAAAAAAACCACAGGAAGTGATCCAGGATTATTAGGATCCGATTTTATGTTTATTGCAGACGATCTTAATGATGAAACTTCTGGTAACTGGTTTTATCAACAAGAACAAATAATCAAAGGAGATGTTATTGAAGCCTATAATAAAGGGATGGTAAATATCTTTTCTTGGCATTTAAGAGAACCTTATGAAGGAACAGATTTTTACACTAGTAACATGACAGATCATCAAAAAAACAATGCTTTTAAAAGTATTTTGCCTGGTGGAGAAAATCATGAATATTATAAACAAAAACTTCAAAAAGTAGCTGATGTTGCTACTAGTATAATTGGTAATGATGGTAAATTAGCACCAATTATATTTAGGCCTTTTCATGAGTTTGATGGTAATTGGTTTTGGTGGGGAGCAGCATATTGTTCACCTCAAGAATATATTACGCTTTGGCAATTTACAGTAGAATATTTAAGAGACGTCTTAAATGTAAACAACATGCTTTTTGCATTTTCTCCAGATAATAATTTTAATTCAGAAGCAGAATATTTAGATAGATATCCTGGAGATGGTTATGTAGATATTTTTGGAATGGATAATTATGGAGATTTTAATAATCAAGGTCTTTTTGGAGTAAATAATGCAAATGCAAAACTTCAAATACTAACAACTTTAGCAGAAGAAAAAGTTAAAATTGCTGGTTTTACAGAAACTGGTTATAGAGTAACTAGTAGCAACGCTCCTATTGAAAATTTTTTCTCAACAAATATGTATAATGCAATTACAGAAAATAATAATCAAATTGCTTTTATGATGTTTTGGAATAATGATAGTAATGGTTATTACACACCTGCTCCAGGTTTGCCAGACACAGGCGATTTTATTGAATTTGCAAACAAGCCAAAATCGCTTTTACAAGACAATTTACCAAACATCTATAAATTACCTAATTAAAATGAGTATCAAAAAAACATTACTAATCGTTGTTGTCTTTACTTTTTTTTACGCCTGTAAAAGTACAAGTGTAAAATCAAAAGTTAAACCCACTAAAATAGAAAGAATTACTGTTAAAGATTCTAAATTTTATAAGGGTGAAAAACCTTATTATTTTGTCGGAGCAAATTATTGGTATGGTCCATTATTAGGAGCTAAAAATACTGGTGACAGAAAACGTCTTATTAAAGAGTTAGATTTAATGAAATCCGCAGGAATAGATAATCTTAGAATTTTAGTTGGAGCAGAAGGAGATGGAGGAGACTCAAGAGTTCACCCTGCTTTACAGCCAAAACAAGGTGTTTACAATGAAGATTTATTAGATGGCTTAGATTTTCTGATGGCAGAAATGCGTAAAAGAAATATGTATGCAGTTTTATATTTAAATAACAACTGGATTTGGTCTGGAGGTATGTCTGAATATTTAAAATGGAATGATTATGGTGATATTCCAAACCCGTTCTTAGAACAATATTCTTGGGATGAATTCATGACATATACAAGTAAATTTCATAGCTGTGAACCTTGTAAAGAAGCTTTTTACAAGCATATTAAATTTATTATTGGAAGAACAAACCCTTATACTGGTATAAAATATTCTGAAGACAATATAGTAATGTCTTGGCAAGTTGCTAATGAACCAAGAGTTTTAATGACGCCCAAACACGAAAAAGCATTTGCTGGCTGGTTAGATAAAACTGTAAGTTTATTTAAAGAATTAGCTCCAAATACATTAGTTTCAACAGGAACAGAAGGGAAACATGGTTTTTTACAAGATACAGATATGTTTCAAAGGTTACATACTAATAAAAATATAGACTTTTTAGACATGCATATGTGGCCAAAAAATTGGGGATGGTATGATATTGAAAATGAAGAAAAATCTACATATGAATCTATTGATAAAGCAATAGAATACATGAACGAACACATTGTAGTTGCAAACAACATAAATAAGCCAATTGTAATGTCGGAATTTGGTTTTCCAAGAGCAAAAGAAAGTTTATCTCCTACAGCATCTGTGAAATATAGAAATATATTTTACAAAGCAATTTGTGAAGAAATAGTAAAAAGCAAGGCCAATAATGGTGCTTTAGCTGGCTTAAATTTCTGGGGATTTGCTGGTTTCGCAAAAACAAATCCATTAAATGGAAAATGGCAACATGGAGATGATTTTAGTGCAGATCCACCACAAGAACCACAGGGTTTAAATTCTGTATTTGCATCTGATGTTTCAACATTGCAACTCATTAAGGAAGCAAATATCAATTTAATTAAATAATTTAAAAAAGTCAAAAACTAAGTTTTTGACTTTTTTTTTATTAATTACTATTCGTAATAAAAGCAATTCTTCTGCTGTCTTTTGACCAACTTGGAACATTAATTGATCCTTGACCTCCATAAATATAAGCAATAATCTTAGGATCAGAACTTAAATCTGTAGGCATTAAACGCAAAGTACACTGTTTGTAAAAAGGATGATCACCAAAACTTATATCTGGTGGAAATGATATAAAAACAATCCATTTTCCATTTGGAGAAATGTGTGGGAACCAATCTTTATAATTGGTATCAAAAGTTAATTGTTTAGGGTTTTTACCATCAGAATCCATTCTCCACAATTGCATGTTTCCTGTTCTGTTGGAATTGAAATAAATATATTTTCCATCTGGTGAATATTCAGAACCATCATCTAAATCTTTTGTGTCTGTTAATTGAAATTCTTTTTTAGTGTCAACATCAATTCCATAAATATCATATTTTCCTTTTCTATGAGCTGTATAAATTAACGTTTTATTGTCTGGAGAAATTCCATGTAAATAAGAGTTTCCTATTTTGTCTAATGTTATTTTCTTTGGATTTTTTTCTCCTTTCGGATTCATAACATAAATTGAAGAATCTCCATAATCATCTTTATTATGATGACTGATTCCTAACAACTTCTCATCAAAAGAAAACACATGATCATTGTTATTTTTATTTGCAAAACCAGTTTCTATTTGTGAAACTTCTTTTGATTTTAAATGAAATTTATAAAGAAATCCGTTGGAATTATAAACCATTTCTTTGTCAGAATTTATCCAATTTGGAGCTTGAATAGAATGTGCAGAATGCAAAATAGTTTTTCTTAAACCTGTTTTTATATTTAATATCTCTAAGTTACTACCAATATAATATTGATAAGGTATAAAATCTTTTTTAGCAGGTGTTATGATTCTTACATTGGTAAAGTTTATTTCTATTGGTTTTTTTGATGTAATAAATAACCCAACAAAAACTTCATTAAATAAATGTTTGTCTATAATTTTAATTGTTGAAAAAGGGTCTCCAAATTTAGCAATAGATAAAATATAATTATTTCCTATCCTTTCTAACTGAATAACATTTGGAACATAATTTTCTATATTTACTTTCTTTGATTGATTGTTTTTATCATCATTAAAGTTTAAAAAATAATTTCCTTTTTCATCAATAAAAGCAGAAATATTTGAGGAGTTTAAGCTTAAATTGTTACGAATATTCCAACCAATTTTAACATCAAAATTTATATTTGTAATAGTAAAATGTGCTCTTAATATAAAATCTCCTTGTATAGATTTATATAAAAAATGAGAAGATTCTTTTTTATCGGTTTTTAAAAAATTGTAAGATTGGTTTCTCTTAATGTAGACAAAATCTGCTTTATTTTTTTTATTGTTAAAGCTAGTTTTATTTTCAAAAACGCCAAAATTTTCATCAATCATAAATACTAATTTTATATAAAAAAAACCTCTATAAAAATTTATAAAGGGTTGTTTTGGAATATAAAAAAGGTTACTTTTTTATAAATTTAAATTGCTTTTTATTATCCGTAGTTAAAATATAAATTCCTTTCGAGAAACTAGAAACATCAATAGATTTTATGTCTTTAGTATTAGAAATCGATTTAACTGTTCTACCCATAATATCGCAAATCTTAATAGATGTAGCTTCTAATTTACTATTTTTAATAAATAAATTATCAGATACTGGATTTGGGTACATAACTATTCCATCTGCATTAATGTCTTCTAAACCAGCAACTGTTGGAGCCGTAATAATTAATAAGTTCTGCTTATCCGTAAATGATGCCCATGAAGGATCATGTAGAGATACATAAACTCTGTATAATTGATTTGTTAAATCTGCACTAGCAGTTGTAGCTTCAGGTATTAATAAAGTTCTAGTAACATCTGTTCCATCTGAATCTGTTGCTGGTGCTGGGTTTAAATATTCAGCAATTATTTCACCTCCATTATCATCGCCAATCCAGTCCCATTCATTATCATATTTTCTAACGGCAAATTTTAAAATACCTTCAGCAAGTAAAGTATAATTAACAGAAACCTCAATACTTTCTCCTGCTTCTACTGTAGCAGAAGGTGTGCTAAGAAATGTAACAGTATTTAAAACTGTACTAGCTGCATTAATTGTAACAGTATTATTAGCTTGAATACCATAACTATTTAATTGAGCTAAACTTGTACTTCCATCTTTCAATTGCAACATTACAGCATAAACTTCAGGTGCAATATCTGCACTTGTATCAGCTATTCCAGTTAGAGTTATAGTTTCATTAACGGTAGTTGCTGTTGCTGCAATATCAACAGATATTGTGTGCCAATTTACACTTGTATTCCAATCAATTTCTGAACCACTGTTTTGTGATTTATACAAAGCAATTTCAATAGTCCCTGCAACAGTTGAGGTATAATCAAAAGAAATGTTTAATGTTCCTCCTAATTCAATAGGATTATTGCCCATACTAAAATTAGTAATAGTACCTGTTTGTGCATTAAGGCTTAAAACACTTAACATAAAGATAAATAGATAAAGTAATTTTGTTTTCATAAGATTTTTATTTTTAATAAGTTAATAGTTACTAAATATAATAAAAATAATGCAACCGATTGTTTTTTTGCAGAATAATATATGAAAATGATAATATACTTTAGATTATAACAATATGAAAATAAAAATTATTTTAGCTCAAAACTCGTTTCATGCACTGTAATAGAACTTCCACCAACAAAAACTTTAAAATCTCCAGGTTCAACAATGTATTTTCCATCATTATTATAAAAACCTAAAGTTTCTTTATTTAAAGTAAAATTAATTGTCTTTGTTTCCCCAGCTTTTAATGCTGTTAATTCAAATCCTTTTAATTCTCTTACAGGTCTTGTTATACTTCCAAATAAATCTCTTATATAAAGTTGTACAACTTCTTTTCCATCAACAGAACTTGTGTTTTTAACGTTTACAGAAACGTTAATGTCATTTCCAATTTCAAAAGATGTTCCGTTTAATTTTAAATCAGAATATTCAAAAGTTGAATAACTTAAACCATACCCAAAAGGATATAAAGGTGTTTTTTCAACATCCATATAATGAGACCAAAATACATTACCATCTTTATCAATAGGTCTTCCTGTATTTTTATAATTGTAATAAATAGGAACTTGACCTACATTTCTAGGAAAAGACATTGGTAATTTTCCACTAGGATTATAATCTCCATATAAAACTTGTGCCACTGCATTTCCTGTTTGAGTTCCTAATTGCCAAGCTTCAACAATTGCAGGTATGTGTTTATCTGCCCAAGTTATTGCCAATGGTCTACCATTATTTAACACTAAAACAATGTTTTTATTTACCTTATAAACTGCTTCTAATAATTCTTGTTGAACACCTGGTAATTGAAGGTTTGTTCTACTTCTTCCTTCCCCTGTTTGAAAACCATGTTCTCCTAAAACCATTACTACAACATCAGATTGTTTTGCAATTTTGATAGCTTCGTCAAAATCACTTTTATCTGTTGTGTTTACTACCACTTCATTAAGAAATGATTGCTTACCTATAAAAAATTCTGCTCCTTTTGCAAAGGTTAATTCATTGCCTTTATAAGCTTGCATTCCTTCTAAAACTGAAACTGCTGTTTCATCATCAGATGCAATTCTCCAACTTCCTAGAGGACTCGTTTTATCATTAGCCAAAGCACCAATTAAAGCAATTTTTTGACCTTCTTTTTTAAGTGGTAATAAATTGTTTTCATTTTTTAATAAAACAATCGATTTTTTTGCCATATCTAATACTGCTTCATGATGTTTTGGATTTCCAATCATTTCTTTTTCACGAGCTTCATCACAATATTTATATGGGTTTTCGAATAAACCAAGTTCGAACTTAACACGTAAAATTCTACGAACAGCATCATCTAGAATAGCTTCTTTAACAACATCGTCTTTTACTAATTGTGCTAATTCTTCTATATAAACATTCCCTTCCATATCCATATCAGAACCTGCTATAGATGCAATTTTTGCTGCTTCACGTTTGTCTTTTGCATGTCCCCAATTAATCATTTCGTTTATAGAAGCCCAATCTGAAATCACAAAACCATCAAAATTCCATTTTCCTTTTAAAATATCTCTTTGTAAAAATGAGCTTCCTGTAACAGGAACTCCATTTATTTCATTAAAAGAATTCATTACAGTTCTAAGATTGGCATTTACAGCTGCTTTAAATGGTGGTAACACAATATTGTGTAACGTTGATGTTCCAATATCTACTGTGTTATATTCTTTACCTGCTTCTGCAAAACCATAAGCCGCAAAATGTTTTGCACATGCTGCAATTGTATTTGTTGCTGATAAATCATTACCTTGAAAACCATGAACACGTGCTTCTGCAATTCTACTTCCTAAAAAAGGATCTTCTCCTGCACCTTCCATAACTCTTCCCCAACGTGCGTCTCTTACAATGTCTACATTTGGTCCAAATGTCCAATTAATTCCAACTGCAGAAGCTTCTGCTGCTGCAACTTCTGCCGATTTTTTTATAGCTGCTAAATCCCAACTTGCAGCTTCTGCTAATGGAATTGGACTTAGTGTTTTATAACCATGAATTACATCAAAGCCAATAATTAACGGAATTCCTAAACGCGATTCTTCTACAACAATTTTTTGAACTGCTCTTACTTCTTTAACGCCTCTAACAGACAACATAGAACCTACCCAGCCTTTGCGTAAATGTTCGTATTTTTTTTCTGCACTTCCACCTTCTGGAATAGGACCAGTTACATCCCAAAAACCATTATATTGATTCATTTGACCCACTTTTTCTTCAATAGTCATTAATTGTAAAAGTGAATCTACTTTACGCTCAATTTCTTGTTTTGTATTTATTTTTTTTTCTTGACCTTTTATAGTTTTACATTTCATTGAAACTAAAATAATTACGCTCAATATTAATAGTTTTTTCATTTGTATATTTATTTAAAAAGTTTGATTGTAAAAATTACCAACCTTTATTTGTAATGATTTTTTTAAACCATAAAGCAGATGCTTTTGGAATTCTTTTTAGTGTTTTATAATCTATGTAGTTAATTCCAAAACGAACAGAAAAACCAGAAGCCCATTCAAAATTATCAAAAAGACTCCATGCAAAATAGCCTTTTAAATTGATTCCATCTTTAATTGCTTTGTTACAGGCTTCTAAATATTGTCTGTAATAATCTAATCTTTCTAGATCATTAACTTCTCCATTTTCTAATTTGTCATTACAAGCAAAACCATTTTCTGTAATATAGATATCAGGGTTATGATAACGTTTGCTAATCCATTCTAATAAATTATAACATCCCCAAGGCACAACAGCCCAATTAAATGCAGTTAATGGCCAGTTTTTATCTTGTGATAAAATTACATCTTGATCTTCAGAAATACCTCCATTTCCATAAACACTACTTTTTTTTCCTGAATGATCATCTTCTGCTGCATACATGGTTGTGTAATGATTTAAGCCAAAGAAATCTGAAGAATTTTTAATCAATTCTTTTTCTTCGTCTGTAAATTTCGGCAATCTATCTCCAAGTCTATCTTTCATTACTTGTGGATAATCTCCAAAATATATTGGATCTGCAAACCATCCTAAGAAAAATAGTAAAGCACGTTCTGCAGCTTCAATATCTGCAGGTTTGTCTGTAAATGGTTCTCTCCAATCGCAATTATTTGTAATTCCAATGAAACCTTTTTGATGTTTAAAGCTTGTTTTATAAAGTTTTACAGCTTTTGCATGGGCTAAAATTAAATGATGTGCTGCCAAATATGGTTCTGTATTAGAAACTCTTCCTGGAGCAAAAACACCTTGTCCATACCCTAAAATTGCAACAACCCAAGGTTCGTTTATAGTAATCCAATTTTTAACACGATCACCAAATCTTTCAAAACAAAGTTTTGCATATTCTTCAAAAACATCAACAATATCTGGTTTTAACCAACCATCATTTTCCATTTCAAGAGCCAAAGGCAAATCCCAATGATATAAAGTTACCCAAGGCACAATATCGTTCTTTAATAATTCATCTATAAGATTTGAATAAAATTGAATGCCCTCTTCATTTACTTTTCCTTTTCCTTCTGGCATAATTCTGGCCCAAGAAATTGAAAAACGATAGGCTTTAAAACCTTGCGATTTTAACAAGGCAACATCTTCTTTATATTTATGATAATGATCTATGGCAATATTTCCGTTTTCGTTATTTTTTATTCGGTTAGGAATAGTGCAAAAGCTATCCCAAATAGAAGGTCCTTTTCCATTTGCATCATGAGCTCCTTCAATTTGATAAGCTGAAGTTGCAGTTCCCCATATAAAATCATTTGGAAATTTAATCATATAGTAATTAGGTGGTTAATTGGTTTAGTTTTCTGTAGTAAAAGTTGATAGAGGAAGATTCGCATTATTAAATACGTTTGACTGGGAAGTATTTTTCCAAGCAAATCGAACATATTTTGGGTTTTTAACTTTTTTTGATGAAAGGAGAATTTTTTCATCTTTTAATTTCGCTTTAGCAGTATAAAAAACTTTATTATCATCAGATATTTCAAATAATGATTTTTTATCTTTTATGCACAAACCCTCTGCATTTTTAAAATAAAGAATTGCTTTTTTTCCTTCAAAATCTATCTTATCTATTTCTGGACTTTCTACTAATCCACTAATTTTTTGATAGTGATTTTTCAATGCTATATTTGCCAATCTAACTCCAACTGTTTTTTTATCTTTTGGATGAATATCATCAATAGTTGAAACATCATCTATAATTACCATTCCTGTTTTATCAACAGCTTTAGAGACAACTCTTTGTGCGTTTCTAACCTCTGCTCCACCAAAATGATCATCACCATATTTATAAGGTGCAATTTGAACAAAGTAAAAAGGGAATTCTTTTTTCCATAATTTTCTCCATGAGTTTATTAATGTAGAAAATGTTTTATCGTAGTTTTTTGCACCAACATTACTTTCTCCTTGATACCAAAGAGCGCCAGCAATATTATAACCAACTAGTGGATTTATCATTGCATTAAAAGCACGTGCAGGTTCAGTTGGTCCCCACTCAACAGGTTTTAACTTTTTAGCGGCTTCATTTACTAAAGAATTATTTTTTATAGCTTCTTCTGGCATCCAAATTTCTGCTGGAGTTCCTCCCCAAGCAGAAATTATTAATCCAACAGGAATATCTTTATATTCTTCCTGGATTCGTTTTGCAAAAAAGTACGCTATTGCACTTGAATTTTTCATGGTTTCTGGCGAAGAAACTTGCCAGTTTGCAGGCATATTTTGTTGTAGAGATGTTGCCGATATTTTTGGAACATTAAAAAAACGAATATTAGGCTGATTTGCTTTTTCAACTTCATCCATGTTTTTAATTATCCAAGAAGCAGACATTTCCATATTAGATTGTCCTGAACACAACCAAACTTCACCAATTAAAATATCTTTTAAAACGATTTCATTATAACCTTTTATTGATACTGTATATGGTCCTCCATAACTAGGAGTTTTTATAATTAGCTCCCATTTTGCTTGATTGTTAGTTTTTGTTTTATAAATTTCATTGGTCCAAGAAGGCTGAATTGTAACTTCTTCATTTGGATTTGCCCAACCCCAAAATTTAACCTCATCATTTTGCTGTAAAACCATATGATCTGAAAAAACACTTGGTAAAATTACATTTGCCAAAGAAATTTGGGATAAAAAAAATAAAAAATATAAAATCTGTTTCTTCATTGATTATTGATTTAATACCTGTTTAAAAAAAGGTAACAATTGTGTTGCAATTTCTTTATGATCTTGAATACTTGGATGATAATTACAACCATTTACAAGAAGCTCATCGAACTCGAAAATCTTAATTTCTTTGTCTTTAAAATGGTCTTTTACATTTTTTAAACAAGATATTAAAGTCGTGTTTTTATCACCAGAAACCATTGGGCTATTTAATAAAACAACTTGGGTGTTTGGGTAATGACTGTAAATCGTTTCAACAAAATTAATGTAGTTTTCAGTGTATTTTTCTTCATTAAAAGGCAAGCGATTTTTAACTCCATCTCCATCAGACATGTCATTTGTTCCTAAACAAATACTTACCATATCTGGTTGAGTTTTAAAAGCGTATTTTTTTGAACTATCTGTATTTAAATACAAGTTTTCGTAAACTTGAGGCATAATTGGTTCCTCAATATTTTCATCATTCCAGTTTCTATACATTCCCATTCCTGAAACTGAACTTAAAATAAAATCTGCATTTAATGTTCTTGCCAATCTTGGGCCATAAGCCAAATAAGCATTGTGTTGATCTATATATTCACCTTCATTACAATCAATATCACTATTATCTGCCAAAGCACCACAGGTTATAGAATCGCCAATAAACTCAATTAAAAAAGGTTTTTCATCCGTTGAAATTAAATCAAATGCATCAAATCCATGAAAAATTATGTTTCCACTAGAAGCTTCTGTTGCTTTATAAATTCCTATTTTATTGCTTTCTTTTTTAGGTGTTTTTAATGTGATTTTTTGAATACTATCTCCTTCTAATTTATATCTTTTTTGATATTCATCATTTATTGCAATCACAAAATAGTTGCGAACGGTGTTTTCTGATTGTACATATATAGTTACAGAATCTCCTTTTACAGTAAATTCTGCAGATGATGCAGAACTAATTAATGCAGTTTTGGTATCAGAAATTTTCTCAAACCTTCCTGAATATTTTATTAACTTGTTTGTTGAATTGTACATTTTTTGACTTTTTTCTTTGCAAGAAAATAACAGCAAGAGAAAAACGATTGGTAAAAAAGATTTAGACATTTGTTATATATTTTAACAGGATAAAATTAAGATAAATATTTGCTGAATTTTTACAGTAAATTATCAAAATTTGGTATTATTTATACATTTAAAAATAAAACTTATTTGAATCGTTGTATTGATTTAAATTCTGATTTAAATTTACTTGGTGTAATATTTTTAGATTTTTTAAAAAATCGATTAAAATTTGCAATGCTATTAAAACCACATTTATAGCCTATTTCTCCAATTGATAAATCTGTTTCTACTAAAAATTTTGTTGCGTAACTAATTCTTGTATCATTTGTAAACTCGATAAACGTTTTTCCTGTTCTTTTTTTTATAAAGCGATTAAAAGAGCTTTGACTCATATTTACCAAATCAGAAATTTCATGTAAAGAGATTTTTCGCGCATAATTTTCGTTTAAAAAATCATGCACTTTTTTAATTTTTTCACTGCCTTCAAATTGGTTGTTTCTTTCTATATTAGTAGAAAGTATAAGTTGGTTTTTTGAATTGGCTAGTTCTTCAAGAAGTTTTAAAAGTTTTACAAAATCATCAATACCATTTTTTGATGAAAGTGCTTTTATTTTTGACATTAAATGTATGGCTGTTTTTTCATCAAAAAGCACACCTTGTTTAGATCTTGCAAATAAATCTTTTATAGGTTTAAAGTTTTTTAAAGAGAGTAATTTTTCACTAAATAAATTTTCATGAAACTGAATGGTAATTTCATAAATTTTATTTCTTTTACAGTTATATGTTTCCCAACCATGCTCTAAATTAGAACCTACTAAAACGAGTTCAACATCGCCAATTTCTTCCATAGAGCTTCCTACAACTCTTCTAATTCCTCTTCCGTTTAAAATAAAATTTAACTCGTATTCTGGATGAAAATGAATTGGAAAATCAAATTTTTGCTTTACGCGATCAATTATCAAGAAAACATCTTCTGGTTTTAAGAGTGTAATTTCTCGATTAATATTTTCGGTCATTTTAGTGTATTCAGGGTTACTTTTTGTTGTAATTATAAGAATTTATTTTCTTTTTAAAATATTTACCATGTCTAGATGGTGTGTAAGTTTCAAAATCTTCAAATAATTTTGGCGCCCATTGTGCATCAAAAACCCAAATTACATAAGAAATTTCCTTTTCATCACAATAATTAGTTATTGCATCTCCATAAGTGTCATCATCATTAATAACAGGTTGGTGAGAACCTTCATCCTCTGTATGAGAAAACCCTATTTCTGTAAGAATTACAGGATATTTTTGTTTTACAAATCCCCAATCTTCTGTCCATTTATCTTCCCAAGGTTGTTCTCTTTTTTGTGGATAAGGATGACTTACATATCCAATTCCTGTTGCATTTATTGGGTTTTCTTTTACTGGCGTTAAATCATAAGCCCAATTAAAACCAGCAACTAAAGGTATTCCTTCTCCACCATTTGCTCTAATAATTGTAATCATTTCTTCATTCATTTCTTTCCATTCTAGCCAAGAAATTGTACCTAAAGTGTTGTTATACATTGTTGGCTCATTAAACAATTCGTAAAAAGCAACGGTTTTATTTTTACCATATTTTACAGCTATTGTACGCCAAAAATCAAATGTTTGTTTTAGAGTTGTGTCATATCTATCATGATGATACATTTGGGTTTTTAAATTACCTATACTATGCCAATCAATAATAACGTGCATTTGTAATTCTGTTGCCCATTTTATTCCATCATCTAAAAGACTTAAATAATTTTCTTTCCCTCTTTCTGTCCAAGCACTTGGATGCACAGGAAAACGAACAATGTTTCCTCCCCATTTTTTTATTTCTTTAAAGTACGATTTTTTCCACTGATTTTGTTTTTCAAGTTTATCAGGATCACTAGTGTTATATCCTCTAAAAACAATTGTGTCATTTTTTTCATTGATAAAACTATTGCCTTTTACAGAGATTCTATCTAAAGTTTTTTGTGTAAAAGCAATATTAAAAGTTAAGCAAAAACTAACTAAAAGAATAAATTTATTTTTTGAAATCATTTGTATTTATATTATACGTTACAAGTTATCGGAATAATTTTCAATTGAAAAATAAATCTTTGAATTTGATTAAATACTAAAAGAAATTGACAATATTGTATATTATTGTAAGACACTGCACTATGTTTTGAGGTAAAGTTTGTATGTAAGAGTACCAATCTTATAAATTTTTGTGCTGTAATTTGATGCGATCATGCTTTCAGTACTATTATTATGATAATTTCTTATATTGAGTTTTATGATTAGCTGCTTTAAAAGTAGCTGTTAAAAATTAGCTACCCTTTTATATTTGGTTTTTTTTTATTTGTTTAATTTTTTATTATTTTCTGTTTATTCCACAATAATTATTTGAATTAAACAAACTCATATTAATTACTTTAACAAAAAACTTAAAATAAAAGAAAAAAAATCAGGTTTTCTTATTATATATTTTATATTTGTGCAATCGATTACATCTGTATTTTAGAAAAGATAAATCTAGAAATGAAGTAGCTGTTTTAGAGTTAGAATTAACTAAAACTGTAAATTCTAGAACACTTAGAGAATATATAGTAAATGGAAAAATCCATATGATTTAGCAGTTGTAGCTATAATTTTATCAAGTAAAGCTAGCTATTTTTATAAACGGATATATTTTGTATTTTGATGGTGGGTTTTTAACAAAAATAGGTAATCCATTAAACGAAGTTTAAAATTTTAAAAAAGAGATAATGAAGAAAAGTTTTATAAACGATAACTTTTTATTAGAAAATAAGTACGCTGAAGAATTATACCATAATTACTCTAAACAACAACCAATAATAGATTATCATAATCACCTATCTCCACAATTAATTGCAGAAGATAAAGTATTTGATAATTTAACTCAAGTATGGATAAATGGCGACCATTATAAATGGCGTGCAATGCGAACTTTAGGTATCAATGAGAAATTTATTACGGGTGATGCTTCTGATAAAGATAAATTTATGAAATGGGCAAAAACAGTGCCTTACACCATGCGTAACCCTTTGTATCATTGGACACATTTAGAGCTAGCACGTTATTTTGATGTGTATGATTTATTAAATGAGAAATCTGCAGAAAAAATCTACGAACAAGTTTCAGTAAAAGTAAACACAAAAGATTATAGCACACAAAATTTATTACGCAAAGTAAATGCAGAATATGTTTGTACCACTGAAGACCCAACAGATACTTTAGAATATCATCAACAGATTAGAAAAAATAATATTGATATTAAAGTTGGTACCTCTTTTAGACCAGATAAAGCTATTTTAATTTCTAATGATGGTTATAACGACTATATCAATGCTTTAGGGAAAGCCTCAAATTTATCAATAAATAGTTTTGATGATTTATGTGATGCTTTAAAAAATAGAATTGACTTTTTTGATAAAAACGGATGTAGCGTTTGCGACCATGGTTTAGATCAAATTTATTTTGAAAACTTTACAGAAAGTGAAGTAAAAGCGATCTTTAAAAAGAAAAGAGAAGGCAATAATTTAACACAAGATGAAGCTTTAAAATTCCAAAGTGCACTTCTAATATTTTTAGCAGAAACCTATCATCAATATGGTTGGGTGCAACAATTTCATTTAGGAGCTTTAAGAAACAATAATGCACGTATGCATCGTATTTTAGGGCCAGATACAGGTTGGGATTCTATAGGCGATTATCCACAAGCACAAAAATTATCAGCATTTTTAAATGCTTTAGACAGTAAGGATAAATTAACCAAAACAATCATTTATAACTTAAACCCTGCCGATAATGAAGTTATGGCTACTATGATTGGTAACTTTAATGATGGGAGTGTTAGAGGTAAAGTTCAGTTTGGTTCTGGATGGTGGTTTTTAGATCAAAAAGATGGAATGACCAAACAATTAAACGCTTTGTCTAACATGGGTTTAATAAGTTGTTTTATTGGAATGCTAACAGATTCTAGAAGCTTCTTGTCTTTTCCAAGACATGAGTATTTTAGAAGAATCTTATGTAATCTTTTAGGTGATGAAATTAAAAGAGGAGAATTACCAAAAGAAGAAATGGAATGGATTGGTAATATGGTAGCAGATATAAGCTACAATAATGCGAAAAACTATTTTAAAATATAAATCAAATAAAAATTTTTAATATATGCGTTTTAAATTTTTTTTATTAATAATTATGTGTGTAAGTGTTATTTCTTGTGAAAAATCAAGAGATACTAAAGTGCTTTATTTAGCGCACACTTTACCCCAAACACACCCAGTGCATAAAGGTATTTTAGAGTTTCAAAGATTATTAGAATCAAAATCAAACGGAAAATTAAAGGTCAAAATTTTTCCTGATGGTCAATTAGGTTCTGAAAGAGAAAGTTTAGAATTATTGCAAATTGGAAGTGTTGCTGCAACTAAAGTGAGTGCATCTATATTGTCTAATTTTGTGCCAGAATACAATGTTTTAGGAATACCCTACTTATTTAAAGATAGAGAACATCAATTTAGTGTTTTAGAGGGACCTATTGGAAAATCAATTTTAGAAAAAGGTTCTAAATTCTGGCTACGTGGATTATGTTATTATGATGCAGGAAGTAGAAGCTTTTACACAAGTACCAAAGCTATTAGAACACCAGGAGATTTAAAAGGACTTAAAATAAGAGTACAAAATAATCAAATGGCAATTAATATGGTAAATTCTATGGGAGGAGCTGCTACACCTATGGCCTATGGAGAATTGTATGCTGCAATTCAACAAGGAGTTGTAGATGGGGCAGAAAATAATCCTCCATCCTTTGTTTCTTCAAATCATTACGAAATAAGCAAATATTACACGCTCGATGAGCATTCTTCTGTACCCGATGTTTTATTGATTGGAACAAAATATTGGAATAAATTATCTAAAGAAGAAAGAGTTTGGGTGCAAGAAGCAGCAGATGAATCTGCACAAGCACAAAAAGAATATTGGAGAGAATCTGTTAATGAATCTATGAAACTAATTAAAGAGAGAGGTGTAGAGGTTATTATTCCAGAAAAATCTTTGTTTGCTGAAGAATCAAAAAATGTTGTTGTAGAATTTATAAAAGAATTTCCAGAGATGGCACCTTTAGTAAATGAAATAAAAAATAATTAAAATGAATACATCTAAACTTATTTTTGATAAGGTTAATAAAACTCTCGAATGGTTTATGATAACTATTTTTGCTTTATTAGTCTTAGACGTTTTATTTCAAGTATTTTCTAGATACCTGATGGGTACTTCTTTCACTTGGACCGAAGAATTTGCAAGGTTTTCTTTAATCTGGATGACTGTTTTAGGTGCAGCATACCTTAATGCAAAAAGAGAGCATTTATCTATGGATTTTTTGTATCAAAAACTATCACTAAAGAATAAAAGAAAAGCCTCAATAATAATTGAAGTATTTGTGTTTCTTTTTGCACTTATAGTAATGGTTATTGGTGGTTTAAATTTAGTTTACACAACATTACACTTAGATCAATTATCTGGAACTTTACGTATTCCTTTAGGTTATGTATATGCTGTATTGCCATTTAGTGGTTTTTTAATCATGTGCTTTTCTGTTTACCACATGGCAAATATTTATTCTAATAAAAACAATATTTAATTATGAGCATCGAGATAATAAGTATTATCGTTTTATTTGTAAGTTTCTTTGCGCTTTTACTAATAAAAGTGCCAGTTGCATATAGTATTGGAATTTCTACAACATTAAGTCTTTTATTAAATATCGATAAACTGCCAGGAATAACAACGATTGCTCAACGAATGACAACTGGTATTGACAGTTTCGCTCTTTTGGCAATTCCATTTTTTGTTTTGGCAGGAGAAATTATGAAGCAAGGAGGTATTGCAAATCGACTTATTAATTTTGCAAAATCTTTAGTAGCAAGTCTTCCTGGAGGATTAGCGTATGTAAACGTTTTGGCATCAATGCTTTTTGGAGCTATTTCAGGGTCAGCAGTAGCTGCAGCTTCTGCAATAGGTTCTATTATGACAGACAGAATGGAAGAAGAAGGATATCCAAGAGCATTAAGTGCTTCAGTAAACATAACCTCATCAACTACAGGATTATTAATTCCGCCAAGTAATATTTTAATTGTTTATGCATTAGCGAGTGGAGGTACTGCTTCAGTTGCAGCATTATTTATAGCAGGTTATTTACCTGGAATATTACTAGGTTTTGCAATTATGGGCTATATCGCATTTATTGCAATTAATAGACGTTATCCAAAAGGAGAACGTTCAACTTTTTCAGAAATTTGGACCTATTTTAGAAAAGCCTTTTTTAGTTTATTATTACTAATAGTAGTTGTGGGTGGAATTGTAGCAGGAATTTTTACAGCAACAGAAGCTTCTGTAATTGCTGTATTATATGCTGCAGTATTATCTTTAGTTTATGGCGATATCAAAGTAAAAGATTTTCCAAGTATATTATTGTCTAGTGGAAAAACCACTTCAGTAGTTATGTTTCTAATATGTACTTCTATGGCAATGTCTTGGTTGTTTTCTTTTGAAGGAATTCCAGAAATGATCAGTTCATTTTTATTGGATTCTTTAAACAACAAATTTGCCATCTTTTTAGCAATTAACATCATCTTATTGATTGTTGGAACCTTTATGGATATGACACCAGCAGTCTTAATATTCACACCCATATTTTTACCAGTAGTAACAACATTAGGGATGGATCCTGTTCATTTTGGGATTGTAATCGTATTAAACTTATGTATAGGTATCTGTACACCTCCTGTAGGAACTTTATTGTTTGTTGGAAGTGGTGTTGCTAATGTTTCAGTCACAAAAGTAATAAAGTCATTAGTGCCTTTTTTACTAATCATGATAGCTGTACTAATGCTAATTAGTTTTATACCAGAAATCTCAATGTTTTTACCAAATTTATTTGAATTATAATATATAAGAAATGCAAGAATTAATAGAAAAAAAGAAAGTTTTAAATAGAGAAAATGCAAATCTAAAAGTAGTTTCTCCTATAAAAATAATTCAATTTGGTGAAGGTAATTTTTTAAGAGCCTTCATTGGTTATGCTTTCCAAGAATTAAATAAAGCAGTAAATTTTAATGCTGGTATTGCTGTAGTTCAGCCAATTGATAAAGGTTTGGTAAAAATGCTAAACGATCAAGATGGCTTGTATACCTTGTTTATGAAAGGTGTTAAAAAAGGTGAAGAAATTCAAGAAATTGAATTGATTGATAACATCGTTAAATGTGTAGATCCGTATTTAAATTTCAAAGAATATTTAAACTTAGCAAAAGAAGAATCTTTAGAATTTATAATTTCTAATACAACTGAAGCAGGTATTGCTTACGTGGCTTCAGACACATCAGAAATGCAACCACCAAGCTCATTTCCTGCAAAATTAACATTGCTTTTACACGAACGTTTTACACATTTTAAAGGCGATAAAAGCAAAGGATTAACCATAATTCCTTGTGAGCTAATCAATCATAATTCAGAAACATTAAGAGAAATCATTATAACATATATTTCTGATTGGAATTTAGGCGATGATTTTAAAACATGGATTTTAGAAAGCAATTCTTTTCATAGCACATTGGTAGATAGGATTGTACCTGGTTATCCAAGAGCAGAAATAGAAGAATACAATGCACAATTAGATTATAAAGATAATTTAATTGTTTCTGCAGAAGCTTTTTTACTGTGGGTTATTGAAGGTGGTGAAGAGTTAAAAGCAAAATTACCATTCGAGAAAACCAAATTAGATGTAAAAATTGTGGACGATATGCAACCCTTTAGAACAAGAAAAGTTCGTATTTTAAATGGTGCACATACTTCATTAATTGCTTTTTCTTATTTATATGGAAATAAAACTGTTAAAGAATCTGTAGATAATGAATTTACAGGAGGTTTAATCAATCAAATTATTTTTGATGAAATTATACCAACATTAGATTTTGATAAAGATCAAATTGAAGAATTTGCTCATGAAATTTTAGACCGTTTTAGAAATCCTTTTATCAAACATAACATATCAAGTTTAGCCTTAAACTGTATTTCTAAATTTAAAGTTAGAGTTTTACCTAGCATTTTAGAATACATTAAAATTTATGATAAACTACCGACAAATTTAACTTTTGCTTTTGCTGCATTAATTCGATTTTATAAAGGCACTTACAATGGAGAAGGTTTGCCTATAGATGATAATAAAGAAATAGTTGAAAATTTTGTAGAAATCTGGAAGCATAACGATTACACTACAATAACTAATGCTGTTTTAAGTAATGAAGAATATTGGGGAGAAGATTTAACTAAGGTTAAAAACCTAAGTAATGCAATTTCTTTTGCTTTAGAAGAAATAGATACAAATGGTGTTGAAAAAGGTTTTGAAAATTTCAACAAAAAATATTAAAAAATTTAGCTAATATATAACTATTAGGATGCAAAATAAAATAATAAAAGTAAACTCATCAGACAATGTAGCTGTAGCTTTGGTAAATCTAAAAGCTGGAGAAATTGTTTATTTCGAAGGAGAGAATATCACTATTTTATCAGACACAAAATCGAAACATAAAATTGCATTACAGCAATTTGATTCTGGAGATAGAATTATTATGTACAGTGTTTTAGTGGGGTCTGCAAATGGAGTTATTAAAAAAGGAGATGTTTTAACTACGGAAAACGTAAAACATCAAAGTGAAAAAGTATTTGGTAAAACAGCTTCATTTTCATGGACAGCTCCAAATGTTGATAAATGGAAAGAGAGAACTTTTATGGGCTACCATCGTGAAGATGGGCAAGTTGGTACAGAAAATGTTTGGCTATTTTTTCCCTTGGTTTTTTGTGAAAATAGAAACATAGAAACTTTAAAAGAAATCTTTGAGAAAGAACTTTTAAAACAACAACAAAGTCCACATCAAATGCTATTACGTTCTTTAGTGAATAATGGTGGATTAGATACTACAGTTGCAGAAACATCAACCAAAGTTTTTAATAATATTGATGTTAAGTTTATTACACATCCAGGAGGTTGTGGAGGTATTAGACAAGATTCTGAAAGTTTAGCAAGATTGTTAGCAGGTTATGTAAATAACCCTAATGTTGCAGGAGCAACAGTATTAAGTTTAGGTTGTCAAAATTTACAAATAAATATTTTTAAGGATGCTTTAAAAGCTATAAATCCTGATTTGAAAAAACCTGTTCTAATATTTGAGCAGCAACAAATGGGAACTGTGGACAATATGTTATCAGTTATTATAAAAGACTCGTTTGAAGCGATAAAAAAAGCAAATAATATAGAGCGTAAACCAGCTCCTTTATCAAAATTAAAAGTAGGTTTAGAATGTGGTGGTTCTGATGGTTTTTCAGGAATATCTGCAAACCCAACTTTAGGAGCAGTTTCAGATTTGTTAGTTGCATTAAAAGGTACAGCTGTTTTGGCAGAATTTCCAGAATTATGTGGTGTAGAACAAGAATTAGTAAACAGATGTGTAGATGATAAAGATGGAGAAAAATTTTTAACTTTAATGAAAGCTTATGAAAAATCTGTGATTGATGCTGGTTCTGGTTTTGACATGAATCCATCACCAGGAAATATTAAAGATGGCTTAATAACGGATGCAATGAAATCTGCAGGAGCAGCTAAAAAAGGAGGAACATCTCCAGTTGTTAGTGTTTTAGATTATGGAGAATACATTACAGAACCAGGTTTAAACTTATTATGTACACCTGGAAATGATGTAGAAAGCACAACTGCATTAGTTGGTTCTGGTGTAAATATGGTATTATTTACCACAGGTTTGGGTACGCCAACAGGAAACCCAATTGCGCCCATTATAAAAGTTTCTTCTAATACAGAACTTGCAGAAAGAATGCCTGATATTATTGACATTGAAACAGGTGCAGTAATTCGTGGTGAAAAGTCAATTGAAGAAATGGCTGAAGAAATGTTAGAGTTTATGGTTGAAGTTGCAAGTGGAAACATACAAACCAAAGCAAAACTGTTAAATCAAAATGATTTTATTCCTTGGAAAAGAGGTGTATCACTTTAAATCAATTTGATTTCCTATTTTAAATAAACTACTATTAATCCCCTAAAAATAAAAAAAGCCTTTGAAATTTTCAAAGGCTTTTTTAATAGAATAATTTTGTCTCGTCACAATTATTTATTTTACTCTTTAATAATTATTTTATTTACAGCACTATTCTCTCCATAAAATTTGATCAAATAAGTTCCTTTTTTAAGATGAGATAAATCTATTTTCTCAGTATTTATTTCGATTGTTTTAACCACTGCACCAAGCATATTATATACTTGTATTTTACTTATTTTGTTTGGAGAAGACAGTCTTAAATAATCTTTAACGGGATTTGGATATAAAACTAACGCTGATAACCCTAACTTTTCAACATTAAGAGCAGCTGTTGATTTTACACTCATATAGTAAAGATTTGTAGTAACATCTTTAGTAAGGGTATAATTACCTGCAGGTATTATAAGATCTAACACTCCATTTACAATGTCTTTTTTCTCTCCATTTAATTTTATAGTACCATTAAAGCCATCGTTAAAAACTAAAATCATTTTACTTTCTTCAGTAGTTGCAAATGAAATACTTGTGCTAGACTCCATTTTTAAACATTGTGTTAACGTAAGATTATTATAATGGGCATCACCTTTAGAAGTTGATAAATTTCCTGCAATTGTATAAAAAGTACTTGTTGTTCCAGATGTTGTAAAATTATGTACTTCATCTCCAGGAGTGCTTCCTGAATCTCCTCCATCATCACCATTTCCAGAACCTTCTCCATCACCTTGAACAGAAACCAAATTAGTTTTGTAATTTGTTAATAGAGCTTTCAAAGCAGAATTTACAGAGGATGATGTATCTTCAGAAGCATTGTTAAACGTAAATTTTAAGTCACCTCCCTGAATTCTTCCAGAATACTGTATCACATTATCTTTTGCATTTTCTGGTGAATCTGGACTATATGAATACATTATAGAAGCGTTTGTATCAAAGTTATTGTAAGAATTTGCTCCGAAATTAGATTTTATAGTACTCTCAATCGTTTCGTTTCTTGTTGATGCAACATAGGCATCAAAATCTTTTGTACCATCAAATGCAGCAGAACTAGCATCACCATAAGCTATAAACCTATTTGCTCCAGAAATAAAATTATTAAAAGCTTTGATGGTACCACCATCTTCTTTTGAAAAAGTTGGGTAATTATTGTAATCATTCTTTTGTGTTCCTGTATTAAAAACATCAGATCCTTGCATAGAAGTTAACATCGGAAATTTACAGTTTCTAAAATAATTTGCTTCTACAAATACAGAGGAACCTTCTGTTGAGCCAACACCATATTTAGAGTTTCCATCATAATAATTATTATAAACATGTGCAGAATAAAAACGTACTCTTGGATGACGTGAATCTGAATGATCAAACCAATTATGATGATATGTTATGAATAAACCTTCTGTTGTTCCTTCACTCAAACCCAATAAATTTGCTTTTCCAGAATCCCAAAAATGGTTGTAAGAAAATGTAACATAGGTTGATTTTTTACAATCTAAAGCACCATCGCCTTTTGCTTGATCAGCATCTCCTCCTGCATCACCATAAAAGAAATCGTTGTTATGAATCCAGATATAATCATTTCCTTGTTGCAGGCCAATATTATCTCCTTCATCGCTATTGCAATTCATAGTTGCAATGTTTCTAACTTCTACATTAGACGCATTTTTAATACGAATTCCCCAACCATCAGCAACAGCATCATCACCAACACCTTCTAAAGTAATATAACTAGCAATATTATTGTTGTTTTCTATAACAATATCACCTTTATCCATATATGCTAAATCAGTTATTTGACCTATTAACCTTATAATTAAAGGTCTATTGTCTGAGCCTTTTTTATACCCTTCTAAGATAGTTTCTAAACCTATACAAGGATTTGCATTCGCTCCATTTACATCTAAAGAAATTGTATTTTTCGTGTTTTGTGTAATATATAAAACAACAGCGTTATCTTTTGGAGTACCATCTATTTTATACGCACCAGGAACTCTACTATTAGAAAAAGCAAAACCTGTTCTATCATAAGCTTGTACGTTAATTACACTTGAAATTGTAGCGGTTTGCTCAGTTCCAGCAATAACGGGTGCTACTTTTAAGGTATAAGTCCCAGCTTTTAATCCTAAGGCATCTGCTCTATAGTAGGTTCCATAATTACGAATAAGTTGTGTATCTATTTTAACATCGGTTTTTCCTTCACCAGTAAAATACACATTATAACTTTCTGCGTTGGCAATAGGTTCCCATTTTATAAATCCAGATTCTAACCAACCTTCAGCTTCTGTAATATTCACAGATTGTGAAAATATTGAAGCAGTTGTTCCTATAAACAACAATAAAGTAAGTATATTTTTTTTCATGTTATTTTATTTTTTTGATTAATGTAATCGATTACGCAATATTAATCAATTTTTTAGTTCTAAAATTATTGTTTTTTTAAATTTATCTGAAAATGAATTAATTAACTATTTTATTTGGCTTTTTTTAATGAAAGCATGTATTCTGTAATAATTTTTTAAAAATTTAACATCAAAACCACCTAATAATAGGAATACTATTTTTTGGCACTAATAATTAGTAATATCTCATTAAAGCTATTAAAAATTTAACAAATAATATTTTATAGTAAAAAAAGTTGCGAATTTCTTTTTTTAGAATATATTTGTGTAATCGATTACATTTTAAATACTTTATTATGAAAAAAAATTACACAATTTTTATTTTTTGCTTACTATTTATTTCCTTTTTTACAAAAGGACAGATTGTAGGTGCAATTAACTATGATTTTACAGATGGATCAATTATTTCAGCTAATGAAAGTACAGATGGCAAGCTTACATTAGCTGGTGATTATACTTATCATGGATCAAGTTATGGCCTTCAGCTGAAAGTTGATCAAGAGATCAATATTACTGTAGATGGAAGTTGTACAATTAGATTTCTAGGATCCAAACATTCTGGATTAAATATGATAGGTACTGCAAATACTGAGGGAGATTTAGGTACAATAATAACTAAAGTGGCTGTCGACAAAGTAGATACTTTTGATTTTGTATATTCAGGAACAGCAACCACACTTAACTTTAAAACAGTTGCAGGTACTGGAAATGATGTTTATTTACCATTAATTACTGTAATTCCTGTTCAATTAGGGAAAGACTTTACAGCAGTAGAAAAGAATATTTCCTATGCTTTTGATTTACGAGATGAAAGTATTATTTCTAGCACATATCCTGGAAACGTTTATGAACAAGGTTTGTTTAAAATAGATGCAGGTTGTTGCAATGCTTACTCTTATCATGGAACGCAACATGGAATTAATTATAAAACAGGAAATAAAATAACGTTGCAAGTTGCTGGGAATAGTAAAATTCGTTTAGGTGGCGATCAATATTCTGGAGGAACAATTATAGCTTCTAGTGAAACTGGTGCGTTTGATATTACTTCACAAAATCATCAAACAGGGGCAACATATAGTGATGGAACTCCTGTTTGGGTAGATTTTACATATGTTGGTTCTGCAGGAACAGTAACTTTTGAAGCTGCTGGCTCAAGTCAAAATTATTTGCCTTTTATAGAAGTTTCTCCTATTCCTTATAATGTAAATTTAACTCCTTGGGTTCAAAAATCTGGAACAGTAACAGTAAATGGTACTCAAATAGATTTCATTTCTGGTGTAGATGCAACAAGTAATGCAACTGTTTCTGTGAGTGCAGGCACTGTTTTTAGTGCAACAAATGAGCTGGCAACTTTAGAAATTGATTTGGGAGGAAATTCCTTATCTTCATATATACCAACAGTTACAGGAGATATTGCTTCTGCAATTATTAATAATGATGAAATAATACTTGCATTTACTGATATCAATACAGATCCAGTTTCTTACAAATTTAAAATTACAGATAACAGTGTAGTAGTTACAGCAGAAGCTGGAAAAACATATACTTATAATTTTTATGATGGTTCAGCATTGCCACAAACAAGTTATTCAACTTTAAGATATTCATCATTTGTAACTAGTGATGGTATTTTAAAAATAAACAGTAATACAACAGATGAAGAATTACAATTTGGATATCATGATGCAACTCATGGAGGTGTGTTTTACTCAGGAAACTCATTCGATGTTATTGTTGCAGGTGATGCAATTATTACTTTTATTGTTGATCAATATGGAAGTGCAGAAGATGCTATTTTAGAATTTACAGATTCAAATGAGAATGTATTAGGTTCTATAGCAGCACAAAATATTGCTGCTGGTGTAGATGCTTTTGCTAGTAGTTTTTCTTATACAGGTAATGCTGGAGTAATTACTGCAACTTTAAAAAGTACTAATTACTCAACATCAGAAATTTATTTACATGGTTTAACCATAGAAAATGCTGCAGCTGTAGATCCTTCTAATGGTAAAATTGATGTTTGGGATTTTGGAGCAGAACAATTAGATGAAGCTATTTACAATAATAATTTAGATGAAACTGCTATAAATGCTTGGTATGATTCAGGTATAACAGCAGGATCTTCTGGAAATGTATTACCTTCTTTTACGTCTGGTGTTTTAAGTTGGATTGGTGGTGGAAATGATAGATTAAGAACATCAAATACAAACCTAACAAGATATGATGAAAACATAGGATCAACAGGATATTCAGGTAGAGTTTATGTAAATGGAGGTGGAGCAACTGGCAGATATATGAGCTTAACATTAAGTGAAAATGATGAAGTTTCTCTTTGGATGCTAACACAATCTGGAACTGGAAACATACATTTTGAATATGTTGCAGATCCAACAGCGCAAGATGATCAAGTTGCAGTAGGTTCTGATATTCAAGAAGTAAAATTTGTAGCAAAATCTGCAGGAACGTATCATATTTATGATGATAGCGATAAACCAAGTTATTACAGAATTTACAGAAAAGACGCAACTTACAAAACTTTAACGGGTACTGTAGATGTTTCTGCTGCAACAGGTTTAGAAAGTAATTATTCAATTGTTTTTACAAATGAAGCTGGTAAATCTTGGTCTACTCAAGTTTCTGGAGGAAGTTATAGTATCGATTTACCAGAAGGATATACGTATAATTTAAGTTTAACAGATGCTAATGGTTATGTAATTAGTAGTGATACTTCTATCGAAATAATTTCATCAACAACAACTTTTGATATTACAATTATTCAAGTAGAATTATATACTGTTACTGGTAATATTACAGGACTAGGGTCTGAAATTTCTAACTTAACATTAAAATATACGCCAGATCCTTCTGCAAATAAAGTTTTTATTCCTTCACCAATAATAGATGTAAATGCAAACACGTATGCTGTTATATTAGAACCAAATGTAACATATACAATTACTGCAGAAGGTGTAAACGATTTTTCTATACCTGCAAATACAATTACTTTAGGTAACTCTAATACTACTTCAGATATTATATTTCAAGAAAAAACAAAATACGATATAACAATTAATGCTCCTGTTTTAGAGACTACTCAACTAGCGAAACTTACTTTAACATTTACCAATTTAAACGAAACAGGATACAGCTATTCTTTTTCTGATGTTACTGCTATTCGTTTACGAGATGGAGTTTATAGTATTAATTATGATGGCTTAGATGAATATGCCTTAGAACTGGCTTTAACATCAAACTTAAATGTTTCTGGAGCTAATGAGTCTAAAACGTTATCATTTAATCCTGTAAAAAATTGGACTTTCGATGATAAAGTAATTACAAACGCAACACCTTATTATAAAGGTTTAGCATTTACAGGCTCAATATCAAATGAAATTGCAAAAGGTCATTTGGTTGGAGGAACTGATGCAACAATTTCTATTCCTTTAAAACCTGAAGAAAAAATGATAATAACGTATTATTATGAGGCAGATTTTTCTATTGATGGAGGAGCAACAATTACCACATCTAGTGGAAGTACATCAAACTTAGAAACTACAGAATTTATATACGAAGGAAACTCTGCAGGAATTGCAACTATCACTTTTAATGCAAGTTCATATATTACAAACATCGCTGTGAAAACAATTGTAGCGTATGCACCAATAATTAAAGTAGGTGCAGACAAAGATTACCAAACAATAAATGCTGCTTTAAATGCGATTGCAGAAATGGATAGGCCAAATAGTGAGAGAGTTACTGTAATGATTGATCCAGGAAATTACGAAGAAATGATTGTTATCAATAGTGAAAACGTAACTTTAAAAAACGCATCTTCAAATCCAAGTATTGCACTAGCAAATAAAGGTGTAGATATAGATGCAAATGCAGTAAGAATAACATCTTATTATGGTTATGGATATCATTATTACAGCCAAGGAAATGATAATAAATGGAATGCAGAAGTCTTAGCGATAAATAAAGCAAATGGTTCTCAGCCTTATAACAATGTTTCTGGTTCTACAAATGGTTCTTATTGGAATGCTACAGCTGTAATTTATGCAAATGGTTTTGTTGCAGATAATATTATCCTAGAAAACTCATTCAATCAATACATTTCTAAAAAAGAATCAGAAGATGTTGTTGTTTTAGGAAGTGGTAATAAAGGCACAAGACCAACTACAATAGGTAGTACAGCTGTTCAAGATAGAAGTTTTGTAGAAAGAGCTGCTGCAATTGGTATTGCAAATAATACAGACAAAGTAATTTTAAATAACTGTAGAGTTGTGGGTAGACAAGATACATTTTATGGAGGTTCAGGTTCTAGAGTTGTTGTTTACAAAGGTGCAATGATGGGTGCAGTCGATTACATTTTTGGAGGTATGACAGCTGTATTTTATAAAACTGATTTTGTTTTAAATACAAGTGATGTTTCTAGTGATGCTGCATATATTACTGCAGCACAACAAGCTAGTGGTAGAGGATTTTTAATGTATGAATGTACAGTAAAGTCAGCAATTCCTAGTGTAGAAACAGCTTCTACAAACAGCTCAAAACCTGGATATTTTGGTCGTCCTTGGTTAGCAACAACGAGTGAGGTTGTTTTTTACAACACAACGATTGATGAATCTTCTTTTCCTGGTTATGAGGGAGAATCTTTAATATCTCCAGTTGGTTGGACTAGTACTTTAGGAGGAGAATCTGCATTTATGTATGAGTATGGAACCACAGAAAACGCAACAGGAGTTGATAATTCTGGTAATAGAGCTTCTTGGTCTACTGTTTTATCAGCAGCAACTTTAACAGACGGAACAGCTATTACAACGTTCAATTTTACGAAAGGAAATGATGATTGGGATCCTATTAATGAGCTGAACACATTAAGTTCAAATTCTTTAAATTTAATTGAAAACAAAATTAAAGTAAGAGCATTTAACAATAAGGTTTATATATCAAATATAAATTCTGACTCAAAAGTTAGAGTTTATAGTATAACAGGAGCTTTAATAAAATCTTTAGATACTAAAAAGGATGTAAATTTTACAATTAAAAATGGTCTTTGGATTATTGCTGTAGAGAACATTGATGGAAAAAAAATAACGAAAATTTTATCACACTAAAAAAATAACTTATTAATTAAGAGTGAGTTTTTTAAAATACTCACTCTTAATTATATTCATAGAAAAAATGTTAAAAAAACAATAGATTAAGTTTTTTTTCATAAATTAGGCAATCGATTACATTAATTAAATATTAACTAAAAACTCAGTACAAATGAAACAAAAATTACTTTTTTTAACTTTATTATTAGTAGCTAGTGTTGCTACAACCAATGCTCAAACTAAAGTTTGGGATTTTGGAGGAGATCCAAATTATACAAGCGCAGCTCAAATTGCAATGTGGCCAATAGTTGCTTATAATGCAGCTGAAGGTGAAACCGTTAAAAAGGATAACTTATTTTTAGTAGGTGACAGTGAGGGTAACAAATTTGGTAAAATTGAAAATTCTGGAGGTAAAACTTGGGATGCAGGAACCGCAGATGAATATACAGCAGTTAACCGTTTTAAATTTGATGGAGGATCAAACCCTGATGAAAATAATCTTAATCCTACTCATAGTCACCTTTACTTTAACGTTTCTGGACCTGTTACTATAAAGATTTGGTACAGATCAGGAGGTAGTGATAAGCGTGAGTTATACGTATCTGATGAAACTAATGTAATAGCCTCAGTTTCAAAAGAAAGTGATGACGCACCTTATATTCTTACTGCAGAATATACTGGCTCAGGTGAAAAAATTAGTATTTATGACTCCAATTCTTTTAACTTATATAAAATAGAAGTAACTGGTGCAGGTGCAGATGTTCTTGCTGTTGATAAAGCTTCATTAGTTACCACTAATATAAATGCTAATGGGCAAAGAATTTTTGTTACCAATGTAGATGCTGAAACAGAGATTAATATTTTTAGTATTACTGGAGCTTTAGTAAAGCAAATAAAAACGAATAGCAATACAGATTTTACCATGAAACCTGGATTGTGGATCGCCCGAATTAAAACAAGTAAAGGAGAGAAATCTATAAAACTAGTAACCTATTAGACAAAAATTTAAAAAAAGGGATATGTTCTAAACATATCCCTTTTTTATTGAACTTAGTAAAAACAAAAAATATCTCATTGATAATGATCAAATTAAACAAAAAAAATAATTTTATTTTAATCTTATTTTTATCAGCTATTATAGCTTGTGGAACAGATGCTGACCAAGAAATAGACAGTTCTCTGGTTACTTCAATAACCATTGAAGGGAACACAATTACAGATGGTGGAACATCTCAATTAACTGCAACTGTTTCACCAGCAAACGCCCTAAATCAAGAAGTTATTTGGAGTGTTACTAAGCCCTCAGTTGCTTCAGTTTCACAAACTGGTCTTCTAACAGCAGTTTCGAATGGGGAAGTAACAGTAGTTGCAAAAGCTTCAGATAATTCTGGTATAAAAGCCGAAAAAAGCTTTCTTATTTCTGGAGTTACAGTGGCAGCTATTCCTGTTGAAACTATTACTATTATTGCTGTAGATATTACCAATGGAGCTTCACAACAATTAGCTGTTAATATTTTACCATTTAATGCAACAGATAAAACTGTAACATGGTCTATTTCTGATACTGCTATTGCTGAAATTTCAAGTGATGGTTTATTAAGCCCAAAAGCAAATGGCACAGTTACAGTAACTGCTGTAGCTACTGATGGAAGTGGGGTTTCTGGTGATGCTCAAATAAATATTTCTGGAATTAATGCAAATCTTCAGGGAGCAGTTGTTAGTACTCCAGAAGAACTTTTAGCTGCAATTGCAACTGTAGCTGCAGGCGAAAATATATATGTTATAGATGGTAATTATACGTTTAATTCTACAATAAATTTATCTCAAAATGGAAGTGCTTCAAATCTAATATCATTATTGGCACATCCAGATAATACTGGAAGACCAAGTTTTAATTTTTCTTCAATGTCAGAAAATTCATCCAATAGAGGTATCTCTTTAGCTGGTGATTACTGGTATGTAAAAGGTATAGATGTAGTTGGTGCTGGAGATAATGGTATGTTTGTTAGGGGAGATAACAATCTTATAGAATTTTGTTCTTTCAGCGAAAATAAAGATACAGGTTTACAAATTGGTAATGGTGGTAGCAACAATACCATTTTAAACTGCGATTCCTTTTTTAATGCAGATTCTTCTTTAGAAAATGCTGATGGTTTTGCATGTAAATTAGATGCAGGAACAGGCAATAAATTTATAGGCTGTAGAGCTTGGCAAAATTTAGATGATGGTTGGGATGGTTATTTAAGAGGTAATGATAATATTACTACAACTTACGAAAGCTGTTGGGCTTTTAACAATGGTTATTTACAAGATGGTTCTAAAGGGAAAGGTGATGGAAATGGATTTAAATCGGGTGGAAGTGATGATAAATTATTGAAACACAATGCTATATATACAAACTGCATCGCTGCTGGAAATATTTATGATGGTTTTGATCATAATAGTAATAGAGGAGATATAGAGATATACAATTCTGTAGCTTATAAAAATGGTAGAAACATCAACTTTAGTGGTTCTAACATTGCTAATTCTTTAACAATTAAAAATACAGCGAGTTTTGCTGGTGAAAGTGAAGATAGTTATAGAGCTACAACTCTAGATATTACCAACAATGGTTGGCAAGATGGTATTACAACAAATGCTAGCGATTTTGTAAGTATAGATTTAACGTTGTTAAGCAGTCAAAGAAATGCTGATGGTACTTTACCAAATATCGATTTCTTAAAATTAGTTTCTGGAAGTGATTTAATTGATGCTGGAGTTGATGTTGGACTTTCCTTTAATGGCTCTGCACCAGATATTGGAGCTTTCGAAAAAGAATAAAAAATAACTAAAAATCACTAAAAAGGATTATTCCTTTTTAGTGATTTTAAAATATTCAATATCAGCATAACCTCCAAGATTTGCTTTTTGAGTACTTACTGAGAACAACCCAACTTTTGCTCCTATCCATTTCCCTTCTTTTGCTTTAAATGGCTCACCAATTTCTTTAAAATCTATTCCATTTTCTGAATATAAAAATTGACACATGGCATTGGGTGATGAAACGATTACTTTAAAATAAGCTGCATTTGTTTTTAATCTAACAATTTCATTAGTTTTTTCTTTTCCATTTTTTATGGCTTCCAAAGCTTGTGTTTGCTTTAAAATATACCCTTTTTCATCATGAGAAATACTTAAGGTAGCATAATCCATTCCCATAATAATTAAACCCGCAGTTTTACCGGTTTTGGCTTCTTCTGGAAATAATGATATTTTTGTTGATGCTGTAAAATTTGGTGCTGGAAATTTTTGCAACAATAAATTAGGGACCATCCAAAGATTAGAAGAATCATCTACAGATTTTATAGAAAATAATCTTAAAAAATTATTTCCAGGTAATTTTGCATGCCAAACAACATCGGAATTTGCTTGCCATTGCCATTGTAAGCCAATATTAAAATTATCAAAATTATCTGTTTCAGCAGGAGTTTCTATAGAATAAGTTTTGCTGATAGTTGGCTTTTTCGATGTTGAAACAGGTTCACCAATTCCATTTCCATCAAAATCAGTTCCCATAATTGGCCAATCATTTTTCCATGACATAGGTTGCAAATGAACAATTCTTCCATAAGCATTTAAATCTTGAAAGTGATAAAACCAAGACTCTCCATTTGGTGTATCTACCCAAGCTCCTTGATGAGGTCCATTGATATTGGTTGTGCCTTGTTCTAAAACTATTTTTTCTTCATAAGGCCCATAAATATCTTTAGAACGTAAAACCAATTGCCAGCCTGTAGCTACACCTCCAGCAGGAGCAAAAATATAATAGTAGCCATTTCTTTTGTAAAACTTTGGACCTTCTATGGTGGATTGATTTTTATGCCCATCAAAAACATGAATTCCTTGATCTATAACTTTAGTACCCTCAGAATTCATTTTGTTAATTGTAAGTAAACTTTTTACACCTCTTCTGCTTCCAGCATAAGCATGTACTAAATAAACATCTCCACTATCATCCCAAAGTGGAGAAGGATCTATGAGTCCTTTTCCTTCCATTACTAAAATAGGTTTATCCCAAACACTCCAAGGATTTTTTGTTTTAACCATATAAATACCAAAATCTGGATCTCCCCAATAAATATAAAATTCATTTTTATGATACCTTATACTTGGTGCCCAAACACCATTTCCATGTTGTGGTATATTAAAAATTGTTGCTGGTAATTGTTGCTGAATTGCGTAATTGACTAACTCCCAATTTACCATATCTTTAGAATGTAAAATAGGTAAACCTGGAGAAGCATTAAAGCTTGAAGCAGTCATGTAATAATCCGTTCCCACTCGAATTACATCTGGATCTGAATAATCCGCATGTAAAATAGGATTTTTATAGCTTCCATTACCTAAGTCTGCCACCCAAACTTCTGATAAATAATTTTCAGGAAGAGTTATATTTTTAGCTACGCTTTTTATTTTAACTAAAGAATTGGTATACACTTCAATATTGGTATAATTTTTATCTAAAGTATTTAAATAAGCATCTACTTTTTCAGGATTTAGTTTATTTTTAATTTCCCATTCATCAGGCATTCCATCTTCATCAGAATCCTTTTTACTTTTTTCTGATGTTAAAATTGGCCAACCACCAACTTCTTCTTGGGAGTCTATAATTCCGTTTTTATAAGAAGTTTTTCCTTCTTTGGTATCTTTAACAACTCTTAAATCTGCACGATCTCTAAAAATACTAGCACCTGCATTTTCAAGAACTTTAGTATAAGCTTCTACTGCTAAAGAAGTTTTGATATTGTTAGCTATTGAAATTTCTTTTTCTAGTTTTGTTGCTTCTAGATCATCACATTGTACACCACCATTCCAATTATTTTTGGTAATATTTTCATAACCAACCACGAAATTCCCATCCACATAAAATTTACCATATGGTTTTGATGGACTTACAATTCTATCTAATTTGGAAGAGGTTGTAGCAGGTCCTGATTTAAAGTAATTATTTATCATATTATAGGTTCCGCTTTCACCTCCATAAATACTGTTATCTCCCCAATTATAAATTACGTTATTTCTGAAATCTACAAATTCATTTTCTGAATTTGCTGTCGTTTTTGAACCACTAAATCTAGGATTTCTACTATTATTATTTACAATTAAATTATGATGAAAAGAGGCATTTACACCTCCCCAAATACCTCCATAACCATGAGCACCTTTGTTATGAACTGAATTATTTAAGGCTTCAGAAATAATACACCATTGAAGGGTAAAGTTTTTATTGTTATAAAAAGAGGCATTTTCATCTGTTCCCCAACTTATAGAACAATGATCTATAATTACATTCTTTGAGTTTCCACAACCTAAAGCATCTCCCTGAATCTTATTTACATCTCCCATTCTAAATCTTAGATAACGAATAATTACGTTATCTCCTTTAATGGTAAAAGGGTATCCTTTAATGGTAATTCCTTCTCCAGGGGCAGTCTGCCCTAAAATACTTACATCTCCTTTTCCTTTATTAATATCTAATTTTGATTTTAATTCGATAGTTCCAGAAACATCAAAAACAATAATTCTAGCTCCTTTCTTTACGATTCCTTTTCTTAGGCTTCCTTCACCATCATCATTTAGGTTGGTTACTTTATAAATGAAGCCACCTTTACCTCCTGTTGTATATTTCCCAAAGCCTTCTGCTTCAGGAAAAGCTAAATTTTGAGCATTATTAACATTGCTAAAAAGTAATAGTATTGTTGCTGTAAAGAAAATATTTTTTATCATGTTAAGCCTAATTAAAAGAGGTATGCATTTTTATTTTGCATACCTCTAATTATTTATAAATTAATTCACTAATTTTAGTTTATTGTCTCCATCTTGGATCTCCAACTTCATTATCTATAATGGTTTGATTTGTTATTGTAAAATCACCATTTGCTGCATCTACATAACCAGGGTCTAATAATGTGTAAGTTCCTGAACCGTCAAAAATTGTTTGTGTAGTATCATAAAATCCATCTGCATTAAAATAATTATTATTTGAAAAAGTTGGATTTTGATCTGTTCTACTTTGGTCTGAATAACCTTCTGATGCAGTATTTGTGATTAAGGTATTTTGAACCGTAATTTTATTTTCTTGAAAACGAACATACATTAATCTTCTACTTGAAGAGTCTGAAATTCCATTTAAAGTACAGCTACTCATAACAACGTTGCATATCAAACCAGATTGTGTTGAAGTTCCAGCATCATCTATTCTAAAAAAATCACGACCTGGAGCACAGTTGTTAAACGTGCTTGTATTTACATCAACATTTAATACATCCGAATTTCTAAAGTCAATAAAATCTCCACCATTAGTTACTACATTGGTTACAATTGAATTCTCTACTGTTAATGTGTTTAGAATCCCATCTGTTGTATTTCCTCTAATAAATGAACGGTCATAATCATGAACATTACATCCGCTAATTAAAAGAGAATTATAGTTACCTACATCTCCATAGCTTACAGCATCTACTAATTGGGTAGCTGTATCTCCTGTAATATCTAAATCAATTAAACTAAAATTTGTAGCTCCAGAAGATACTGAAAATCCTATTTTTAATAAAGGTTTGTCAAAACTTCTTAATCCTCTAATTGTTATAGATTTACCTATAGTTGCTGTACCTATTTGCGCTGTGTAATCTCCAGGTTCTAAAACTAAAATAGCATCTGGAGCTGCATCTGCAATCATTTGAAATAAATCATCAGTAGGTGTTACTAAAATACCAGTTCCAATATCTATACCTGTAGTAAATGTTAAAACACCTCTAGTTTTTGCATTATTTAAAAGCAAGGCAGTATAATCGGTTTCTGCACTTAAACCAGTTACAACAGCTATACCATCTATTTTTTCTTGATCAGTAATGTTATAAACTATATTTCCAGGTGTTAAAGATATTTGAGTAACATTACTATTTGGGGTCCATCTAAAAGTTGCCTCTTTTGCTAAAACATCACCAGGTTGAATTGGTAGAAAAATTTGTTCTGTTAAAGTTGTTGCTGTTACTAAAGCGTAAGTAGAATCGTCTAAACCTCTAGAACTTATAGCCTTTACTCTAATAGAATAAACAGTTTCACCTTCTAGTGCAATTTGATAAGGTAATTGATCTGCAGTAATTTCTGCTGTTTTAAAAATAGTACCAAAAGAAGGGTCATCTGCGCTAACCTCAATTAGAAAATTATTTACATTTTCACGAACAGTCCAATTTAACTCAACAGTAGTTTGATTTCTAACTCTAGCAGTTAATGCTACAGGAGCAAATTCTCTATCTATCTTTAATTCTTCTAATACATCTACATCATAACTTCCAGTACAATTACCAAAAGTCAAGGTTAATAAAATAACGGTTAGCCCTTTTAAAATATTTTTTGTTTTCATAATTGATTATTTTTTATATTATTTTTAGTAACCGTAATCGTTTTGTAATTTACCATTACTTCCATCAATAAAAGTTTGCCAAATAGGCCAAAATTGTCTATCATCTGGGTTAACACCTACTTTAAAAAGAGAGTTTACTTTCTCATCTTCTAAAGTGTTCCAATTAACTTGAGAATAATCAGCTCCTGGATCATTATTTTCTCCTCTATTTAAACCATAGATATCTAATGTTTCATTATCTGCCTCATATTTGTAATATAAAACAGTAGGAACGTTTGCATACTCTCCAGTACGATTTTTTAAGTTAAACATTTTCTGTTTCCCTTCTTCTAAATTTTTACCTAATAAATTCCAACGAATTAATGCTTGTTTACGCTCCATTTCTCCAGTAAACTCATATTTATGCTCCTTAACAATGGCATTAAACATTTGGTCTTTACTTCCTAGAGCATTTACATAAGCATTTACTTTTTGTGCTTGATCTGCTGATGAAAAAGCTCTACTTCTAAGTTGTTTTAAATACGTGGCAGCAGAACCAGGACCTTCTAATTCGTTTGCAGCTTCTGCTGCTATTAAAAGAACTTCTGCATAACGCATATAAATTTTATTAAGGCCATCATCATTTGTAGAAGTTACACGTCTTGTCATCCATTCGTATCTATATTTACCAAAATACCAAGTTTCCATATTATCCAATTCTTGTTGAGCAATACCATCTACAGGAACTCCCCATCTATAAGGAACACATGTAATGTCTCTTCGTAAATCTGATTCATCATAATCATAAAAAGTTGTAGGAAGTGGACCTGCTGTTCCTCCTCTTGGTTGAGCTGTGTATTGATCTGCACCTGCATGTCTTACAGCGAAAGAAAAAGCAACACGTCCTCTACCAGCTGCAAAAGGTATTTCCCAAAGAGATTCTCCTCCAGCATTTATATTTTCTTCGTTGTATTTTCTCCAAAAGCCTTCAAAAGATGGCTCCAAAGATGCTCTTCCACTAGAAATTACTGCTTTAGTTTCATCTAGTGCTAATTTGTACATTTTATCAACAGATAAATCAGGATCATTACTTCTTCTTATTCCATCAGGATATTGTTGAAAACCACTAGCTACCATTGCTATTTTAGCTCTAAAACTTTTTACAAAAGCTTTGTTAATTCTTTCAACAGTTGTTGTAGCTGCAGTTTCATTTGGCCACGCAACTAAAGTTGCTGCTTCTCCTAAATCTGCTATTAACCTTTTATAAATAGTATCTCTACTAGATTTTTCTATATATAAAGTTTCAGATGTAATTGGTTCAAAACGAGCTGGTACATCTCCCCAAGCTTTTGTTAAATCTGCATAATAGACTGCTCTTAAAGTTAAGGCTTCTCCTAATAACTGACCTAATTCATTTCCAGGTTCTGGGTTTCCATAAGTTCTTATTCCTCTAATACAAATATTTGCACGTTCTATACCATTATACATTTGAGCCCAGGCATTGTTGCTCGTGTTCATTTGTGTATTTGTAGGAGTAGCATCATATATACATAAATCTGCTGCTGCATCGTTTTCTTTATCAGAGTTATTATTCCATTCACTATCAGTATTAAAACCATAGTATGGAATAAAACGACCTCTATAAGAATTTGTTTGTCCAAAGGGTTCTTTAATGCCATCTACAGCTCCTTCAGCTAAACCTGCATTAGAGAAAATTATAGATTCGTCTAGCGTTGATTGTGCTGGAGCGTCAAAAAAATCACCATCTTCACAAGAAACAAAAAGTAGAGCGATAAATATTCCAGAAATTATTAATATTTTTTTCATCTTTTATTAAATATTTTTTAATTAAAAATTAAGATTAACACCAAAAACTATTGATCTACTTCTTGGAAATGCTGAATAATCAACACCAGGTGTTAGTGGAGTTTTTCTTCTTGTTGATACTTCTGGATCTGGTCCAGAATAATTTGTAAGAATAAAAACGTTATTAGCAGTTGCATAGAATCTTAAATTTGAAGCTCCAATTTTTGAAGCTACTGTTGGTTTAAGAGTATATCCTAAAGTAAGTGTATTTAATCTTAAGAAAGAACCATCTTCTACAGCCCAATCACTAAAAACGTAATTTTGTGAATATGGAGACCATAAAGTTGTGTTTTGATTTAAAGCTGCTAAGTCTGCAGGCTCTGTAACTAATTCACCAGTTGTTGGATTTAAATTTGTCCATCTAATACCATCAGACATTTCTGTACTTAAGTTTCTATATTGTCCATTTTGATTAGAGGTAGTAAACTCTACCTTATTTGCATTGTAAATGTCGTTACCAACAGTATAGTTAAAAGCAGCTGAAAGATCAAAACCATGTGCATTTGCATTGATTACAAAACCTCCTGTAACCCCTGGATTTGCATTACCTATTAAAGTAATATCATTTTCATCTACAATTCCATCTGGAGTTCCATCTGGACCGCTAATATCTTTTAGCTTCATATTACCTGGCATTGGATCTCCAACAATTCCACTGTTGTTAGCAACTCCAGAATTTAATGTATAACCTTGTGTTAATGGATCATATGTAAAGTCTGATATTTCATAACGACCATCACTCATATATCCATACATTTCTCCAATTTCTCCACCCTTTCTAATTTTGAAATCAAAAGGGATTTGAGATGATGCCCACCCAGAAGCGAAATTAAAATCCTCTAAAGAACCTAAAGAGTTAATACGGTTTTTGTTAACACTTGCATTTAAGTTAAAACTTAACCCATAATTTTCTTTTTCTATAGCTGTAATATTAAGTGATGCCTCAAAACCAGTATTTTGTACTTCTCCAATATTTTGAAACTGAGTACTATAACCTGTTCCTGGTACTGGAAATTCAAATAATAAATCTGTAGTTAAGTTTTTGTACGCTTCTATAGAACCACTAACTCTATTATTTAAAAAGGCGAAATCTAAACCAATATTTTGTGTAACTGTAGTTTCCCATTTTAAATCTGGGTTTGCTAATCTATTTGAAGCTGCCCAATAATTATTAACATTATTTATATAAGTAGTTGATGATGATTGAAAATTCTGTACAGTTTGTCCTGTTGGAATATTGTTGTTTCCAGCTTCACCATAACTTAATCTTAATTTAAGTGCGTTAATCCAAGTTACATCTTTTATAAAGCTTTCTTCGTTTATTTTCCAAGCTACAGCAGCTGATGGAAAGTAACCCCAAATATTGTCTCCTATAAATTTGCTAGATCCATCTGCACGAAAAGTAGCTGTTAAAAGATATTTATCTAAAAAACTATAGTTTGCACGACCAAAGTAAGAAAGTAATTTATCATCTGGACTGTAATAATTATCTACAGATGCCACTCTGTTTCCTTGTGATGTTAGTTTTAAAGCAGTTTCAAAATCAAAAAACTTTGGAAAACCTTGTATTTCAGAGGTAACTTCGTTATTATTTGTAACAATTAATTCTTGACCTACTAATAATTTTAAGCTGTGATCTTGACCTATAATGTTTTTAAAATCATAATTGATTGTATTTGCATTTCTAAATCTTACTCTTTTTTGATCACTTAGAATAATAGAAGGCAATCCTTGATCGTCTACTGAAGGTCTATTTCTTGCGTAATATGTAGATCTTCCGTAAAAACGATAATCAGTTGTATTAAAATTATCTAAACCAAAATCTGATTTGAGTTTTAAGTTTTCAATGATTTCCCAAGAAACACTTCCAAGTAAATTAAAATTCTTTCTTAATTTTCTTCTTTGATTATCTGCTACAGAGATAAATGGATTTGTTAAATAGTTAGCCAAAGCTTCATCTGTATCTACTGTTGTAACTCCAGGAATTGGAATTGGTGAGTATCCAACAGCATCTTTTAATCGAGAATCTTGTGAAGAAACCTCATTTTGTTCGTTTGCTCCACCTCCATTTACCTCTGTATCTGAATAACGAATTGTAAATGCTAAATCTACTTTATCACTTGCTTTACTTTTTAAAGATAAAGACAAATTGTTTCTTTTAAAATCTGAGCCTAACATGATTGTTTTTTCATCATATACAGCGTAATTAAAATTAAAATTTACTTTTTCGGATCCGCCTCTAATAGATAAATCTCTACTTTGAACCTCTCCTAAACCACCGTAAATTTGTTGCTGCCAATTGTTTCCTTGCAAACCATTATATTGATCTCTATCTTGATAAAGACCAAAAACACTTTCGTAAGAATCTAAACGATCTCTAAGAAGAGAGTATTCATATTGCCATTTTACGAAATCTTCTGCATCTTGAACGTCTATAACTTTTGAGATTTTCTTAAAGCCGTGAAACATGTTAAAATTAACACTTACCTTCCCTAATTTACCACTTTTTGTGGTTACAATAATAACTCCATTTGCTCCTCTAGAACCATAAATTGCAGTTGAAGAAGCATCTTTTAAAACAGTCATATTTTCAATATCAGAAGAACTAATATCGCTTAGACTATTAACAGGAAATCCATCAACAATAATTAATGGAGAGCTGTCTTGTGTTAAAGAACCACCACCTCTAACTCTAATGTTAATTTCAGCATCAGGTGAACCTTCTGTAGAGCTAACTTGAACTCCAGGTAAACGACCTGTTAATGCTTCAGCCACATTAGAAATTGGTTGTTTTTTAATATCATCACCTCCAATAGTAACCACAGATCCTGTTAAATCTGATTTTTTTGAAGAACCATAACCAATAATTACAATTTCATCTAATGATTGTAAATCTGTTGCTAAACCAACATTTATAGTACTTCTTCCATTAATACTTACTTCTTTGGTTTTATAACCTAGATAAGAAAATATTAATATATCTGTTGATTTATTTACTATAATTTCAAAATTACCATCGAAATCTGTTTCAGTTCCCTTTGTTGTACCTTTAATGATAATAGAAACTCCAGGAAGTGTTTCTCCTAACTCACTATCTGTTACGTTACCAGTAACTTTAAAGTCTTGAGAATATACATTTGTTCCTAATAATGCTATAAAAATAAAAATACAGACTTTAGTAAATTTGCTTAAGAAATAAAATTTCTTATTAAATTCTAAGGGTACATAATGGTTATTGTAATTTCCCATAAATAGTTTAATTAAAATGGTTAAATAATTAATAAATTTATAAAAACATAAAAAATGAATTCTACTGAATTATTTTAAAATGCAATTTAAAATGTAATCGATTGCACAAATATATATATTTTTTTTTCTTAACAAAATATTTTAACTATAAATGTTATAATAAGTTAAAATATTAAGCATCTATAAAATAATAACTAATAAATTATAGATATAGCAAATCTTAATAAACAGTCTTTGTAATATCTATATATTATTTTTGCTATTAATAACGTAGGAAAATTAAATCTTTAAAGATGATTTTCTTGCAATTAATGTAGGGGTTAACACAACGTGTTTTTCTAATTTTACTTTAACTTCACTCGCAACTTCATCAAGAAACATACGTGCAGTTATTTTACCCATTTCCATTGGTGATTGATCTATAGAAGATATAGAAAGTTCCATAAACTTTGTAAATGGTTCATTACTAAAGCCAACAACACAAATATCTTCTGGAATTCTCAATCCACTTTCTTTAATCTCCTCAATAGCTCCTAGTGCAGAAAAATCACTAGAAGAAAAAATAGCGTCTGGAGGATTATCCATTTGTAACAAAAGTCTCGTTTTTTCTCTACCTTCTATAACTTTACTAAAAGTTTCCACAACTAAACTTTCATCAAAAGGTATATTATTATCTAAAAGTGCTTGTTTATATCCTAAATATCTATTTTTAAAAATTTCTAAATTACGGTTATTTGATAAATGAGCTATACGTTTGCAACCTTGCTGTATTAAGTGACTTGTTGCTTCATAACCACCTTTAAAATCATCAATTGTTATAGAACTAACATTTTTTATGTCTTTTTTTCTATCAAAAAAGATAAGAGGTACGTTTTTTTTAACAAGATTATTAAAGACAGCATTCTTTTCTAACTTTGCATTCGAGATAGACATTAAAATTCCATCTACTTGTGCGTTTAAAAGAGAATTTATATTCTTTATCTCTAATTCTTGTTGATCATGAGTTTGACAAATAATTACATGATAACCTTCTGGATATAATTCTTCTTCAATTCCACGAATTACAGAACTAAAAAAATTGCTATCAATTCTTGGAACAATTACACCAACATTAAAACTTTTACCACTTTTAAGAGCTTGAGCAAGTTTATTTTGCTCATAATTCATTCCTGAAGCAGTTTTAAAAACTAATTCTTTGGTTTTTTCACTTATTTTAGGATTATTATTTAAAGCTCTAGAAACAGTTGCTGCAGTAATGTTTAGTTTTTTAGCAATATCATAAATTGTTGTTTTTTTTGTCATTCTATTAATTTATAATTACAGTTACCCTAAAATTTAAAAACGTTTATTTGTAAAATAATAGGGTGTTATTATCAAAAAATTTTTCAAGCTTATAATAACGAGGCGAAAATACTATATTATTTAATATTAAAAACGAATTATTATTCTCGGAATTCTATCCTATGCTTTTTTGCTCGAAAAAATTGCATATAAGTTACAAATTAATATATTTGTAATCGATTACATTATTTAAACTAATAAATTTCCTTCTACTATGTTAAACCAATATTTTTCAATCAAAACTCTTAAAGTAAATTTTTCCATTTTACTTTTTTTATTCTTTTACATTTCCTGTAAGCAAGAACCTAATAAAGCGTTAACATCTAATTCTGTTTGGGATAAAATGGATACTATTGTTGCAAGTGTAAAAGAACCTACTTTTAATGATAAAGTTTTTAATATTATTGATTTTGGTGCTATTGCTGATGGAGAAACCTATAACACAGAGGCTTTTGCAAAAGCAATTCAAAATTGTACTAATAGTGGAGGAGGTACTGTTTTTGTACCAAAAGGAAAATATATTACAGGTGCAATTCATTTAGAAAACAATGTTAATCTTCATTTAGAAGAAGGTGCTGAAATTTTATTTAGTACCAATCCAAAGGACTATTACCCTTTAGTTGCTACCTCTTATGAAGGTGTAGAACTCATGAATTACTCTCCATTAATCTACGCAAACAATAAAACAAATGTTGCAGTAACAGGTAAAGGAGTTTTAAACGGACAAGCTTCAAACGAGAATTGGTGGGCTTGGTGTGGTAAAGAAGTTTATGGTTGGGAAAAAGGTTCACCTATGCAAAGAGATAGCCTTAACCTTCCTAGATTAATGAAAATGGGAGATGATGGTGTTCCTTTAAAAGATAGAGTTTTTGGCGATAATCATTTTTTACGTCCAAATTTTATTGAGTTTTATGAATGTAAAAATGTGATGCTTAAAGGTGTGAAAATTATAAATGCTCCTTTCTGGATTATTCATCCTTTTAAATCTAATAATGTAATTGTAGATGGAGTAACTGTAGAAAGTCATGGGCCAAATAATGATGGTTGTGATCCAGAATATTCTAAAAACGTAATTATAAAAAATTGTACTTTTAATACTGGTGATGACTGTATAGCTATTAAAGCTGGTAGAGATGGAGATGGAAGAAGAGTGGCTATAAAAACAGAAAACATTGTTGTTCAAAATTGTAAAATGATAGATGGTCATGGAGGTGTTGTAATTGGAAGCGAAATGTCTGCAGGAGTTAGCAATGTATTTGTAGAAAATTGTACGATGGATAGTCCAGAATTAGATAGAGCAATTAGAATTAAAACAAACTCTAGAAGAGGAGGAACTGTAGATGGCGTTTATGTAAGAAACATTGAAATTGGTCAAGTAAAAGAAGCGGTTTTAAAAGTAAACATGCATTACGCAACTTACACAAATCAAACAGGTGAATTTATACCTAAAATAAGAAACATTCTATTAGAAAATGTAAAAGTTAAAAACGGTGGTTCTTTCGGAATTTTAGCAAATGGTTATGAAGAATCTCCAATCGAAAACATCACTTTTAGAAATGTAAAAATTGATAAAGTTGATGAAGCTTTTTCTTTAAAACATGTAAAAAATTTAAAATTAATAGACACCTATATCAATGGCTCTTTAATGCAAAGCCCTGATTAAAAAAAAACATTTAAAGTGTATAAATTAATTATTTTTTGGTTTTTATTTTTGATGTGCTCATCAACAGTATTTGCTGTTCAAGAAATTAAAAAAGATACAAGTTACACAGTAAATAGTTCGTTTTTAAAATACAAAAAGAAATTCCCAGCAATAGAAATTGTAAAAACAAAACGGTTTAAGAATGTAACTGAAAAAGCAACTATTACATACAAAACTTTAGAAAACAGAAACCTGTATTTAGATGCTTTTATCAATGATTCTGATAAAAACCCTGCAGTAATTTTAGTTCATGGTGGAGGGTGGAAATCAGGGAATAAATCTCACATGAAACCCTTAGCTCAAGTTCTTGCTTCTAAAGGATATTCTTGTTTTGTAATTGAATACAGATTGTCTGATGAAGCAAAATATCCTGCAGCAATTTTTGATGTAAAAAAAGCAATACAATTTATCAAAGAAAACGCAAAAGAATTTCATGTAGATACTACTAAAATTGCAATTTTAGGTGCTTCATCAGGAGCGCAAATGGCAACATTAATTGGCACAACAAACAATAATTTAAAGTTTGAAGAAAATCATCAAAACCAAGTTTCATCAACCGTAAATGCTATCATAAATTTAGATGGAATACTAGCTTTTAAACATCCAGAATCTAAAGAAGGAAAAGTAGCAAGTTTATGGTTAGGAGGCACTTTTAATGAAAAACCAACAGTTTGGCAAGAAGCATCTGCATTAACACATGTAGATGAAAAAACGCCACCAATTTTATTTATCAATAGTCAATATGAACGGTTTCATGCTGGTAGAGATGATATGATTAAAATTCTAGATAAAAACAATATTTATAATCAAGTAGAAACATTTCCAAACAGTCCTCATACTTTTTGGTTATTTCATCCATATTTTAATAAAACAGTTCATTACATAACTAAATTTTTAGACAAAACTTTAAAAAATAAATAATGAAAACATTACAATTTATAGCAGTATCATTTTGCTTTTTAGCAATTGTTGGATGCAAAAATGAACCAAAAAAGGAAACTATAAAATCAGAAAAGGTTGCTGAAAAAGCTAAAACTTACGCAGAAATTTCAATAGCTGAAGGAGGAAAATGGATTGATGGAACTAGAGGTCATGAAGAATATGATGGAGGAACATCATTTAAAAACGTAACAAATTTAAGAGTTCCAGATAAACATACAGACCATACTTGGTATATTCGTTATGAAGGTCCAGGTTGGGAAAGCAATAAAGTAGGTTACAGATTGTATTTAGATTGGCGAAATGCAATTGATATTTTTGGTAAAAAAACAGATTCTATGGTGCTATCTAAAGTTGGGCAAGATGGGTTTGATTCTTACCATGAACCTGAAGCTTGGGGACAAGATATTTTAAAAGTTGGTAGTGGATTAGGTGTTGGTTCTATTGGTAGATTAGTAAATGATAAAATGTTTCATTTTAAAGAAGTAGATTCTACTTTTGCTTCTATAGAAAATGGCGCAAAACAATCTTCTATCACTATAGATTACCATGGATGGAAAACAGCTGATGATAAAATCGATTTAAAATCTACATTAAGTATTCAGCCAGATTCACGTATTACAAAGCACACTATAATTCCATCAAAAGAAATTAACGGAATTGTTACTGGAGTAATAGACCATAAAGTAGCGTATTTTGCTAAAGAAAGTGATAATAAAAAATGGGGATATATTGCAACTTATGGTATACAAACTTTAGTGCCAGATAATTTAGGAATGGCTGTTTTTTATAAAACAGATGATGCTTCAGAAGTTAAAAAAGGGGAGTTTGATTATTTAGTTGAATTTAAACCCACAACAAAACCAATAGAATTTTATTTTTTAGGAGCTTGGGAGCAAGAACCTAATGGAATTAAAACACAAGAAGAATTTCTAAAATACTTAGATGATAAATTGTTAGAACTAAACAACAATAATAAATTTTAGAGATGAAAAGTTTGTCTCAAAAGAATATTTCTGTCATTTTTTTCTTTTTTCTTTTGGTTAGTTTTAATGTAAAAGGGCAAGAAAAAACATACACTATACAAGAATGTGTAAATACTTTTTCTGAAGATAAAACAGTTAAAACCAAAGTTGGTTATCAATATTGGTTTGCGGATAAAGATTTTTTAGACGGACGAACTATAAAAATGAGTGTTGTTGCTCCAGGAAAATCTACACATGCACCTCATAAACACATAGAAGATGAGTTTTTTTATGTTTTAGAAGGTACTGCAAAGTTTTATTTAAATGGTAAAGAGGTTATTGTAAAAGAAAATACAAGTTTATACTGCCCATCTTTTAGTATGCATGGAATAAGCAATGCAGGAGTAACAGAATTAAAATATCTAGTCATCAAAAAATATCAAAAAAAATAAAATCTTTAAGATGAAAAAAATAATAATAATAGTTTTAGTAGTTTTTGGTCTTTTTACAAGTTGTAAAAAAGAAGTAAAAAAAACAGAAACAAAAGAAGATTTAATAGTTTCTAAAGATTTAAAATGGTCAGAAAGAATGGCGTTGTCAGAAATTAATCGTTTTCCAGATCCTACTTTGCTAGATTTTAATAAAAAACCAAAATGGACTTATACCCCTGGTTTAGTTTTGCAGGCTATATCTAGAGTTTATGAACAAAATAAGAATCAAGAATTATTAGACTATATCTATAAATATACTGATAAAATTATTGAAGAAGATGGTACCATAAAAACATATAAAATGTCTAATTATAACTTAGATATGATAAAATCTGGAGATATTATTTATTATCTATACAACAAAAAAAATGAGCCAAAACTTTTAAAAGTTATGGATACGCTTCACAAACAATTAGAAGGGCAACCAACTACATCAGAAGGAGGTTATTGGCATAAAAAGGTATATCCATATCAAATGTGGTTAGATGGTGTATATATGGCAGAACCTTTTCATACAAAATATGCAACTACAATTATTAAAGATGAAAATGTTAGAAACAATATTTATGATCATATTGTGAAGCAATTCGATTTAATAGAAAAGCACAGTAAAGATAAAAGTACAGGGTTGTATTTTCATGGTTGGGATGAAAGTAAAGAACAACGTTGGGCAAATAAAGAAACAGGACTTTCGCAACATTTTTGGTCTAGAGGAATGGGTTGGTATAGCATGGCTTTAGTTGATGTATTGGATTATTTACCAAAAGAACATGAAGGTTACAATAAACTTATTGGCTATTTAAACGGTTTTGCAGAAGCAATTGTAAAACATCAAGATGCTAAAACTGGTACTTGGTATCAAGTAGTTAATTTACCAAACAAAGAAGGGAATTATATAGAAGCAACAGGAACATCAATGTTTACTTATACTTTAGCAAAAGGTGTTAATAAAGGATATTTACCAGCAAAATATTTAGAAAATGCAAAAAAAGCATATCAAGGAATTTTAGATAATTTTATTTCTGTTGAAGAAAATGGAGTTGTAAATTTAAATAGATGTTGTGCAGTTGCAGGTTTAGGAGGAAACCCATATAGAGATGGAAGTTTTGAGTATTATATTGGCGAAAAAATTAGAGCAAATGATCCTAAAGGAACAGGTCCTTTTATAATGGCTTCTTTAGAACTAAATAAATAAAAACAATTTTATGACATCTATAAATGCAGCATTATGTTCTTTTGGTATGAGTGGCCATCTATTTCATGCGCCTTTTATTGATGTAAATCCTAAATTAAATTTATATGGGGTTTTAGAACGCACAAAAAATGTAGCTGAAAAAAAATACCCAAACATCAAAACATTTCGTTCTTTAGATGATTTGTTGAATGATGATGCAATAGATTTGGTTATTATAAACACCCCAAATTTAACACATTTCGATTTTACTAAAAAAGTAATTGAAGCAGGGAAACATGTTGTTGTAGAAAAGCCTTTTACAGTTACAACTGCACAAGCAGAAGAACTAATTGCTTTAGCAAAAAGTAAAAATGTAAAGCTTTCTGTATATCATAATAGAAGATGGGATAGCGATTTTAAAACGGTTCAAAAAATACTAAACGAAGGTGTTTTAGGTGATATTGTTGAAGCTGAATTTCATTATGATCGTTTTGAACCAGAATTAAGTTATAAAACGCATAAAGAAAAACCCACAGAAGGTGTGGGTAGTTTGTATGATTTGGGTTCGCATTTAATAGACCAAGCATTACATTTATTTGGGATGCCAAAAAGCGTTTTTGCTACTTTAAATAGTTTTAGAAACAACTCTAAAGTGGCAGATTATTTTGACGTAAAACTGTATTATAAATCACATTATGTTACTTTAAAATCTAGCTATTTTGTTCTAGAACCACTTGCAGCCTATAGCATTCATGGTAAAAATGGTTCTTTTATAAAATCGAAAGCAGACATACAAGAAACAACACTTCAAAAGGAAATAAAACCCGATTCTAAAAACTGGGGAATTGAGCCAGAATCTCAAAAAGGGATACTTCATAGTATAAAAAATGGAGAATCTAAAAAAGAATTAGTATCCACAGAAAAAGGAGATTATATGGAATATTATAATCTTATTGCAGAGGCTATTCTAAATGATAAAAAATTGCCTGTAAGCGCAAATGAAGCAAAAAATGTTATCAAGATTATTGAAGCTGCTTTGTTAAGTAATCAAGAAAAAAGAGTTGTAGATTTATCATAAACAGCCCTTTTTGTAATTAAAAAGGGAGTGAAAATAGATAGCAACTAAAGTATAAAGACAAGTATAAAAGACAAGGTTATTATTACCCGAAATCTTTTATTCGAAACGTTTTTTTATACTTATCACATGTCAAAATAAAAAAGATATAGAATTTCTTAAAATACCTTTGGTTAGTTTAACCGTAAAATAATTCTATTTAAATTTAACATCATAAGAAAATGAAACTGATAGAAAATACTTTAAAATTCATATTTTTAATAATTGCTTTAACGTTTAGTGAATCTCTTTTTTCACAAGTTCATAATCAATCTTGGAAAAATATAATTCATCAAAATAAAGATGATTGGTTTAAAACGAATGAAGCCAAAGAAATTGCAGAAAATGTATTATTGTATCAACGTGAAATTGGGGGTTGGCCAAAAAATATTCAGATGCAAAACCCTTTGTCTGAAGCTGAAAAACAACATTTAAAAGCATTAAAATCTAGTACAAAAGAAATTACTACAGATAATGGAGCAACCATTCAAGAAATGCTTTTTTTATCTAAAATGTATGCGCAAAATAAAGATAAAAAGTATGAAAATGCATTTTTAAAAGGACTGGATTATCTGCTAGCAGCACAATATGAAAATGGAGGTTGGCCACAATTTTATCCTCTAAAAAAAGGCTATTATACTCATATTACGTATAATGATGATTCTATGGTAAATATTTTAAATTTATTAAAAGAGATTAAAAATAACACCAATTTTTACGCTATAAAACCTGCTGATGACGTACTTAAAAAAATAGAAATTGCTTTTCAAAAAGGTATTGATTGCATCTTAAAAACCCAATACAAGCAAAATGGAATTTTAACTGTTTGGTGTGCGCAACATGATGAAAATACTTTGCTGCCTGCAAAAGCAAGAGCGTATGAATTACCTTCTTTAAGTGGTGCAGAATCTGCAGAAATTGTAATGTTGTTGATGTCGATAGAAAACCCATCTAAAGAAATTGTAAACGCAGTTGAAAGTGCTGTTTCATGGTTTGAAAAAGTAAAAATTACTGGTTTAAAGGAAGTGAAAACCTATAATGAAAAAGGGAGAATAATAGATAAAAAAATGATTCCTGATGAAAATGCTCCTGCAATTTGGGCACGATTTAGTGAATTAGAAGATAACACGCCTTTTTTTTGTGATAGAGATGGTATTAAAAAAGCTACGTTAGCAGAAATTGGTTCAGAGCGCAGAAATGGCTATGCTTGGTACAAAACAACTCCACAAAAAGTATTAAATAAATATCCAAAATGGAAAGAAAAGATTTCTAAAAGTAAAACTGTAAAAATTAAAGATGAATATAATGTTACTGTTTCTAAAAACGGAAAAGGAGATTATACAACTATTCAACAAGCCATAAATAACTCCAAATCTTTTCCTTATAAAAGAGTTACAATTTTCATAAAAGATGGGATTTATTATGAAAAAGTAAAAATTCATGAATGGAATTCAAACATTACTTTAGTTGGTGAAAGTAAAGAAAAAACCATTATTACTTTTGATGATTATTTTGATAAAATAAATTTAGGTAGAAATAGCACTTTTTTTACACCAACACTTTTGGTAGAAGCAAACAATGTACTCCTTAAAAATTTAACCATAGAAAACGCAGCAGGAGAAGTTGGTCAAGCTGTTGCTTTGGCTGTTTCTTCAGATGAAGTTGCTGTTATTAATTGCAACCTTTTAGGCAATCAAGACACGTTGTATGCTTCAGGAAAAGGCAAGCAATATTATAAAGATTGTTACATAGAAGGCACAACAGATTTTATTTTTGGAAGTGCAACTGCGTTTTTTGAAAACTGTCAAATACATAGTAAAAAAGATTCTTACATTACTGCTGCATCAACTTTAAAAGAGAGTGAATTTGGCTATGTTTTTAAAGATTGTAAAATTACATCCGATGAAAATGTTACCAAAGTTTATTTAGGAAGACCTTGGCGAATTTATGCAAAAACTGTTTTTATAAACAGTAATTTAGGAAAACATATTTTGGCTGTTGGATGGCATAATTGGTCAAAACCAGAAGCAGAAAAAACTACATTTTATGCAGAATTTAAAAACTTGGGTGATGGATTTCATCCAAATGAAAGAGCAAAATGGTCTCATCAGTTAAATGATGATGAAGCAAAAAAGTATACTCTTAAAAATGTTTTAGGTACATTTAAAAATTCATCAAAAAAAGAATGGTATGAAAATTTATAAAATAGGATTTCTAATAGTATTAATGATTTTTTCTTCCTTTAAAAAAGAAGATTCAAAAAAACAAATAAGTATTTATACAATTGGCGATTCTACAATGGCTGATAAAATAAACCCCGATGAAAATCCAGAGCGTGGTTGGTGTCAAGTTTTACCACAGTTTTTAAATGATAATGTTGTGGTAAAAAATCACGCAGTAAATGGTAGAAGTACTAGAAGTTTTATTGATGAAAAAAAATGGGATGCTGTATATCATCAGCTAAAAAAAGGCGATTATGTTTTTATTCAATTTGGTCATAATGATCAAAAGGAAAAAGATCCAAAAAGATATACAAATCCAACTACAGCTTACAGAAATAATCTTATAAAATTTGTTAATAAAAGTAGAGAAAAAGGCGCAATTCCTGTTTTATTTACTCCCATTGTTAGGCGTAATTTTAATGAAGAAGGTACTTTAGTAGATACGCATACGATGTATCCTTTTGTAGTTCGTTTTGTTGCAAATGAGCTTAATGTTCCTTTTATAGATTTGCAATATTTAACTGAAAAACTTGAGGAGTCTTATGGTGTAAAAGGTTCAAAAAAATTGCATTTACATTACCAACCAAATGAAACTTCATATTATCCAAAAGGGAAAGAAGATAATACACATTTATCTGTTTTAGGAGCAACAGAAGTAGTTAAATTGGCAGTTTTGGAGTTGAGTAAAAATGTAAAAAACTTTAGTAATTTCATTAAAAAAGACTAATAATATGAAGTATTTTAAACCATTATTAATTGGCTGTTTTTATATGATGATTTTTTCTATTCAAGCTCAAAGTACTGAATTCAATTTATGGGAAGATGAAATACCAAATTCTATAAAAAATGAAAATTATAAAGAAATAAAAATTTATAAAGATTCCATTTTAGATAAAACGAGTCAGGTTTCTGAGCCAACAATTACTGTTTTTAAGCCAATAAATCCAAATGGAACAGCTGTAGTTATTTTTCCTGGTGGTGGCTATAAACATTTAGCAATAAATAAAGAAGGAACTAAAGTTGCAGAATGGCTAAATTCTTTAGGAGTTACAGCATTTGTTTTAAAATATAGATTACCAAATGATGCTGTTATGGTTGATAAATCAATTGCGCCATTGCAAGATGCACAAGAAGCAATTCGTTTTGTAAGAAGAAAATCGAAAGAATTTAATCTTAATGAAGATAAAATTGGAGTTTTAGGATTTTCAGCTGGTGGACATTTAGCAGCAACGCTTTCTACACAATTTAACAGAAAGGTGTATTCTTTAAGTGATGAAACAAGTGCAAAACCCAGTTTTTCAATACTAATTTATCCTGTAATTTCTATGGATGAAGCTATCACTCATCAAGGATCAAAAAATAATTTATTAGGGATTTCACCTTCTAAAGGAAAAGCAGCAAAATTTTCTAATGAAACTCAAGTTGATAATACTACTCCAAAAACTTTTTTAGTACATGCAACAGATGACAAATCTGTTCCAGTAGAGAATAGTATTCACTATTATTTGGCATTAAAAGCTCATAAAATTCCAGTAGAAATGCATGTTTATGAAAAAGGAGGGCATGGTTTTGGTTTAGGAAAAGAAAGTACTAGTAAGTTTTGGATACAAGCTTGCGAGAAATGGTTAAAAAGTAATGCGCTTATTAAAATATAACCTGAAATTTAAAATGATAGAAGTAACTTCATCAACATAGGAATAACTCACCATATTTTTATGGGAGTTGCATTCTAGTTTCTTATAATTGATTTTTAGTGTTTTACTAATTGATAATTTAATTCCTTAAGTTTTGTATTATAGAAAAAGCATCGTAATTATTTACGATGCTTTTATATTTTAAATATAATTTATGAACTATTTTTTCTGAAAATATTTACTAAAAATTAAGAATAACACTCCACATAAAATCCAAGCAGGTAAGGTTACAAATGATAAGAAAACATCAAACTGAATAGATATAAAATAGAAGATTCCAAAGCTAATTGCCCAAGCCCAAAATACAGCATTGTTAAAAGATAAATTTGCTTTTTCTGCATAGTTTTTAATAATTCCAGCTTTTTTATGGAAGAAATGTTCAAAAACGATAATTGCTCCAAATGGTGCTAAAATAAATCCATATAAGGCTACAAAACCTAACAGTTTCATAGCAAATGCTGGAAATAAACCTGCAATTGTAGCAACTGCACCTGCTAAAATAGTAACTTTTGCAGTTGATAATTTGGGTAAAATTGCCTGAAAAGCTAAACCTGCTCTATAAATAGTTGGGTTTGCAGTTGTCCAACCCGCTAAAACTACAGCTATAATACCGAAAACACCAATGGCATTATAGGCCATTGGTCCAGGAGCTACAGGTGGTGCATTTCCATTATCTAAAAATGATAATGCTTCTGGAGATTTTAAATAGACTGCATATAATAAAGCTGCTGCAATCCAAGCCATATAATGACCTACATACATACCAGCTGCTGTTGTCCAACCTGCTTTAGCTTCTTTTGCAAATCTAAAAACTGATAAATCAGACATTCCAATGTGCATTGCTCCATTCGCAAACCAAGACCAAATAACAACGTGCCAAAATGTAAATTTTGTTTGTCCAGGAAATGGTTCTCCACCATCACCCCAAATTGCCCAAAATTTAGAAAAACTATCTACACCTAATTGATTTAGAGCTACAATTCCACAAGCTACAAATGCGAGTACAATAACTGGCGACATCCAATTTGCAGCTTTCGTTACTGTATCATAACCTTTTGCAGCAATTATAGAAATTGCGGCTCCAATAGCGATTACAATTATAATCCAAGTCATTCCATTAGGTAACGTATCATCTAATTTTGGCATTGGCATATCAAAAGGAATACCAACTGCAGTTGCAGAAACTGTAATCATAGAACCTGCAAGAAAACAGAATAAAATTCCATTTGCTAAATTATAACCTGTTACTAATTTTTTTCCGCAAATTTTTTCTAACTGAAAGTATAAAGTTAGTCTATTTTTAACAGCGATTTCTGCTGTTAAAAAACGCCAACTTAAAACGGCTAAAAGATTTCCAATAAGTAAACCAATAATTAAATCAAAAGCACTAACACCAGCTGTTAAGAAAAGTGGTCCAATCATAAATTCGGTTCCTGCAGCATGCTCTCCAGCATACATACCAATAAAATTTTTCCAACCTTTTAATTTGGATTTTGGTACAGGTTCTCTTTCAAATTCACCACCAGCAATTTCCTCTATTTGGCTTTGTTCTATGCTTACTTGACTCATAAATTTGTTTTTTGATTGATTATATTAAATGATTTGGAAAATCCTCTACTTTTTCACAGCAAATTTGTTCCATTACCTGTTGTAATTCTGTTTTTAATAAAGAGATTGTATGATTTCCACCATTTTTACCTAAAGCAGCAACTCCATACATAAACGAACGTCCCATAAATGTAAATTTTGCTCCAGAAGCTAAAGATCTTGCTACATCAACACCAGAACGAATTCCACTATCCATCATTACTTCTATTTGATTTCCATATTTTTCGGCAATAGAAGTTAAAGGTTTTATGGTAGATTCTCCTGCATCTAATTGTCTCCCTCCATGATTTGAAACAATAATGCCATCTAAACCTAAACGAATTGCTTGTTCTGCATCATAATGAGAAGCTACACCTTTTAAAACAATTTTACCTTTCCACATATCACGAATTGGCTTAATTTTTTCTTCATTTAAACGTCCAGAAAATGTTTGATCCATAAATTTACCCAATTGTTTTAAATCTAAATCCTTAGGCATATATGGTAGTAAATTTGCAAATCCTGGAACTCCATGCTTTAATGTTTGTAAACTCCAATGTGGTCTTCCAAATGCTTGTAAAATATTGCTGATGTTCATTTTTGGTGGCATTGCCAAACCGTTTCTAATATCTCTTGGTCTAAAACCGAAACTGGGCACATCACATAAAATAACTAAAACAGGACATTCTGCAGCCTCTGCTCTTTTTAAAATATCGTCTCTTAATTCGTCTTTTGTAGGATGATATAATTGAAACCAAGCTTTACCTTCTGTAATTTCTGCTGCACGTTCTATACTAGTTGTAGTAACTGTACTTAAAATAAAAGGAATGTTATGATCGAAAGCAGCTTTGGCTAATATTTCTGGAGAATTTGGCCACATTAAACCCTGTAAACCAACAGGAGCAATTCCAAAAGGAGCATCGTATTCAATACCAAATAATTTTGTTTTAGTTGATGAACCTCCATGATTTCTTAAATAATTAGGCTTTAATTGTACTTCTCTTAATTCTGATGTATTTCTATGAAGATTTACATCTTCATTACATCCTCCATCTAAATATTCGAAAGCAAATTTTGGTATTTTTTTTCTTGCTTTATTTCTTAAATCGTCTATAGATGGATAACGTGTGTCGATTTTTATTGCCATAATTTATTTTTTATGATAAAAATTTTGCTCTTAATTTTTCTACTTAATTATCATTAATAGGAACCATTTCTCCTAGAAAATTTCCGTGAATATGACCAATAATGGTTATTAATTTATATCTCTGATGGATAAAATATAGTTTATTTTTCATTCTTCTATTTAACGATAAAAGGAACATGCTTTTTTAAAGCATAATTCTTTTTTAAGAATTTTGAGTTTAGTTTTGAGTCTGAGATTGCAATTGCTGCACCTAAAGCAGAACCTAAAGAGGCTTTTGTAGTTCTTAATTTCATACCTCGTAAATAGTAAGATAATAATTTTATATACAAATCATTATCTGTAAAACCACCATCTACATACAAGCGATCAATTTGTTGAGTATCTGCAATTCTCTTAATACCTTGTACTTGAAGTTGCACTAATTCTATCATTAATTGATGATAAGCGTGTTCAAATAAATTATAAGAATAACTTGTTTTATTTGGCATATTTTCATCTGTAATAGATTTCCACTTAAAACAGTATTTAAACTCTTTTATAATTTCGAAATATACATCGTAATCAAATTCTATATTTTTATGATAGTCTTTATCAACATGAAAATTTTTTGATAATTCTTCTACCTGAAGCTTGTATTCATTTCCTAAAAATAATCGAGAAGATTTAACTGGTTTTCCATTAATTCTCATATAATTTATGCAACCAGCTTCTGTTTCATCTACTGTTAACGGACCATCTGAAAACGGATTTAAAGCAATAGACCAAGTACCTGTAGAAACCAAAACGAATGGTTTTTTTACACTTCTTACATAAGGAAGTAAGGCAGAAGAACTATCGTGAATACCAACACCAACTTTAATTCTTGTACCATTATAATTCATATTAATACTTGTTTCTGTAGAAACAATTGGAGGCAAAATTTTGTTGATTCCTTCCTTATAAACCCAATTATGATAGTCTTTGGTTTCATAATTCCATAAAGAAGTATGGCAGCCAATACTTGTATATTCACTAACAGGAATTCCTGAAAAAACAAAACTTAGATATTGTGGTAAATGTAAAGAATACTTGATTTTTTTAAAAATTTCTGGTTTGGTATGCTTTAACCAATATAATTGCATGCCAGAATTTAATAAACCTGATTTAGGTGAACCTGTTGTTCTTGTAATTTCTAATTCTGGTTTATACTTGTTATAAAACCCATCTTGTAAATCTGAGTCGATTTCTTTTGTATAATTATATAATGGGGTTAATGGATTTCCGTTTTCATCAATATGTACAAAACTTGCACCATAAGTAGAGAAGTTAATGGCTTTGATTGTAAATTCTTCACTTTTTAGAACTCTGTAAAAAACCTCCTTTAACCAAGTTTGTAATGCTGCTAAATTTTCTGTAGGATAACCGTCTTCATCTTCAATTTCTTCAAAACTGGTATACTCCCTATATACTTCTTTGTATTTATTGTCAAATAGAAAAAACTTTTTATTTGTTTTTCCTATATCGAAAATGGCAGTTACTTTTTGCTTCATAATTAAAATATTATAACCCTGTTGCTATTGTGTGTTTACCTCTTTCTTTTATCAAAGTTTCTCTTACTGCTAAGTTTCTATAACTTTGAATTGGATTAATAGCACCACCATTTTTTAGTCTTGCAGCTGCTAGCAAAGGTCTTACATCCGTTCTAAAAGCATTTTGTAAAATTTCTTGACATTTTGTTACATCGTTTTCTAACTGAGCAGTTCTTAACTCTTTTTGATCTACCAATAACGCTTTTGCATACGCTTCTTGAATCGCTTCTAAAGATTGCAATAAATCTTCTAATGGATCTTTTATGTTATGACTGGCATCAATCATCCAAGCCAAGTCTGGATTTTGCGGATTGCTTTCCATACCATAAACAAGCTCGTTAAAAATTAAGAACAGGGCATAAGGTTTAATACTTCCAACAGTTAAATCGTCATCACCATATTTACTATCATTAAAATGAAAACCTCCTAATTTACCTTTCAACATTAAAATAGAAACAATTTGCTCGATATTTGAGTTTGGTAAATGATGTCCTAAATCTACTAAAGTAAATGCTTTATCTCCACAGCCATTTGCTAACATTAAAGAAGCTCCCCAATCTTGAATTACAGTTGAATAGAAATTTGGTTCATAAGGTTTGTATTCGATTAAAAGTTTCCAATCTTCTGGTAAACCTGCATAAATATCAATTAAGCTGTTTTGTGTATTTTGAAAAGCAGTTTGAAAATTATTTTGTCCAGGAAAAGAAGAACCGTCTGCTAACCAAACTGTTAAGCTTTTAGAACCTAATTTATCTCCAATATTAATGACATCTAAATTATGCTGAATAGCTTGATCTCTAACAGCTTTACTTGTGTTACTTAAAGAACCAAACTTATAACTTTCTTTTGCATTTTTTTGATCTTGAAAAGTATTCGAATTTACAGAATCGAATTTTATATGTAAAGCATCTGCTTGTTCTTTAATTGCTTTATAATCGGTTGGAATATCCCAAGGAATATGCAAAGAAACAGCTCCAGCAGTCTGAGTTAAAGCATGCAAAATTCCTACATCTTCTATTTTTTCTTGTAAAGTTGATGGTTCTCCATAAAATGAAAAACGACCAAAACGTGTTCCTCCTGCACCTAAAGCCCAACTTGGAACCGCTACTTGAAACTCTGATAATTTTGATAAAATAGCATCTACATTATGACCTTTAGAAGTTAAAGAGTCTGCTAAAAAGTTATAACTATTATTTTGAGAAGCAAGACTTTTTTTATTGTCGTCTTCTATATGTTGTTCTGTTAATTTCATAAAGTTCATTTCTAATAAAAAACTTCCATAAATTTTTTCTCTATGGAAGTTTTAAAAATAATATATTTTAGATAATCTTAATTATCTTACAAAAGCATTTGCCATTCCACCATCAACATTAATAATGTTTCCAGTAGATTTATCCAGAATACCTACTAGAGAAAAAACTCCGTTTGCAATATCTTCTGGTCTAATAATTTCGTTTAAAAGATTTCTTTTTGCATAAAAGGCTGGTAATTCTTCTACAGTAATTCCGTTTGCTTTTGCTCTACCTTCTGCCCAAGCACCTTCCCAAATTTTACTTCCTACAATAACACCATCAGGATTTACGGTGTTTACTCTAATTTTATCTTTCCCTAATTCTGCTGCTAATAAACGAACCATGTGTTGTTGAGCTGCTTTTGCAGTTCCATAAGCCACATTGTTAGGGCCAGCAACCAAACCGTTTTTACTTGCAATAGCAATATAATTTCCACCTAAACCTTGCTTGCGCATAATTGCAGCAGATTGTTTTGCTAAATCAAATTGACCTTTTACTAAAATACTTTGTAAAATATTCCAGTCTTTATCAGTTGTATCTTCTAAAGATTTAGAAATTGCTAAACCTGCACTGTGAACCACAATATCTACTCCACCAAATTCTACACAAGCTTTGTTGTAAGCAGATGCAATGGAATCTGGGTTTGTAACATCGCAAATTGCGTAGGTAGAAACATCTCTTTTATAAGTAGCATTCGCTTCTTTTAAACTTTCTTCGTTAATATCTGTTAACACAACATTTGCGCCTTCAGCAGCTAATTTATCTGCAATTGCTTTACCAATTCCACCACCAGCTCCAGTAACAAATGCTACTTTTCGAGATAAGGGTTGTTCTTTTGGCATACGTTGTAACTTTGCTTCTTCTAGCAACCAATATTCAATATCAAAAGCTTCTTGTCTTGGTAAAGATGTGTAAGAAGTTATTGCTTCTGCACCTCTCATTACATTAATTGCGTTGGTATAAAATTCATTCGCAACCCTTGTAGTTTGTTTATTTTTTGCAAAACTAAACATTCCAATTCCTGGATAAATAATTATTACAGGATTTGCATCTCTAATTCCTGGACTATTCTCTTTTTTACATGTATTATAATAATCTACATATTCTTGTCTATAGGCTTCAAATGCTGGTTCTAATTTACTTCTAATTACATCAGTATCTGATAAGTCTTCATTTTTATCTAATGATAAAACTAAAGGCTGAATTTTGGTTCTTAAAAAATGATCAGGGCAAGAAGTTCCCATTGGTGCCAAACGCTCTAAATCATTACTGTTAATGTATTCTAAAACAACATCTGTATCAGAAAAATGACCAATCATTCCATTTTCTGAAGAGCACAAACCTCTTAATATAGGCATAATTTGCGCTGCTTTTTCTTGACGCTCTTTTGCTGGTAAACTTTCAACTTTTTGTCCGCCAAAAACTTCATCATTTTCTTTTATTTTTTTCTCGATAAATTCAGAAGCCATTTCAATAACCTCTAAACTATTTATGTAAGATTCGTAAGATGTATCTCCCCAAGTAAATAAACCATGAGAACCTAAAACGATTCCTCTAATTCCTGGATTATCTTCTAAACATTTTTCTAACTGCAAACCTAAATCAAATCCTGGTTTTTGCCAAGGTACCCAACCCATTGTGTCTCCCCAAATTTCTTTGGTTACTTTTTCACTATTTTCAGCAGCAGCAACTGCAATTAATGCATCTGGATGTAAATGATCTATATGTGCAAATGGTAATAAACCATGTAAAGGAGTATCAATTGACGGAGCTTTACTATCTAAATCATAAATACAGTGATTGAATAAACCAACCATTCTATCTTCATCATGCAAACCTTGATATACATTCTTTAAATCACGTAATCTGCTAGTGTACAAACCAGCAATTCCTGCTCTGTTTAGCGTTCCAATATCTCCACCAGAACCTTTTACCCACATTACTTCAACATCTTCATTTGTTAATGGATCTTTTTCAATTGTTTTACAGCTCGTATTTCCTCCACCATAGTTGGTAATTCTCAAATCTGCTCCTAAAATATTTGAACGGTATAAAAATAAGGCTACTTGATCATCTCCTAAAGCGTCTGCTTTTTCCTGATTCCATAAATAATCTACGTACTTGAATGTTTTTGTACTATTTTTCATAAACTTAATTAGTGAATTAAAAAGCTAAAATATTTTAAATTATATATTCTCCTATCCTGTACTGTACTGTAGAAAAAAAAATGTAATTATTTATATTGTTATACTAAAGTTATTGTTTTTTATAGAATTTACTTTACTTTGTGTAGAGATAATAAATATAAATAACTAAAAATAAAGATTCTATATATGTTCAGTTTTATTAACATTAATGATAATTCAAGAATACCAAAGTATCAACAGATTGTAAATGTTATTATTCAAAATATTTCGAACGGTAATTTAGTTATTGATCAAAGAATACCTTCAATAAATAAATTTAGTGAAGAATTTTATTTATCAAGAGATACAGTAGAAAAAGCATATAATATTTTAAAAGAACGAAATATAATTTCCTCTGTAAGAGGTAAAGGATATTATATTACTAGAACAAAACTAATATCTAAAGTAAATGTTTTATTTTTAATAAATAAGCTAAGTTCATACAAGCTAAAAGTTTACAATTCTTTTATAGAAAATATTGGGGCTAATTCTCATACAGATTTACATATTTATCATTGTGATGAAACTGTTTTTTTAAATTTAATTTCTAAAAATAAAGCTGCTTATGATTATTTTATAATCATGCCACATTTTAAAACAGATGAATTTGTTCATGTAAGTTATACAGATAAAGTTATAAAAGCTTTAAAAGAAATTCCGAAAGAAAAATTAGTTATTTTAGATAATTTTAAAGAAGGTGTTGAAGGTGGTTCTATTGAGATTTTTCAAGATTTTGAAAACGATATTTATACAGCTTTAAATGAGGCTTTTCCTAAAATGAAAAAGTATAAGAATCTTACGCTGTTTTATCCAACAATAACTATTTATCCTTATCCAAAAAGGATTTTACATGGTTTTAGAAAATTTTGTTTTGAGCATTCAATTGAATTTGAATACCTAGAAGAGGTATATGAAGATATTATTATTAGAAAAGGAGATTTATTTATAACAATTCAAGAGTCTGATTTAGTTAGTTTGGTAAAAAGAACTAGAGAAGAAAATTTTGAACTGGGTAAAGATGTAGGTATTATATCTTATAATGATACACCTCTTAAAGAATTATTAGGTATTACTGTGGTTTCTACAGATTTTAATATTATGGGAGCAACTGCAGCTAAAATGATTTTAGAACAAAAGAAAGGGAGATTTAAAGTTCCTTTTAATTTTATTGATAGAAAATCTCTTTAATTTAATTAGTAATTATCTCTATTGATTAGTTTCAAAAACTCTTCATTTGAAATAGTAAAACAACTGCCATACTTTGCGCCTTTTGTAGAAGATATTTATACTGAAATATTTTTATTAAGTTTGATTCGTCTGGAATTTCAGTTTTGTCCAACCAAGTTCCATTTACGTGTCTAAAGAAATCGTCTGTAGGTTTTACAGAAGTATCCATATTTTCTAATACAATACCTGCTGATTTTTCTTCATTTATTTTTTCTTCTTTACAAGCTACAAAAGCAAGTGAAGCTATTGCTGCTGAAAAAAACACTTTTTTAATAGTTTTCATTGTTTTTAAATTTTATTAATTAATTATTAGTTGTTTTATTTTAATGATGTTACAAATTTTAACTTTTTAAATTTACACAAAACTATGTGTTATATAATCAGACGTTTATAATTTTTAACAATATATATTTGGTTTTACTGCTTTCTTGTAAGATATTGAGATTAATTTCGACTAAAATTATACTTAAATTAAGAAACAATGACAGAGAATTTAACAAAAGAAACATTTTTAGAAAAAGTATTCAACTTTGAAAAAAATAAAGACTGGAAATTTGAAGGAAACAAACCTGCATTAATAGATTTTTATGCAGATTGGTGTGGCCCATGTAAAGCATTAGCACCAGTTTTAGAAGTACTTTCTGAAGAATATAAAGACAAAATAGATATTTATAAGATTGATACTGAAGCAGAACAAGAATTAGCTGCAGCATTTGGAATTAGAAGTATTCCATCTATGTTATTTTGCCCAGCAGAAGGCGAACCACAAATGGCAAATGGAGCTTTACCAAAAGCCGAATTAGAACGTATTATTGCTGATGTTTTAAAAGTGACAAAATAGCCGATCCTAACCTTCCAAAAGGGAAGGAACTCTAACTCTTATCAAATAATACAATTCCGAAAATTTAATTTTTCGGAATTTTTTTTGTCTTAAATTTATACATAATATTCTTATACATAAGAAAATTATGTATATTTGATTTTAATATATGTTGATAAAATTTTAAAGATGCCTTTTTAAGCATCATAACTTTCGAAATTTATCTAACGCTAGGAATAATAAAGGTACAAAAATGGGAACACAAAAATTATACAAAGGCTCTTTACAAACCATCATTTTAAAATTATTAGAAAGTAATGATAAAATGTATGGATATGAAATTACTCAAAAAGTAAAAGAGCTCACAAAAGGCGAACTAAACATTACAGAAGGCGCTTTGTACCCAGCTTTGCACAAGTTAGAAGCTGATGGTTTACTAGATGTTGAGGTTGCAAAAGTGGGCAACAGGTTGCGTAAATATTACAAACTTACAGAAAGTGGGAGCAAAGAAACTGTAAATAAATTAGCAGAAATGCAAGAGTTTTTAAAAACGATGCAACATTTGGTAAATCCTAAATTTAGCTTGGAATAAGATGGAATTAACTACACAACAAATACAGAAAATAGAGCATTATTTAACTAAAAATAGAGTTGATTTTGTTGATATCCGTTTGGAGGTTTTAGACCATATTGTATCTGACATAGAGGTTTTAATTAAAAAAGAAAATATAGAATTTGATACTGCATTTTATAAAGTTACAGATAAATGGAATCTTCAATTAAAACAAACGTCTAGTTTTTATTTTGGAATTATGTATTCTGAATCTAAAATTGTTGTTAAAAAAGCAGTAGAAGTTTTTAAACCTTATTTCTTATTATATTTTTCAGCATACTTTTTACCCTTTATTTTATTAGAATTATTTCCTGTTCAATTAAGTAATAGTTTAGCAAGTTTTACAAATGGTTTTTTAATTATTACTTTATCTCTTGCTATAATTTATATGTTATTTATTATTGAAAAAACTAGTCAATCTAAAATAAATACAACGTATCGTTTTATTTTAAAAACGCAATTTTTAGGAATAATTTTGCTTGTTTTAGGACTACTTACAGAAATATATAAGACTTCTACAGAAATAAATCCAGTATATACAGGTTTTATGTGCGCAGGTTTTTCTGTAGTTTTTATCTGTAATCAATTTTACAAAAAACACAAAGAAGCAATAAAAAAATATAATATTTCATAAGTTATGGAATTAACAAAAGAACAAATTAAATTTATAGACCATCGTTTAGATAATGAAGGCATAAAATATTGGGACATCAGAATAGAAATGTTAGATCATGTAGTTTTAGATGTTGAAAGCATTTTAAAGCCAGAAAATTCAGCATATGAATTTAAAGAAATTGTACAACAATCATTTGAAAAATTAGGTTGGAAAGAGAATTTTAATGGTGGAGGTTTTGATACAGTATATCTTGAAAAATTAAAATATTTCAACAATAAAACTCAAAACGAAATTAGAAAAGTATTTATAGAAGAGGTTAAAAAAACACAAACAATAATTTATACATTGTTGTTTTTTAGCTATTTATTCATTGTGAGAAATAATTCAGTTATCGTAAATTACACTTCTATTTTAATGATTATTGTAGTTGCAATTTTTTTTATTGGTTTTCTTTTAAATCTTAAGAGGTTAAAGTCAGCTAAATTTAATGCTTTACTACTTTTTACCTCATTACCTCTAGGTATTTTTAATATTTTTATGTTTACTCCAAAAACATTTTTTGGTTATGAAAAGTTAGCAAGTTCTTATACAGCGTTAATTTTGAGTTTTACTTTACCGTTTTTAGTAATTATAATAAAGCTTTTATATCAAGAAATTAAATCAGCACAAAAAACTTACAATAACTTAATTGAGTAATGAAACTAACAAACCTCCAAATAGATAATCTCTACAAATTTACGCGTCAACATTATGTATATCATTATGATGTGCAAACTGAATTGGTAGATCATTTAGCAAACGATATCGAAGAAATTTGGAAAGAAAATCCAAAAATTACTTTTGAAAACGCAAGAGACAAATCCTTCAAAAAATTTGGCATTTTTGGTTTTATGGATGTTATTGAAGCCAAACAAAAGCAAATGAATAAACGTTATTGGAAAATTTTGTTGCGTTTTGCAAAAGAATGGTTTACGTTGCCAAAAATTATAACAACTTCCTTAATTTTTCTGGGTTTCTTTTTTCTGCTTCAAATAAAATATTCAGAATATATTTTTTTAGGAACACTTTTAATTTTGATCATTTTTGAAATGATTGCCATTTATAAAATAAGAAAAGAGCACAAAAAGAAGGAACAAGAAAATGAAAAAATTTTCTTGTTAGAAGCCATGATTGGTACTACAAAAAATGGTTTTACAGGCATAACTATGGTTAATCTATTTAATTTTATCAACCTAACAAGTTTTAATTTTTCGGGATTAGAAACTTACTGGCTTGTTATAATTTCTTTCGTGATCACTTTATTATGCATTTTCTTTTACGTTTCTAATTATGTAATTCCAGAAAAAGCAGAAGAATTATTGCAAGAAACCTACCCAGAATATAAAATGGTAAAAAGTTTGTAACAAAAACAATTAACCAACTACTTATAATCAAACTAATTAACTAAACCTATGATTTCACATTTTTTAAACCTAGAATGGAAACAATATTTTAGATCTGCAAATTGGCAGAAAAGTATTTTTCTAAATATTCTTCTCATATTTTTTGCGCTTTGGTTTATTGTTTCTTTTTTAATACTGGGTATTTCAGGATATTATGGACTTAAAGAAATGTTCCCAGATCAAGATCCATTAGTAGTTGTAAATTCATTTTTAATGTATGCCATTGTTGGTGATTTAATCTTCAGATATTTAATGCAGAAATTGCCTGTCATGAATATTAAACCTTTGCTAACATTACCAATTAAAAAGAATAAAATTGTTCATTTTATTTTAGTAAAATCATCGTTCTCATTTTTTAATATTATGAGTTTGTTTTTTTACATTCCTTTTGCAGTTGTTTTAATAGTGCAAGACTATAATGTAGTAGGAGTTTTAGGTTGGTTATTTACTATGATTTTATTGATACAATCTGCCAACTTTTTAAACTTTTTAATCAACAAAAATAATGTTGTTTTAGGAGTTTTGGTAGCGTTGCTTTTAGGTGGTTATTTAGTGCAATATTTCGATATTTTTAACTTACCTGCATTTATCGGTTATGGTTTTGATTTTGTGTATCAATACCCAATTACTGTAATTCTTTTCGTAATAATTTTGGTTCTTTTATATGTTACAAATTATAAACAACTGCGAAATGAAGTGTATTTAGATGCTCTAATATCAGAAAAAACAAAAGAAGTAAACGCATCAGATTTATCATTTACAGAAAAACTAGGAGATTTAGCGCCATTTATTAAAAATGATTTACGTTTAATGTGGAGAAATAAGCGAACAAAATCTGGTATTTGGATGTTGGCTCTTGGCTTGGGCTATGGTTTAATTTTTTACACAAACCCAATGTATGCAGAAATGCAAGTAATGTATGTTTTAGTGGGAATTTTCTCAACAGGAACATTCTTAATTAATTTTGGGCAATTTATTCCTGCTTGGGACAGTAGTTATTATAAAATGTTAATGAGTCAGAATTTTAAATACGAACGTTATTTAAAATCAAAATTTACAATTATGACAATTAGTGTGGTTGCCCTTTTCCTTTTAGGAATTCCTTATGTATATTTTGGATGGAAAATTTTATTAGTCCATTTTGCAGCCATGATTTATAATATTGGTGTAAATACACATGTAATTTTATATGGGGGAACTTTTAACAGAAAAAAGATAAATTTAGATGAAAAAGCAGCCTTTAACTTTCAAGGAACAGGAGCAGTTCAGTGGCTTATAGGTTTGCCTTTAATGATTTTACCAATGATAATTTTCGGGCTTATTAATTGGTTAGTAAGTTTTGAAATAGCAGCCTTAACATTGGCAATTTTAGGCTTTATAGGTATTGCATTGCATAAAAAGTTAATGGCAGCCATCACCAAAAAATACATTACAAACAAGTATGTAATGATTCACGCATTTAATCAAGAAAACTAAACACATAATGATACAAACTACGCAACTTTCAAAAAAATACGGAAAAGCAGAAGTATTACATATAGAATCTTTAGAAATACCAACAGGACAAAGTTTTGGTTTGGTTGGTAATAATGGAGCAGGAAAAACTACTTATTTTAATATTTTGTTAGATTTGATAAGACCAACTACTGGCGCTATTGTAAATCACGATATTCAGGTAAACGAAAGCGAAGCATGGAAATCTTTTACAGGTTCTTTTATTGATGAATCTTTTTTAATTGGTTATTTAACTCCAGAAGAATATTTCGAATTTATTGGCGATTTAAGAGGAATGAACAAAGCCGATGTAAAAACCTTTCTAAGCAAGTTTGATGAGTTTTTTAACGGAGAAATTACAGGTAAAAAGAAGTTTTTAAGAGATTTAAGCAAAGGAAATCAGAAAAAATCAGGCATTGTTGCTGCAATGATGGGAAACCCACAAGTGGTAATTTTAGATGAACCTTTTGCAAATCTAGACCCAACAACGCAAATTCGATTAAAAACAATTATCAAAGAATTAACTGAAAATAGAGAAGTTACTGTCCTAATTTCTAGTCACGATTTAACACACGTAACCGAAGTTTGCGAGCGAATTGTAGTTTTAGACAAAGGAAATGTGGTAAAAGACATAGCAACATCAACTGAAACTTTAAAAGAACTAGAGAGTTATTTTTCGGTATAAGCACGCTATTCTTAATTTATTACTATTTTTACACTCTTATTTATACTATTTTCGTTAGAAATTAGTTGTAAATAAGAGTTTTTAGTTTTAAAAAACATTTTTTTAATTTAGATTTATCTGTGTGAAAAACACTCAAAAAATAGTTGTCATTTTTATACTTTTTGTAGCTATATATTCTTGTAGCACCAAAAAGGATACAGTCATTAACAGAAATTATCACGCCTTAACTACAAAATATAACGTTTTATTTAATGGTGAAAAAGCCTTTAACGAAGGTATTGATGGTATTAAAGAAGGTTATAAAGACGATTATTTCGATATTTTACCAATTGAACCTGTAGAGTTTGAGGAAGATAAAATTGTAATGCCCAAATTTAATAATGGTCCAGGAGCAGGTTTTGGTGGAAATAACAAAAATAATAATAATGCAAATAAAGCATTAACTCCGTTTGAAAAATCCGAAGAAAAAGCTGTTAAAGCTATTCAACTTCATAAAATGAATATTGATGGAATTGAGAGAAATAGCCAAATGGACGAAGCCTATTTATTGCTTGGTAAAAATCGCTATTACTCACAACGTTTTATCCCTGCAATAGAAGCTTTTAATTATGTAATTCTTAATTATCCTAATGCTAGTTTAATTTCAGAAACTAAAATTTGGAGAGCAAAAACGAATGTAAGATTAGATAATGAAGAGTTTGCCATAGAATCTTTAAAACTACTTTTACAAGTAAATGATACTGTAGAAAAAAATTTGCCAGCCGAAATTAAAGAAAAAGGACACACAGCTTTAGCAATGGCTTACACAAAAACAGATAGTCTTCAAAAAGTTAAAAAACACTTACATTTAGCGACAAGAACTTTAAATGATGAATATCAAGCAGCAAGAAATTTATTTATTTTAGGTCAACTGTATGCATCTGAAGATAAAAAAGATTCTGCCAATGTAGTTTTTAGAAGATTGGCAAACTTTAAAAAAGCTCCTTATAAATACAAAATTCATGCACGTATAGAAATTGCTAAAAACAGTAAAAAAGATTCTACTATTGTTTCTTTAATTGCTGATATGAATAAACTGATTAAAGACAGAGATAACAGACCTTTTTTAGATGAATTGAATTATCAAGTTGGGTTTTTACATGAAAAAAACGATAGTTTAAAACAAGCAATTGCCTATTACAATAGTTCGTTAAGAGCTAAAAATGCTGGTGATAAACAGAAAACATATACGTACGAAAAATTAGGAAACATCTACTTTAAACAAGATGCTTATCAAAAAGCAAGTTCGTATTATGATAGTGTTTTACAAGTTACAAATGATACGTTAGATATCAGAATTAGACGCATCAAAAGAAAACATAAAAACTTAGCTTCTTTAATTAAGTTTGAAGATATTGTTACTGAAAACGATAGTATTATAAAAATTGCATCCTTATCAAAAGAAGAGCAAACACAATTTTTTGAAAACTATATAGAAAAAATTAAAAAGGCAGATGAAGATGCTGCACAATTAAGGTTAAATCAAATGGCGTTTGGTAACCTTAATAATGGTTTAAATTCTGCTGATCAAGGAAAATGGTATTTTTACAACAACCAATCTTTAAGTTTTGGTAAAACCGAATTCCAAAAAATTTGGGGCGCAAGAAAATTAGAAGATAATTGGAGATGGGCAGAAAAAGCAACCATTGGTGGAGCAGCAAAAGATTCTGCGCAAGTTTCTAAAATAAATTTAAAATACGATTTGAATACCTATTTAAGCGCAATTCCTACAGAACAAGTTGTCATAGATAGTTTAGTAACAAGCAGAAATCAAGCTTTATATGAATTAGGGTTGATTTATAAAGAGCAATTTAAAAATCAAAATTTAGCAAAACAAAGGTTGGAAAGAGTTGCTTCTTTACATCCAAATAAAGAGTTAATCTTACCCATAAACTGGCATTTATATCAAATTTATAATAATTTGGGTGATGCTCAAAATACCGAAAAACATAAAAATGTTATTCTAACAAAATATCCAGAAACAAAATTTGCACAGATAATTTTAAATCCAGAAATACAATTCGAAGAAGAGCAAATTGAAGAAACTGAAGTAGAAAAAACCTACAAAGAAATTTATTATTTATATAAAGAAGATAAATTTCAAGAGGTTATTACAAAAATTGATGAAGTTTTACCAACCATTCCAAAGGCAGATTTAAAACCAAAATTCGAGCTTTTAAAAGCATTTGCTATTGGTAAGTTTCAAGATAAAGAAGCCTATAAAACTGCTTTAGAGTATGTAGCAGTAAGTTATGGTAATACAGAAGAAGGTAAAAAAGCAAAAGCAATTGTAACACAATTGACCAAATAAATGTCAGAAAAGCAGAAAGAAGAAACTTCTAAAAACAAGAAGCCAAGAAAAATGGAAAGAAATGTAATTGCAAAAAACACAACCATAAAAGGAGAAATAATTTCTGATGGAGATTACAGAATTGATGGTGTTTTAGAAGGAGATTTAAAAACAAAAGGAAGAGTTATTATTGGTTCTGGAGGCGTTGTAGACGGAACTGTAGAAGCTTCAAATACAGATATTGAAGGTACGTTTTCTGGAAAATTAATTGTAGAAAAAATTTTAACAGTAAAAGCAATAGCAAAAATTTCTGGAGAAGTTGTAGTTGGTAAATTATCTATAGAGCCAGGAGCAGCTTTTAATGCTTCTTGCACTATGAAAGCTATTGTAAAAGAAGTACATAAAGAAGATGGAAAAAAATCAAAAAAAGAAGGAGACAAAAAAGCCTTTAAATAAAGCCATTCAACTTTCTGGGGCTGGCTTGCAAATGGGACTAACAATTTATCTTGGTTTTTTGTTAGGAGAATGGTTAGATGTTAAATTTGAAACTACTTATTTAGAGCAAACAGTTACACTTGTCGCGATTTTTATATCAATTTATTTACTAATAAGACAAGCGAAAAAAATTAATGATTAAGAGCATTTTTCTTTATTTTGTAACATTCTCTTCACTTTTTTTGTTGAGTTTTTTTTTGCATCAATATTATCTTGATGTAAATGAGTTTGTATTGCCTTTTTCTTTACAAAAAGTATATCTGTTTCATGCTGGTTTTTCCTTGTTAATTTGTGTTAATTTTAGGCTGTTAGCAAATGTTGATAAAGTATTCCCTCAGCTTGGTTTTATCTACTTAGGATGTTTGTTTTTTAAAATTATACTTTTTTGCGTAGTCTTTTATGAGTCACTCTTTAACGATACTATTTTAACAAAAATCGCCAAAATTTCGTTGATTTTACCCATGTTTATTTTTTTATTAACAGAGGCTGTTTTCATCGCCAAAATTTTAAATAAAAAAGATTAATAAAAAAGGCTTGTGTTTTTGAATAATTACATACCTTTGCGCCGAATTTAGAAAGCGTATTTTAACAATGGAGATTGCACAAAAATCAATCAAATTTCTTACAATAGCGATAATAGCACTTTTTTCTGCTACAATTTTTGCTTCGGAAATAGATAAAGAAACAGGTCATCAAAATGATGATGGTCGAGTTAATACTGGTGAAGAGGTAAAAGCTTACATTCAGCATCACCTTAAGGATTCTCACGATTTTTCGTTTTTTTCTTATACTTCAGATGAGGGTGAAAGAAAACACTTTGGTTTTCCATTACCAGTTATTTTATGGACAAGCGAAGGTTTGGTGACTTTTATGTCATCAGAATTTCATCATAATGATGATGGCCATGTAATTGTTGATAAAAAAGGATTAAAGTTTGCTAAAATTCATTCTAAAATTTACGAATTAGAAAACGGAGCAACTTCTGTTTCTTTTGATGAAACACATCATGCAACAAATGCAGCTAAAGTTTTAGATTTCTCAATCACTAAAAGTGTTGTAGGTATTTTATTTGCTGGTTTTTTAATGCTTTTAGCTTTTTCTAAATTAGCAAAACAATACAAAACTAGACAAATACCAAAAGGATTTAGTAGAGTTTTAGAGCCTTTGGTGATTTATGTTAGAGACGAAATAGCAAAACCAAATATTGGAGAGAAAAAATATAAAAAGTTTATGGGCTTTTTATTAACTGTATTTTTCTTTATCTGGATTTTGAATTTATTAGGCTTAACTCCATTAGGGTTTAACGTAACTGGGCAAATTGCAGTAACTGTAGGTTTAGCGTTGTTTACAATGGTAATTTATATGTTTAATGGTAGCAAAGATTTCTGGGCACATACATTATGGATGCCAGGAGTTCCATATGTATTAAGACCAATATTAGCAGTAATAGAATTAGCAGGTTTTATTTTAATTAAACCATTTTCATTATTGGTGCGTTTATTTGCAAACATCACAGCAGGTCACTTTGTTGTAATGAGTTTAATTGCATTAATGGTAACAATGAAAGAGGCTTTTGGGCCAGTAGCCTCTACAGGGATGTCTTTAGTGTTGGCATTATTTATAATGGTTATTGAAATTTTAGTAGCATTTTTACAAGCATTTATTTTTACGATGTTATCATCGTTATTTATTGGAATGGCTGTAGAAGAGCATGAGCATCATTAATAAAATGTTAGATTTGTAATAATCTAGGTCGTTTTATTAATTCTGATGAAAATCGGAATCTCTTAAAAGGAGAACATAAAAGAGAATTAGTATTTGTTTAATTATTATATAAAAATCAGTTAGTATGTACAATTTAATTGGAGCAGGATTAATCGTAATCGGAGGTGGTATTGGATTAGGTCAAATTGGTGGTAAAGCAATGGAAGGTATTGCTCGTCAACCAGAAGCATCTGGAAAAATTCAAACAGCGATGATCATCATTGGTGCCTTATTAGAAGGATTAGCATTTGGTGCATTAATCTTAGGGAAATAATTCCTTAAAAAAGTAAAAAACACATTTTATAACGGTTGGTTATAGAATGTGTTTTATTTCTCTTTTTAAGAGAACAAAATTATCCAGAAAAACTGAAAGGTGTTTTTCTAATTAAACAAAATAAATAAATAATTAGTTTATAGAATGGAAACTTTATTAAACGATTTTTCACCAGGTTTGTTTTTTATGCAAATTGTTATCTTAATAATTTTATTATTTTTGATGGCAAAATTTGCTTGGAAACCAATTTTAAAGTCTTTAGATGAAAGAGAATCTGGTATCGAAGATGCTTTAGCAGCTGCAGAAAATGCACGTAAAGAAATGCAAAATTTACAAGCAGACAATGCAAAGTTAATAAAAGAAGCTAGAGCAGAAAGAGAAGCAATGATGAAAGAAGCTAGAGAAATCAGCGATAAAATGATTGCGACTGCTAAAGAAGAGGCAAAAGAAGTAACAAGCACTTTGATTGAAAAAGCTCAAGCTTCTATTCAACAAGAAAAGCAATCTGCATTAGCAGAATTAAAGAAGAATGTTGCAGAATTATCAATTAGTATTGCAGAATCTGTAATTAAAAAAGAATTATCTAATAAGGAAGATCAATTAGCTTTAGTTGAAGGAATCTTAAAAGAAGTTACTTTAAAATAATTTTATGAAAGACGCAAGAGCAGCATTACGTTACGCTAAAGCAATTTTAAATCTTGCAAAAGATTCTAAAGATGAATCTGCTGTTAATTTAGATATGCAGTTAATTGCTTCAACAATTGCAGAAAATAAAGAATTAGCAGTTGCTTTACAAAGTCCTATAATTAAATCTGGTGATAAGATGAATGTCTTAAAAGCCATGTTTGCAACCAAAGTAAATAATATTACTTTAGGATTATTTAATTTATTGCAAGAAAATAAAAGAATCCCAATGTTAGGGTCTATTGCAAAACAATATACGCTAATCTATGATTTTTATAAACATATACAAGTAGCTAAAGTTACAACTGCTGTGCCTATTTCACCAGAAATTGAAGCGCAAGTTTTAGCTAAAATTTTAGCTTTAACAGGCGAAAAAGCTAATTTAGAAAATGAAGTAAATCCTGCAATTTTAGGAGGTTTTATTTTACGTGTTGGAGATGTGCAGTATGATGCAAGTATTTCTAACCATTTAAACGAATTAAAAAAGGAATTTGACAATAGTCATTATATTTCAAAACTATAAGTAAAGTTTAAAAGTTTTATATAAAAAGTAATCGACTTAAAAAGATTTAACTTTTTATATTTAATATCTAATATCAAAATAAATGGCAAGTATTAAACCAGCTGAAGTATCAGCAATTTTAAAAGAACAACTAACTAATTTTGAAGCTCAGGCTTCATTGAGTGAAGTAGGAACTGTGCTACAAGTGGGTGATGGTATTGCTCGTGTTTACGGTTTATCTAACGTACAATATGGTGAGTTAGTAGAATTCGAAAACGGGTTAGAAGGTATTGTTTTAAACTTGGAAGAAGATAATGCAGGTGTTGTATTATTAGGTGCTTCTACTTCTGTAAGAGAAGGTTCTACTGTAAAAAGAACAGAACGTATTGCTTCTTTAAGAGCAGGTGAAGGTATTGTTGGTAGAGTTGTAGATACTTTAGGAAGTCCTATAGATGGAAAAGGTCCTATTGAAGGAACTACGTATGAAATGCCATTAGAAAGAAGAGCACCAGGAGTTATCTTTAGAGAGCCAGTTACAGAACCATTACAAACTGGTATTAAAGCTATTGATGCTATGATTCCTGTTGGTAGAGGTCAGCGTGAGTTGATTATTGGAGACAGACAAACTGGTAAATCTACAGTTGCTTTAGATACTATTTTAAATCAGAAAGAATTTTACGATGCTGGTAATCCAGTATATTGTATATACGTAGCTATTGGTCAAAAAGCTTCTACAGTTGCAGCAATTGCAAACATGTTAGAAGATAAAGGAGCTTTAGCTTATACTACTATTGTAGCAGCAAACGCATCAGATCCTGCAGCAATGCAAGTATATGCACCATTTGCTGGAGCTGCAATTGGAGAATTTTTTAGAGATACAGGTAGACCAGCTTTAATTGTTTTTGATGATTTATCAAAACAAGCAGTTGCATACCGTGAAATTTCTTTATTATTAAGAAGACCTCCAGGACGTGAGGCATATCCAGGAGATGTATTTTATTTACACTCAAGATTATTAGAAAGAGCTGCAAAAGTTATTAATGATGACAAAATTGCTAGTGAAATGAACGATTTACCAGATTCTTTAAAAGGAATTGTAAAAGGTGGAGGTTCTTTAACTGCATTGCCAATTATTGAAACACAAGCAGGAGATGTATCCGCATATATTCCAACAAACGTAATTTCGATTACTGATGGACAAATTTTCTTAGATGGAGATTTATTTAACTCAGGAGTAAGACCAGCAATTAACGTAGGTATTTCTGTATCTAGAGTTGGTGGTAATGCACAGATTAAATCAATGAAAAAAGTATCTGGTACTTTAAAATTAGATCAAGCTCAATATCGTGAATTAGAAGCGTTTGCAAAGTTTGGTTCTGATTTAGATGCAGCTACAATGAATGTAATTTCTAAAGGACAAAGAAACGTTGAAATCTTAAAGCAAGCACAAAACGATCCTTTTACAGTAGAAGATCAAATTGCAATTATATATGCAGGTTCTAAAAACTTGTTAAAAGATGTACCTGTAAATCAAGTTAGAAAATTTGAGAAAGATTACATCGATTATTTAAACGCAAAGCATAGAGATGCCTTAGATATTTTAAAATCTGGTAAATTAACAGACGATGTTACAGCTACATTAACAGCTGCAGCTGCAGAAATTTCTAAGCATTTTAATTAGAAGTTAGGTTTTAGATTGTAGGTTTTAAACCTATAGCTAATAACTAATTACTAACAACTAATTACTTAAATATGGCAAATTTAAAAGAAATACGTAACAGAATTACCTCAATTAAATCTACAATGCAGATTACTTCTGCAATGAAGATGGTTTCTGCTGCAAAATTGAAAAAGGCACAAGATGCAATTGTTGCAATGCGTCCTTATTCATCTAAATTAACAGAACTATTACAGAATTTAAGTGCAACTTTAGATAGCGATTCTGGTGGAGATTATTCTGTACAAAGAGAAGTAAATAAAGTATTGTTAGTTGTTGTAACTTCTAATAGAGGTTTGTGTGGTGGTTTTAACTCATCAATAACTAAAACTGTTACAAGAACAATTGCAGAGAAATATGCTGATAAACAAGTAGATTTATTCGCAATTGGTAAAAAAGGAGGCGATGTTTTATCTAAAACTCGTAAAGTTGTAGAAAACAGAAATGATATTTACGACGATTTAAATTTTGATAATGTTGCAGAAATAGCTGAGCATTTAATGGATTTATATGTTTCTGGAAGCTATGATAAAATTGAATTGGTGTACAATCAATTTAAAAATGCTGCAACTCAATTGCCACAAGTAGAACAGTTTTTGCCAATAAAACCTATTGAAGGTGGAGATGTAAATGCAAACTCTGATTATATTTTTGAGCCAACTAAAGAAGAAATTGTTTTAGCATTAATTCCAAAGTCATTAAAAACACAATTGTACAAAGCAATTAGAGATAGTTTTGCTTCTGAACATGGTGCAAGAATGACTGCAATGCACAAAGCAACTGATAATGCTAAAGATTTACGTGACGATTTATTGTTAACGTATAACAAAGCAAGACAAGCTGCAATTACGAATGAAATACTTGAGATTGTAGGTGGTGCTGAAGCATTGAAAAATTAAGAATTTTAAATATTTTTCAGAAAATATTTTATACTATAGGAAAGAGCTTATCAATTTTTGATAAGCTCTTTTTTTATATCTTGGCATAAGATTTGAAACTGATTTAGAAATTATCAATATGAAAACAGGGAAATTTTTTGCAGTTTTATTAATTATACTAGTTTTTTATAATTGTGCAACTACTCAGTTCGAACAAAATCCACCATTTACAATTACGTCTGCAGTGTATAATAATTGGTATGTAGAATCAACAGCTAATAAGGGAAAAATTGTAAACATTGGATATGATTCTAAATATGTGGTAAAATTCGATAGTATTTATTTTTCCAAAAGAGCAGAAAAACTTACAATGAGTAAAGTAAAAGATAAGAAAATGATTTCTGCTATTTTTTCATCAACAGAAAAACCAGCTATAATTTTGCATGAAAATAGCACAAAAGAAATACATAATCCACTTCCAGAACTTAAAAAAATGCCTTTTGAGTTGAAGAAAAATGAGGCGATTATCAGCTATAAAATAAAAGATAAAACAAAATACTTTAAAATAAAATCTATTAAAAAAGGGAAAACAATTTTTTATGATTCTATTCCCAAACAATAGAAAATCAATTAGTTAGTCCATTCTTTTTAGAGTGGATTTTTTTATGGCACACAATTTGATTATTTATAAGCGTAACCATTAAAATGAACGCTTATGAAAGCCTTAAAACTACTTTTCACGATTATAATTACAGGAACAATCTTAAGTTCTTGTACAACAATTACCAATGATGGTTTTGTGGAATATCAACCAACATTAGAAGAAGTTGTTTCTGGATACGATTTATGGTATGTAGATTATCATAGAACAACTGGAACAGGAGATATTCCTTATGTTTCTAGAGCATTTACGTTAAGTTTTATCAATGGTATTTTATATGCCAATAATAATATAGTTGATATTGGAAGAACTGGAAATGGTTTAGGAATTGATGTTGGAACGTATAATTCTTTTAACGGTTTGTTAGAAACAAATCATGATTTAGATGGTTTTAACGATTTTGAAGTAACAATTTTAGCGAATAACGAAATAGAAATCTACAATTATAATCAAAATGTAAGCTATTATTTAATTGGTTACAATGTTAATAATTTCGATTACGATCAGTTATTTTACGAAAACATAGAATACTTTTTACAAGAGTATGTGGCTTGGGAAAAAGTTGATGCAAGAGGAGGAACTCCAAACGCATTTGACGATGAAAATTATTTAGAATTTACACCAGATAATTTAACAACTTTTAGGAGTTCTCAAGATAACTTTGGCACACAAATTGCAAATATAAATTGGGATTATGTAGGAGGATATGAAGTATTTGATGTGACAGGTTTTGAAGACCTAAAAATTTTAGCATTAAATTATGATAATGGAGATATAGAAGAATTTGAATTGAGCGTTATTAATGATGGAAAGGTTAGTTTATATCATTACAATTCAGAGACAACATACGATTTTTCTGGAAGAGGATTTATACAATACTTAAAAAGTGAAAAAAACGTTAAAAGTGCCAAAGAAGTTGTAAGGAATAACAACAGAAAACGTACTAAAGTAGAAAGAAAAACAAAGGTTAGAAGAAATTTAAAATAAAGTTTGGTTAGTTGATTTTTGGTTGGTTATTTCTCAATAACCAATTGAAAGAGGAACCACCCTGAGGAGGGTGGTTTTTTCTTGTTTAAAACTTTTTTTGAATACGTAATAAGTCATTCTAATATTTAATTGTTTTTATGATATTTTCAAGGTAAATTGGTGCAGAATATCAACATTAATAGTAGCATATATTTTTATGATAAAAACAGCATTTATAACAGGCGCAACTTCAGGAATAGGAAAAGCAACAGCAGAACTTTTTGCAAAAAATAATATTCGGTTAATTCTTTGTGGTAGAAGAACAGAAAGACTAGAAAAATTAAAGCAAGAACTTAGTAAGCTTACAGAGGTAACTACTTTACAGTTTGATGTTTCTAAAAGAGAAGAAGTATTATCAACAATAAAATCGCTTCCAGAAAATTTTAAACAGATTGATATTTTAATCAATAATGCTGGGAATGCACATGGATTATCAACCATACAAGATGGAGATATGGATGATTGGGATGCTATGTTAGATATTAACGTAAAAGGATTGTTATATGTGTCAAAAGCAATTATTCCTCAAATGACTGCTAGAAATAGTGGCTTTATTGTGAATATTGGCTCTATTGCTGCAAAAGAAGTATATCCTAATGGAAATGTTTATTGTGCTTCAAAACACGCTGTAAACGCTTTAAATAAAGCTATGAGAATCGATTTGAACAAACATAATATTCGTGTTTCAGCAATACATCCTGGAGCTGTGGAAACTGAGTTTTCTGATATTCGTTTTAAAGGTGATACAGAAAAAGCAAAAACGGTTTACGCAGGCTATAAAGCTTTGCAAGCAGAAGATATTGCAGATATTATCCATTTTGTGGTTACAAGACCTTATCATGTAAATATCGAAGATTTAGTGGTGTATCCAACAGCACAAGCAACACCAACAATTTTAAATAGAGATTCTTAGGATGATCAACAAACGCTTACTTATCAAAAATCTACTATCTCATAATGATGAGAATAGTTTTTATGATAAAAAGCAAAAATTATCCTTAGATTCTAAGGATGGAAAAGCCAAGTTTTTAAAACATATTTGTGCGCTTTCAAATTCAAATCCCGCCAATAATTCTTATATAGTTATTGGTATTGAAGACGTAGAAAATAAAATAATTGGAGTTGATTTTTTTGATGACAGCAAAATTCAAAACTTAGTAAATGCATATTTAAATAATCCTCCAAAAATTGAATATGAAAACGTGCCTTTTCCAAGTTTACCACGTCATAAAGTGATTGGTTTGGTTACTATTCATCCTAACAATCTAATTACATCTCTTTTAAAAAATGCTTGGAAATATAAACGAAAAACCATTTTTTACAGAAGAGGAAGCAACTCTATGCCTTTTTTAGGAGAAGGTTTCGAATTGAGAAATACTAATAAAGAAATTGTTGAATCTATTGAGAAAAATGCTAGAAATAATATTGAACTCACTCTAAATGGTGTGTTTGATTTTATAAATAATCACAAACCAGAATACAACCCTCAATACAAAGTTTTTAATGAACAATTTGTATTGTGTTGGGCAGGTGAAAAGAAAATAATACAACATCAAGAATTTTTTTCTAGAGTAGATATTGAGTTAATTAACGAACAAGTTCGATTATTTTTTTCTGCTTTAGACGAAGTTCAAATTAGTTATAATAAACATTCTTTTATAATTACAGAATATATTTTACTGGGTATTGAAAAAGAAGAAACGCATTATCCATTAGAAAAAACCATCATCAACTTTAAGAATAATGGGAAACATCATATTGTAAAAGAGTTCTTGTTTCAGCCACCTAAATATAATGCTACTATCATTAATCATATATACACAAATTGTAACAAAATAGTTTCTAAAATTACTAGTGATACTCCACTTTCAGTTAGTGAACATGAAGATGTTTTTAGATTGCCTACCAACTATTTATTGTGTTATTTAAATGGGTTTTTAGAGGCTTCAGAGTTGCTTAAAAAAGCAAAAAACTATATTAAAAATTTGCAGGATAAAACTACCTACGTAAATTACAAAGAGGTTATGAGAGTAATTCGAAAAGTAAAATATAATTAAGATTTTTTACACTTTTAATTAAAAGATTAGTCTTTTTTGAAACCTTTTAAATTCAGTTTCGTTTTTAAGAATAGAAGCAACCCACAAGAATGTCTAAAGAAATTAACTTTTTAGTTATCGAAAGTAAAAATGGCAACCAAAAGGCACAAATAAAATTGTACGATTTGCATTGCAATGCCATGTTTGCTATTTCTTGTAGATATTTAAAAAATAATGAAGAAGCTAAAGATGTAATGCAAGATGGTTTTTTAAAAGCATTTTTAAATTTAAAGAACTATGTTGATGGTACCAATTTTAGTAGTTGGTTAAAAATGATCATCATTAATACCTGTATTGATGCTTTAAAAAAGAAAAAATTAGAAACGATTTCTTTAGAGAAATATCCGTTAGAAATTTCTAATGATGATGCTTGGAATTTCGATTCAAAAATTAGCAAACAACAAATTATTGAAGCAATTGAAAAACTAGATTTAAAATATCAATTGGTTATAAAATTGTATTTGATGGAAGGTTATGATCATCAAGAAATAGCTGCTATTTTAAAAATACCAGTAAAAACATCGAGAACCCATTTAAGAAGAGGAAAATTAGCTTTGAGAAACCTTTTAAAAGTAGAAAAATATGGAACGTGATATAAGAGATTTATTTTCTAAAGATGATGTTGATAAAATGAAAATTCCAAAAAATCATCGTGAAGATTTTGTCAAGAAGTTAGAGGAAAATCAACCTAAAAAAGAACGCAGAAAGAGTTATAAACTCTTAAAAATTGTTGCGTCATTTTTACTGATAATTACGTGTGTTTTTGTTTATAAAAACACAGTAGCTTCACCTCAAAAATCGGCAATTGAAATACAGATGCAAGCTATTGAAAAAGACTATTTAAGCTCTATAGATAAAGAATGGAATAGTTTTAAGGAAATTGCAAAAGACACGTTTTTGATAAAAAAATATGAAGAAAAATTAAAAGAATCAAAAGCAGATTATCAAAAAATTACAAAACAATTAACAGCGTTTCCAAACAATATAAATGTGTTACAATCTTTAATCGATAATTTGCAGAGACGTTTGCAGTTAATCAAAGATATTAAAGAACATATTAATGAGTTGAATCAAAAAAACATCAGTAATGAAACCATATATATATAGTATTTTATTTCTATTTTCAGTTACTATTTCTTTTTCACAAACTAAAGAAATTATATTAAAAAAGAGTTTTAAGGTTGATGAAAACACCATTTTAAATTTAGATTTGGACAATGCAGATGTTCATATTATAGCTTCAGCAGATGGTAAAATTCATTTTAATTATGAAATTACTTTTTACAATTATTCAAAAAGAAAAATAAATAATCTTTTGGATGAATCTGTAATAAAGACTTCTAAAAAGAATAATCAAATATTTTTAGAAGCTAAAAACTCAAGATATTTAAATATTGATTTAATGTATAGACCTAATGTTGATTATAAAAATTTCGAAAACCCAATTAATAAAGTTTATAAAGATTATCTTAAGAATTACTTTAAAACTTTGAGAGATATAGAAAAATTACATATCACAAAGGATTCTTTAATAGAAGAGATTGATTTTAGTTTAGGTAGTGATTTTAATAGTTATATTAAAAGAAATATTGATAATTATCCATTAAGCAAACCTTTAAAAACCGATAAAAAAATACAAAAAAAGTTTGTAATTGCTGTTCCAACAAATGTTCGGTTAAGAATAAATGCTATTGAATCTGATATTAAATGTGATTTTGATATAACAACAGAATTTAGAATGGATAGCTTTAAAGGTAATTTTAAATTTAGAAGAATAATTGGGAAAAACAACAAAATAACTTCCTCAAATGGTATTTTAGAGACGGATGGAATAAGAAATACAAAAATTGACCTAAGAGATATGTCAAAAGTAAATATTGGTTCTATTTCTAAATCTAATATAAAATTAGAATCTTCTAGAGTTCAAATTGGAGAAGTAGGAGAAAATGTTGAAATAAATGATTTTAGCAGTAAACTTTATCTTTATAATTTCAACGAAAACTTCACAAAATTTAATTTAACAGGAGATTATTCTGAACTAAATTTCTATAAAGTAGTGGAAAATAATTTCTCTATGGATATTTTTGGTCATAATACTGTTTTAAATATGAATAATACAAAAACTTCTTTTGGCGTAAATAAAGAAAAAGAACTTATAAAAATACTTCAAAAGAAAAGAAAAGAAAATGAGCCTTTTTTAGGGAATATAGAAGTTGTTCTTAAAAACGGAATTTTAAATATTAAATAGATTAAGCTAAAATTAATTTATTATTTACAAATAAAAACCCAACTTAGAAAGTTGGGTTTTTTGCTATTTAAAAATATTTAAAATTTCTTAAAGGTCAAACTTAATTCCTTGTGCTAAAGGTAATTCGTCTGAATAATTAATGGTGTTTGTTTGTCTTCTCATATATACTTTCCAAGCATCAGAACCAGATTCACGTCCACCACCAGTTTCTTTTTCGCCACCAAAAGCACCACCAATTTCTGCACCAGAAGTTCCGATATTTACATTGGCAATTCCACAATCTGAACCAGCATAAGACAAGAATTTTTCTGCTTCTTTCAATTCATTTGTCATAATTGCAGATGATAAACCTTGTGCAACACCATTTTGTTTTGCGATGGCATTTTCTACTTCTCCAGCATATTTCATCAAATATAAAATAGGTGCAAAAGTTTCATGTTGTACAATTTCAAAATGATTTTCAGCTTCAATAATTGCAGGTTTTACGTAGCAACCAGATTCATATCCTTTTCCTTCTAAAACTCCACCTTCAACCAAAACATTTCCACCTTCAGCTTTCGCTTTTTCAATAGCAGCTAAATAGGTATTTACAGAATCATGGTCAATTAATGGGCCAACATGATTATTTTCATCTAAAGGATTCCCAATTTTTATTTGTTTGTAAGCACCCACAATTGCGTCTCTTACTTTATCATAAACAGATTCGTGAATAATTAATCTTCTGGTGGATGTGCATCTTTGTCCACAAGTACCAACAGCACCAAATACAGCTCCAGGAACTACAACTTTTAAATCTGCAGTTGGTGTAATAATAATGGCATTATTTCCACCTAATTCTAATAAAGATTTTCCAAAACGTTCAGCAACTTTTGCGCCTACAATTCTACCCATTCTTGTAGAACCTGTTGCAGAAACTAAGGGGATTCTGGTGTCTTTTGTCATCATTTCACCAACTTTATAATCACCATTAATAATTGATGAAATTCCTTCTGGTAAATTATTTTCTTTTAAAATTGCTGCTATAATATTTTGGCAAGCAATTGTGCATAAAGGTGCTTTTTCAGAGCCTTTCCACACACAAACATCACCACAAATCCAAGCTAAAGCTGTGTTCCAAGCCCAAACAGCCACAGGAAAATTAAAGGCAGAAATAATACCAACAACACCAATTGGGTGCCATTGTTCTCTCATTACATGACCTGGTCTTTCAGAAGGAATCGTTTGTCCATTTAACTGGCGAGATAAACCCACAGCAAAATCGCAGATATCAATCATTTCTTGTACTTCCCCATAACCTTCTTGTAAAGATTTTCCCATTTCATAAGAAACCAATTTTCCTAAAGGTTCTTTTAAATCTCTTAATTTATTACCAAATTGGCGTACAATTTCGCCTCTTTGTGGAGCAGGTTTATCTCTCCAAACAGTAAAAGCGTTGGTAGCTTTTTCCATTACTTTATCGTAATCTTCTTTGCTTGTAGTTTTTACTTTTCCTATTAGTTTTCCATCCACAGGAGAAAAACTCTCAATAATTTCTCCGTTAGAAAAATTATCTTGTCCTGTAGAAGTTCCGTTATTTATATCTTTAATTCCTAAATCTTTTAGCGCTTTTGCTATTCCGAAATTATCCATTTTGTAAATCGTTTTTTTGTTGCTTAAAATAAAAAATGTACCTGTTAAGGTTTCCATTAAAATGTCTTTCCCTTAAAAAGGAAATCTAAAAATATAGGTTTTTAGAAAAATTTTTTTCTCAAAAAAAATCTTTATTTTAGAGCTTCGAATTTACGAATAATTTAAGACTTAATTAAATTAAACAGAAATAACTATTTTTGTTTGATATTAAACAATATTTTATGAAAAAAGCACTTTTTATTATTGCAACATGTATTATTTTCTTTGGATGTAAAAACTCTACAGAAGTTACATCCAAAGAAAAAAAAGATGATTTAAAAGTAAATGATTTTGCTATTATAATTCATGGTGGAGCAGGTACTATTTTAAAGAAAAATATGTCTGATGAAAAAGAAGCTGAATATCAACAAAAACTAGAAGAGGCTATAAAAGTTGGTCATACAATTCTAAAAAATGGAGGAACAAGTCAAAAAGCAGTGATGAAAACCATTCAGGTTATGGAAGAATCACCCTTATTTAATGCAGGTAAAGGTGCTGTTTTTACACACGAAGAAACCAATGAATTAGATGCTTCTTTTATGGATGGAAAAACGTTAAATGCTGGAGCTGTTGCAGGTGTTAAAAATGTAAAAAGCCCAATTGAATTAGCGATAAAAGTAATGACAGATTCAGATCATGTAATGCTTTCAGGAGAAGGAGCATCGATTTTTGCAGCAGAAAAAGGTTTGGAAATTGTAGATCCAAGTTATTTTTATACAGAAAATCGTTTTAAATCACTTCAAAGAATAAAAGATAGAGAAAAAACAGAATTAGATCATGATGATAAAAAAGCTGCTTTTTATGATGCAGATATTAAAGACAGTAAATTCGGAACAGTAGGTTGTGTGGCTTTGGATAAAAATGGAAATATTGCTGCAGGAACATCAACAGGAGGTATGACCAATAAAAGATGGGGTAGAATTGGAGATGCACCAATTATTGGTTCAGGAACGTACGCAAACAACAAAACCTGTGGAGTTTCTTCTACAGGTTGGGGTGAATATTTTATAAGAAACCAAGTTGCGTATGATATTTCTGCACAAATGGAATATAAAAATGTCTCCTTAAAACAAGCCACTCAAGATGTAATTCAAAATAAATTAACCTCACTTGGTGGAACAGGTGGAGTTGTTGCTTTAGATAAAAATGGCAACATGTCTTTTGAATTTAATACAGCTGGAATGTACAGAGCATCAATGGACGATAAAGGCAAATTAATTGTAAAAATTTACAAAGAATAAGCCAACCATTTTTCTGGCAAAGGTTCTAAATTAATATTTTTAGGAACAGAATTTAATTTTTTCTTTATCCCTATTTTAGAAACTTTAGTAATCGATAAATTAATATTATTCCTTTCGTTAATTACTTCTAAAACATCTCTGATAGATTTTTTAGCACATAGTACTAAACTATTCATCATTGCATTAGATTCTATAGATAAATCATATAAATCAACATAAAATTTAGGTTCATTATCTTGATTTATAATCCATTGTGTAGGTTTTCTTTTGGGGATTTCTAAAACTGTTTTAGTTCCGCTCAAAGTTCTATATGTTGTCTCTATAAGCTTCATTTCGTCATCTTTTATGTCCATCAAATTCGTAGCAATCATTTTCAAAAGAATTTATTTGTATTAAACTTTAAAAGGAGGGCAAATATAATTATTTAACGAGTATTGTTCTTTTGTTTTCGTTAAATCGTTAAAATTTATCGCCAAATTGTTAAAGTATATACGATGTTTTAGGTTTTGGTTTTTTAAAATTGGTATTTAATTCCTGAATAAATACCCAAGTTAAAAGGTGCGAAACCGTTAGCTTCTGTTTTAAAAGTGTTAAGTTGTACTTTAAACATCGGGTTTATGTTTAAAGACCAATTTCTATTTAAGAAATAATTAAAATCGAAGCCTAAATTTCCACTAAAATTAATGTTATTTAAGTTTGTTAATTCACCTGTTCTGGTTGTGTTAAAGGTGTTTAAAACCACTTTATTTTTATCTAAAAAAAGCGAACTAAAACCTGTAACTAATTGTGCTTCAATTTTAGTGTTGTTAGAGAAGTTGTATTTCATTTCTAGGGGGATTTCTATGTAGCCGAAATTTTGTGATAAATTTCCTGTACTTTTTACAAAGTTAGTAAATAAATTAGACATAATGCTCAAATTTTCAGATACAGAATTGTTAAAGGAAACAGCACCATTATCTTTAAAAGCCACAGATTGCAAGTTTGCAATTTCTGAAGGGTACACAGCAATTTGATTGTTAGAATATTTCATTTCTTGCAGATGAATTCCAGATTGAATCGTCCATCTTTTATTGAGTTTGTAACCAACTTGCAAACCGTAAGAAAATGAATTTTCGCCAGTTGTTGTATTGGCTAAATCCTCTGCAATAGGAGAAGTATTAGAAAATGAATTAGACTGTAAAACTCCAAAAGTAGGAGCTACAGACCAATTTTTTACTATTTCTTTATTCTTTATTTGTGTTTCTTTTGTTGCTAAAAAAGCATTAAAATCCATTTTTTCAGAAGCGTTTTTAATAGTAATATTTTCAATATATATTGTTGTTATTTGTTGATTTGAAGTCAGATTTGCATCAATATTAAAAGGTTTTAAAAATGTTGTTTTTGCTGGATTTTTACGTGCAACAAATTCTTTTTTAGTGTTGTTAGTATTCGATTTTTCTTCTTTTATTTCTGTTTTTACAAATGCATTTTGATTCGTTTTTAAAACTTGTTCAACTTTATTATTTTGTAAAATTAAAGTATCAATTGTAGTATTTATTAAAGGTTTTTTTGTTGGGCTTGTTGTAATAACTTCATCAATTTTAGGAATTATGTGTTGGTTTTCATTCGTAGAAAATGGATAGAAAAATAAACCTAACACCAAAATTGCTGCAGCTGCACCAGAAAATAGCCAAAAAGGAAGAACTCTACGTTTCTTTTTTTTGAGCTTGGTTTCTATGGAATTCCAAACTTTTTTATTTGGAGAAACCTCAAGGTTTTTCAGTTGATTTTTAAATAAATCATCTATTTTTTTATCCTCCATTAAAGTATTTTTTTTTGATGGATTTCTAATTTTTCTTTTAAAATTTTTCTGGCTCTGGAAACATTCGACTTTGATGTGCCTACAGAAATATTTAATAAACTGGCAATTTCTTTATGCGAATAATCATCAAGAACAAAAAGATTAAAAACCAATCGATATTGGTCAGGTAACTGCTGTACACATTCTAGCAAAACATCTATATTAAAAACGGTGTTTTCTAAGGCTGAATCTTCGTTTTCTATATTTTCGGCAACTTCTTTTACAATTTGTAAAGGCGCTTTTGATCTATATGTTTGCAGGGCTGTATTTATGGTAATTCGTTTTAACCAACCTTCAAAAGAACCTTTGTGATTGTATTGTTTAATTTTATCGAAAATTGTTAAAAAACTATCTTGCAGATTGTCTTCTGCATCTTGATAATTCCTAGAATACTTTAAGGAAACAGCAAAAAGTCTATCAGCAAAAAGTTGATAAACTTTAGATTGAGCAGCTAAATCTTGCTCACAACATTGCTGTATAAGTTTTTTAAGTTCGATGATTTTAATTTACAGGAACTACAACTTCTTCGAAAATATTTTCACCATTTGCATCAACACCTTTGTAAAATTTAAATAAATAATCTTCTCTTTGTGTTGCAGTTACAATAAGTTCGTATTCTTTTTGTGTTTCCATCTCTGTACAATTTTCATCTGCATACACAATAGCTCTAACTGCCACAATTCTTGCTGTATCTTGGTATTCATAATAAATATTATCAAAATTATAACAGCCATTTAATAATGTATATTTTACTTTAACAGTGTCTTTTTCGCCAAAGGTAAAAGATGCAGGAACTGTATATTCATCAATTGGTAAAATTTCGTAGCCATAATTTACTTGATCGTCGTTATTTAAACATGCGTAAAAAAGGAATAAACCTGCAAATAATAATAAGATTTTTTTCATAATATAAGTTTTAATGTTATTGTTTTTTTTAATTTATTAATAGTTTATTTGTGTATTCCAGCCTTCTAAATTTAAAATTATTGAATTTTCGTTTTCTTTCAATTTTTGAATATCAAACGTAAAATCTTTCTCAAAAACAGCTAAACAAGCTTCATTATTTTCAAGCAAAATCTTAGTGTTTCTTTGAATAGGATTCGATTCTAAAATTTGATTTTCGTCCACCAAAGTTGCTTTCCAACTATTTTCACTACAACCACTTGCGCTAATTGTTATGGTTAAAGAATTATCAGCTAAAACTACATTATTAATAGCGTAATTATTTGTTTGTGTATCGTCAAATAAATTTTTGTCGATAATTACACATTCGTTGCAAATATCTAGCGTTTTTTCTGCTGATTCAGAACATGCAAAAAATGCAAAAAAAGTAATAAAAAAAATGCTATTTAGTTTCATGCTGGTAAATTTTCAGATTTTTTTTTTAAATTTTAGTTTAAATTAATATTTTATTTAACACTACATACATTAGATACAAAAATTTTAAAAAGGTTGCGTGTATTAATCTTATTTTTGTAGCATAAAGATTTTTTAACAAAAACGCTATATTCACATTCCATTTTTACAGGAATAACAAGTGAATGAAACCCCAACAAAAATGTGGTGGTAATTTTTAGACTTTATGCAAAAAAAAATATTTAACATACAAACTCAAGAAGAGTTTACAGCAGTTGCTTTAGAGATTTTTAAACATCAGTTTAATAATAATAAAGTGTATCGTTCTTTTTGCGATTTATTATACATTCATCCATCAGATGTTACTAAAATTGAACAAATTCCGTTTTTACCAATTCAGTTTTTTAAAACGCGAGAAGTTCTTTCATCCAAAGAAAAAATAGCAGAAATTTTTACAAGTTCTGGAACTACAGGGAGTATTACCAGCAAACATTTAGTAACCGATATTAACTATTATAAAGAAAGTTATTTAAAGGGATTTGCACATTTTTATGGAAATATAGAAGACTATGTTGTGTTGGCTTTATTACCAAATTATTTAGAGCGAAAAGGTTCTTCTTTAGTTTTTATGGTTGATGATTTAATTGCGAAATCTAAAAATTCAGAAAGCGGATTTTATCTAAATAACCTTGATGAGCTTGCAAAAAAACTCATCAACTTAGATAAAAATGGACAAAAAGTTTTGCTTATAGGAGTTTCTTTTGCGTTGTTAGATTTGATTGAAAAACATCAATTTAATCTTAAAAACACCATTGTTATGGAAACTGGTGGTATGAAAGGAAGACGAAAAGAGTTGATAAGAAACGAATTGCATCAATTGTTAAAAAGTGGTTTTAAGGTTGATGAAATCCATTCAGAATATGGAATGACAGAATTATTAAGTCAGGCATATTCTAAAGGAAATGGCATTTTCGAAACCCCAAATTGGATGCAGATTTTAACCAGAGATACAGAAGATGCTTTAACTATTTTAGATAAAGAAAAAACTGGCGGAATTAATGTAATTGATTTAGCAAATTATAATTCCTGCTCATTTATTGCAACTCAAGATTTAGGAAAAGTTCACAAAAACGGAACGTTTGAAATTATAGGTCGTTTTGATAATTCTGATATTAGAGGCTGTAATTTGATGATGCTTTAAGAAAGGGAGAAAATAGATTTAAGAGTAGAGAAAAAAGAAAAAAGAAAACAGGATAAAAGAGAACCAAGAACCAAGATTCAAGAGAATATAGATTTCGCAAAATCTATGTTTTCTATATCTTTAAGTGGTATTTTTTTAGTTATAAGAAACAAGAATAAAGGGAAAAGAGTAAAGAAACAAGAATAAAAAAAATGATGAAATTTAAATTACTTGAAGATTTTAAAGACTTTGCTGTAAAAGGAAATATGATTGACATTGCTATTGGTGTTATTATAGGAACTGCTTTTAACAAAGTTGTTAATGTTTTAGTTAAAGAAGTTTTAATGCCTCCTTTAACATATTTAACAGCTGGCGCAAATTGGGAAAATAAAAAATATATCATTAGAGAAGCAGTTATTACAGATGGTACAACTAAATTTGAAGAGGTTGCCATTGGTTATGGAAAATTAATTGAAGCAGGTGTAGATTTTCTAGTGATTTCTTTTACTGTTTTTATGGTGGTTAGAGTAATGAATTCGATGAAGAAAAAAGCAGAAGATCCAAAAAATAAAACTGTGGCAACTCCAAAAAATATTGAGTTAATGAACAAGACAAATGAGCTTTTAGAAAAGCAGAATGCTTTTTTAATGAAAGTTTTGGCAGAGAAAAAGTAAAATCAAAAAAAATATTTATTTTAAAAGAGTTAAAGAAGAAAGGTATTAAGGTCTTTATAAATTTATATCAGTATTATTTTTGGTTTAAAAATTATGAACATAGAGATAATTGGGTTTTTGGCAGGTCTTTTTACCACAATTGCCATTGTTCCTCAAATAATAAAAGCATATAAGACTAAAAAGGTTGCTCATTTATCACCTGTTTTTTTCTCTATTTTATTAATTGGTGTTTTTCTTTGGGCATTATATGGTTTTTTAAAGGAAGATTATCCAATAATAATCACAAACTCTATTTCCTTTCTATTAAATGGTTATATGTTGTTTCTATATTTTAAGTATAAATAGATGTTTAGATCCTAACATTCATCAACAGTTAAAGTTGATTCTATATATTTACTAAAACAAAAAAGCGCTGAATTTTTAAATTCAACGCTTTTTTTTAAAACAATATTTTTAAAGGTTACTCAACAATCAATAAATAATTTGTCTTTTTTCCTCTTTGTAAAAGCACATATTTATTAGCGATTAAATCATCAGTAGTAATTATAAAATCTTCTTTTACCTTTTCTTTATTCACAGAAATTGCATTTTCTTTTAATGCTCTTCTAGCTTCTCCATTCGATTTTAAAAAATAGGTTTTGGCAGCCAAAGCAGCAATCATATCTAAACCTTCAGTGAATTCTTCTTTTGGAATGGAAGCCATTGGTACACCATCAAAAACATCTAAGAAAGTTTGTTCGTCTAAAGATTTTAAATCAGAAGCTGTAGATTTTCCGAACAAAATATTCGAAGCTTTTAACGCGTTTTCATACGCTTCTTTTCCATGTGTTAAAATGGTAACTTCTTCTCCTAATTTTTTCTGTAAAGAACGTAAATGAGGATTTTCTTGATGTTCAGCAATCAAGTTTTCAATAGTTTCTTTATCTAAAAAAGTGAATTTCTTTATAAAATTTTCGGCATCCTCATCAGACGAATTTAGCCAATATTGGTAAAATTTATAAGGAGATGTTCTATCTGCATTCAACCAAATATTACCACCTTCTGTTTTTCCGAATTTTGTTCCATCTGCTTTGGTAACTAAAGGAACTGTAATTGCATACGCTTTTCCTTGCGCTTTTCTACGAATTAATTCGGTTCCAGTTGTAATATTTCCCCATTGATCTGAACCACCCATTTGCAACTTGCAATTTTTATGCGTGTATAAATGGTAAAAATCATACCCTTGAAATAATTGGTAAGTAAATTCTGTAAAACTCATTCCCACAGAAGATTCAGAGCTCAAACGTTTCTTCACAGAATCTTTGGCCATCATGTAATTTACAGTAATGTGTTTTCCTGTATCTCTCACAAAATCGATTAAAGAAATATCCTTCATCCAATCGTAATTGTTTACCAATTCTGCTTTGTTTTCTGCAGCATCATCAAAATTTAAAAAACGCTCTAAATTTTCTCTAACTCCAGCTACATTTTTTGCCAAAGTTGCTTCATCTAATAAATTACGTTCAGCAGATTTTCCTGAAGGATCTCCAACCATTCCTGTTGCTCCACCAATTAAAGCAATTGGGTTATGGCCAGCAATTTGAAAGTGTTTTAAGATAAAAATTTGCACCAAACTTCCAATATGTAAAGAGTCTGCAGTTGGGTCAAAACCAATATAACCAGCTGTTTTATTTTCCAATAAATATTCTTCAGTATCTGGCATTATATCACTTAATAATCCTCGCCAACGTAATTCCTCAACAAAATTTGTCATTATAAATAGATTTTTTTTAAACGGTTACATTTCTTTTAATGCCAAACGAACATCAACATAAAACTAGTAACGTATTTTTTATGGCGACAAAGATAAACTTATCAATCAAAAAACTATAAATTAGCAGTATGATTTTAGTTACTGGAGGCACAGGTTTAGTGGGTTCGCACTTATTGTATCATTTAAGTTTAAAAAATGATAACATAAGAGCTATTTATAGAACAGATTCTTCTTTAGAAAAAGTAAAAAAAGTGTTTTCTTTTTATACGGATGATGCTACATTTTTCTCGAAAATAGAATGGTTTCAAGCAGATATTACGCAAGTTCCTGCAATGATTCCTGCTTTTGTGGGTGTAAAACACGTATATCATTGTGCTGCATTTATTTCTTTTAATCAAAAAGATTATAGAGAAATGAGAAAGGTAAATATTCATGGAACTGAAATTATTGTAAATCTTTCTGTGGATGCCAAAGTTGAGAAACTTTGCTTTGTAAGTTCCATTGCTGCTGTTGGTAAATCTTTAGATGATAATTTAATTGATGAAGAGTGTGAATGGAATAAAGAGCTAGATAATAGTGGTTATTCTATTACCAAATTTGGTGCAGAAATGGAAGTTTGGAGAGCCAGCCAAGAAGGAGTGGAGGTTATAATTGTAAACCCTGGCGTAATTTTAGGAAGCGGATTTTGGAACGCTGGTTCAGGCAAGTTATTTAGCCAAGTTTATAACGGTTTTAAATATTATACTGAAGGAATTACAGGTTTTGTGGCTGTACAAGACGTTGTAAAACCCATGATTCAATTAATGAATTCAACTGTAAAAAACGAGCGTTTTATTTTGGTTTCAGAAAACAAATCTTTCAAAGAAATTTTCTTTTTAATTGCAGATGGTTTTGGTAAAAAACGACCATCAATAAAGATAAAACCTTGGCAAACAGCTATTTTTTGGAGATTTAGTTGGTTGGTTTCAAAAATAACAGGAATTGCTCCTTTAATCACTAAATATTCAGCGAAATCAGCTCATTCTGTTTCTAAATATTCATCAGAAAAAATTAAAAATACAATTAATTATGAATTTGAACCTGTTGATAAATCGATTGAAAGGGTTTGTGAAAACTATCCTAAAGAGTAGGCTTTAAAGAATCTTCTTGTATTAATTTTTTTCTTGTTTTTAAAGAGTCTTTAGGAATTTTATTCGTTTTAAAATCTTTAATTTTTTTAATAGAATCGGCTCTTAAAGAATCGGTTCTTTTCTTGATTTCATCAAATACAGATTTTTGCTTTTCTAAATTGTTTTTTGCGTTCGTAAAAATTTCTTGATACAAATCAATTTTAGACATGTAATATAAATTACTCGTTTGAAAACGAAGAGAATCAATTCCAAAACGATCATAAACCAAAGGCATATAGTTTACTCTTTTCTCTAAATTTTTATTGTTCATATATTTTGCAGAAGTAGCAATCGACATTTCTTGCACCAAAAGACTCATGGTGTCTTTAGGAATTAAATCTTCTGGTTTTTCAAAAATGGTATTACTTGTGCAAGAAACCAAAAAAATAAGTAAAAATATATAAAGTGAATTTTTCATATTATCGATTAAAAGTAATTCGTTTTCCTTTAATATTATCATTAAAAACACCATTATTATACATTAAATTTCCATTTATAAATGTATGTGTTATGGTTGATGAAAATGTAGTTCCTTCAAAAGGAGACCAGCCACATTTGTATAAAATATTATCTTTAGAAACGGTTTGTGCTTTATTTGCATCAATTAAAACCAAATCTGCATAAAAACCTTCTTTTATAAAACCACGCTTTTCTATTTGAAATAATTTTGCAGGATTATGACTCATTTTCTCCACCAATTTTTCAATCGGAATTACGCCTTCTTTTACTTTTTCTAAAAGTGCAATAACTGCATGTTGTACCAAAGGTCCTCCACTTGGAGCATTCATATAATTGTTACTTTTTTCAGCTAATGTGTGTGGTGCATGGTCTGTTGCTAAAACATCAATTCTGTCATCTAACAAAGCTTTCCATAAACCTACTCTGTCTTTTTCTGTTTTTACAGCAGGATTCCATTTTATATGCGTTCCTTTTTCCTCATAATCTTTATCATTAAACCATAAATGGTGCACACAAACTTCAGCTGTAATTTGTTTTTCTTCTAAAGGAATATCGTTTCTAAAAAGGTGTGTTTCTTTTTCGGTTGATATATGAAAAATATGCAAACGTGCTCCAGTTTTTTTCGCTAATTCTATGGCTTTTGAAGACGATAAATAACAAGCTTCTTCGCTTCTAATAATTGGATGGTATTTTAATGGAATATCTTCTCCGTATTTTTCTACGTATGCTGCTGTATTTTTTCTGATGGTTGCTTCGTCTTCACAATGCACAGAAATAATCATTTTTGTTGATGAAAAAATCTTCTCTAAAACAGCTTCATTATCTACCAACATATTTCCTGTAGACGAACCTAGGAAAAGCTTTATGCCTGCTACTTTTTTTGGATCGGTCTTTAATAATTCATCTAAATTATCATTCGTTCCACCAAACATAAAAGAGTAGTTTGCATACGAGTCTTTAGCTGCAATTTTAAATTTATCTTCTAATAATTCTTGTGTAGTTGCTTGAGGAACTGTGTTTGGCATTTCTATAAAAGTAGTAATTCCGCCAGCAATAGCAGCTCTACTTTCAGAAGCTATATTTGCTTTGTGAGTTAAACCAGGTTCTCTAAAATGCACTTGATCATCAATAAAACCAGGAATTAAGTACTTTCCATCAGCATTAATAATTTCTACGTTTTCAGTCGGTACAATTTCCAAAGAAATTTGTTTTATAATTTCGTTTTCAATCAAAACATCACCTGTAAAAGTGGTATTTTCATTTACTATTGTTGCATTTTTTATTAAGTACGATTTTGTCATTTTATAAATTTTATTTCACTGATAAAACTAATAAAGGTTTACACAGTTAAGAAATTACATGTTATTTTGGTAATCCCTTTAATCTCATTTTTATCACACCAAAAAGCGCTTCAGAAACAATATTTCCGCTCATTTTTGAAGCTCCTAAATCTCTATCAGTAAAAATCACTGAGACTTCTTTAATGGTAAATTTATGTTTCCAAGCTTTAAATTTCATTTCAATTTGAAAAGCATACCCAATAAATTTAATTTTATCTAAATTGATGGTTTCTAAAACGTTTCGTTTCCAACAAACAAAGCCAGCTGTGGTATCAAACACAGGAATTCTTGTTATAAAACGCACGTATTTTGAGGCAAAATAAGAAAGTAATAGGCGCTTAATATCCCAATTCACAACATTTACTTGGTTATTTACATATCTAGAACCTACAGAAACGTCTCCACCATTTTTATGACATGCATTATACAGACGAATTAAATCCTTTGGATTGTGAGAAAAATCGGCGTCCATCTCAATGATGTATTCATATTTTTTTGCCAAAGCCCATTTAAAACCATGAATATATGCAGTGCCTAAACCATTTTTACCTTTTCTTTTTTCTATAAAAAGTTTTGTAGGGAATTCTAGCATCAATTTTTCTACAATTGCAGCAGTGCCATCAGGAGAATTATCATCAATTACTAAAATATGGAATACTTTTTTTTGATTGAAAGTAGCTCTTATGATAGCTTCAATATTTTCTTTTTCGTTATAAGTGGGAATAATAACTAAAGCGTCTGACATAAATTAATTTTCAGTAGTAAGAAAACAAATATACATTAATTAATGACTAATTTTGCGGGTATCATTCATAAATGAAAATTAATTGCAGGCAGTAGAAAAAATATCATTGGCTAATAATTGGATAACAGGAATTTTTCTGTTTTTGTTTTTGAGTATAGTTTTGTTAAAATTATTAGATTCAAAAAGATTAAAGGAAAGTTTTTTTACATTTTTTAATTTGAGTTTTTTAGAAGATGAAGATACTGAACCAACCAATTTTTTTGATCCATTTCAGATTGTCATATTCTTTTTTTCGATAGTAGTTTTGTCGTTACTAACCCATAAGATTATCGTCTTTAAAATTGTTAATTTTCAAAATACTTTTTCTACATTTTTACAAGTATTTATAGCTTTGCTTATTTATTTCTTATCAAAAAGAATATTAGAATATTTTTTATCACTATTATTTTTGATTAAAAAGGGGATTCATTTTTTTCTCACCTCCAAATATAATTACTTATATAGTTTATCTTTTTTAACATATGTAGCTTTAATTATAAATGAATATGCTGCTATTAATGAACTCTATATATTCTATTTTACTGGCTTTCTGTTTGTAACAAGATTTATCTTTTTTGCGATAAGAAATAAAAAGCTGATTTTTAACAAGTTGTTTTATTTTATTTTGTACATTTGCACCTTCGAAATAGCACCGCTATTTGTGCTCTCTAAATTGATGTTTTAAATACAAAATTAACAGTCTATGAAAGTGAAAACGATATTGGTTTCTCAACCAGCACCAAAGACAGAAACATCTCCTTATTTTGATTTGTCTGATAAGCAAAAAGTAAAAATTGATTTTAGATCTTTTATACATGTAGAAGGTATTTCTGTTAAAGAAGTTAGAGCAGAAAAAATCGATTTAAAAAACTTTACAGCTATTATTCTTACAAGTAGAAATGCAGTAGATCACTTCTTTAGAATTGCAGAGGAAATGCGTTTTAAAGTGCCAGATGCCATGAAATATTTTTGTCAATCAGAAGCAGTTGCTTACTATTTGCAAAAATATGTGGTTTATAGAAAGCGTAAAATTTACGTTGGGAACAGAACATTTACCGATTTAACAAAATTAATCAAGAAACATAAAACTGAAAAGTTCTTATTGCCTTCTTCTGATAAATTAAAGCCTTTAATTCCTGAAGAATTAGATAAACTAGGTATTTCTTGGAAAAGAGTAGATTTATATAGAACTGTAATTAGTGATTTGTCTGATTTAGAAAATGTTTTTTACGATGTTTTGGTTTTCTTTAGTCCTTCTGGGATAGAGTCTTTATTCCAAAATTTTCCAAACTTCAAACAAAATAATACAAGAATAGCTGCTTTTGGTAACTCAACAGTAAATGCTGTTACAGAAGCTGGTTTAAAGTGCGATATTATTGCACCTTCCAAAGAAACACCTTCTATGACAATGGCTTTAGATAAATATATTAAAGAAGCAAATAAGAAGTAAACTAGATTTAGTCTTGTTTATTTTTTTTTACAAGTTATAAAACCAAGCAGAAATGCTTGGTTTTTTTTGTTTTTATATTTTCTATTGTTATTGCCTTTTTAAAGCTAAGATTGATAATAATAATAATAAGTCAAAACTTATTTGTCAAGTATAATTTTCAGCATTTTAAATCATAAACTATAACTTGCGTTTAAAAAAACAAAATATTATATAAAGAGAAATGAAAAGTGTGCTTTCCTAAAGATATAGTTCGAAAATTCTAATAGAATTGATTAACAAGCGTTTGCATTATTAGATCCTAATATAGATGAGAGTTTCTAGTTAGTCTCATATTTGCTTTCTAAAAGTATTTAATTACATTCATAAGAATGAGTCATCGAATCTCTGGAGCCATTTAATTTTTAAAAAAATTAAAAAAAAAGGACCGATTTAATATAAAATCAGTCCCTTACAAATTCAAATAATACTATATAATTAATTTTTTCGAACTTCAATATCATCTACAAAATATACAGCGTCTTTAACAGACCCTAAATCTAAAACTAACCTACTGGCAGGATCGTTATTTGTAAATGTCCATTCAATTTGTTGCCATTCAGTACCAATATCATAGTTGCCAGAATACAAAGCGCCTGTTGTCGAATTTGTAGAAAACCTCATGTTTCCTCCTGCTGCTGATTTTATCCATATTTTAGCGGTATAAGATGCATCAACTTCAACAGTCATTGGGTCACTTGCAAATTGTGTTCTCCATGCATCTTGTCCTGCTCCAATTGCTTTAAGTGCTCTTGAACCTCCATGAACCTCTGTAGTCTCTACAGTCATTAAATCTGCACCATTAAATTCACCCCAATTTGTAAAATTGTCTGCGTCTCCAAGTTCTAAATCTCCATTAGCAATTAAATTTGGAGCAGGAGGTGGTCCTGATAGTGTACTAACCACAGTGATGTTGTCTACATGATAAATAGCTCCTGTAGAAACTCCCATATCTAAAACTAATCTAGTTGCAGGATCGTTATTTGTAAATGTCCATTCTATTTGTTGCCATTCTGTGCTTATATCGTAATTTCCAGAATATAAAGCTCCTGCAGCAGAGTTTGTAGAAAAACGTATGTTTCCACCTTCAGATTCTGCTTTGATCCAGATATTAACAATATAATCTACACCAATATTTGTTTCAGTAGGATCGCTTACAAACTGTGTTCTCCAAGCATCTCCACCTGCTGCTATTGCTTTAAGAGATCTGCCTGCATAAGGTTTATCTGAAGCTATTAAACCATCTCCTCCGTTAAATTTACTCCAGTTTGTAAAATCATCACCTGAACCTAATTCAAGTGTTCCATTTGCTACTAAATTTTCCCCAACATAAAATATAGATTCTGATTCAACAATACCACCTGATGTAGTAACTTCAATAGTTGCTAAGGTATTATTTTGTGGCCCACTAGGCACTGTTAAAATTAATTCTGTAGCTGAAGATGAAACAACGTTAGCATCAAAACCACTAACTTTTACGGTTTCTATATTGTTTAAATTAATACCTGTTATTGTAACATTTTCTCCTGGTTCTGCAGCTGTTGGTGAGATAGTAGAGATTACTGGATTAGGTCTTTGTAAAATTTCCATTTCTGAAGCAACTCTATAATTTTGAGCCATAGCCAGTGTAACTGGAGTCATTCCTGGAGGTGTATTTTTTGGGATTACAAAAGAAATAATATTTTCATTTAGTTGAAATTCTACTTGCTGTTCGCCTAAGAATACAAACTGCACAATGTCAAAATCATTACCCTGTATAGTTATAGTTTCTTCAGGGTATTCTATATTTGGAATAATATCTGTAATGGCAACATTTCCAGTGCCAACTAAAATATTATCATTATTCTCTTCACAACTAACTAAAATCGATAGCGATGCTAGAATGATTAGATAAAATAATTTATTTATATATTTTTTCATAATGAATTGTTTTAAAATTTAATTACCAACCTGAATTTTGTTGAACACCTAATTGATCTACAAAATTTTGTGGGATTGGCCATCTAACGTGTTTGTCCTGAATATTAGTAGATGCACTTGGGTTGTGTAGCCTTACTCTTTCTCTAAGTATTCCTAGACGATTTAAAAAAGCCCAACGATGTCCTTCATGACCAAGTTCACGAGCATGTTCTTCAATGATGTTTTCTAAATTTATTGTTGTAAAGTTTCCTGTAGAATTTCCATAAGCTCTTTCTCTAAGTGCATTTAAAGCTTTTAATGCTGCTCCTGTATTATTACTTCTGAAATATGCTTCAGCAGCTATAATGTATGCTTCAGATAATCTATTAACAATTATATTTCTAAATCCTTGAGCTTCAGACGCTAGTCTTCCGTAAGTTCCATCTTCCCAAGTTTTTGTTGTAGTTGGCTCTAAATAGCGAGCTTCTCTTTCATTAGATGCCCAGTCTTGGAAATAAGGGTGGTCTACTGTTAAAACATCACCTGCTTGTAAGGTAGAGCCTCCAGATAAACTAGTATCTATATTATCTGGATCGTCAATAGTCCACTCTGATTTATGCCATGCACCAAGACGTCCATCTTCATTTTCAAATAAAGTCCAGTAGTATTTAGATGGAGACAAACGAGACCATGGACGTCCTCCCTGTTCTAAAGTTCTTGCTACACCAGGTACTCTATCATATAAAGGAACATACATCTGTACAGTACGCTGTGGTCTGTTTTGATCTGCTTGGTTAAACACCCAAGAAAATATAATTTCAGGGTTATTTTCTTCTCCAGTTTTACCACCATCTAATCCAAAGATTGCATCTAATGGTTGTAATTGCAATCCATTATTCATTACTTGTTCTGCTGCTGCTGCTGCTGCTCCCCAATCTTCCTGCCACAAATAAGCTTTAGCTAATACTAGGTTTGCAAACTCTACAGAAGGAACACCTACATCTCCATTTTCTAACCTAGTTTTTAGTAATGGAATTGCAGCAGATGCATCAGCGACTATTTGTTGTAATAATTCTGCTCTTGATGACAATTCTGCTGTAAACACTATATCGTCAACAGATTCTGCTAATTCTGTAATTACAGCATTTTCCCAACGTTCCGCTAATTGTAAATATAAGAATGACCTTAGAGCATATGCTTCTCCAATAATCTTATCTTTACGTTCTTGTTCTGAAGAGTTGTTTGGCTGAAAATTATCACCAAATGCAATTACGGTATTACACCTATCAAGAGATAAATAAAGCCCATTAAAGATATCTTCTAAAGAACCGCTTAGCGCATCAAACCCGTTTCCGTATTCCATCATACCAAACATACCACCAGCGTTAACATCTACCATATTAGTTCCAGATGTTACAATATCTGTTCCACACTGTTTGTAGAGTGATATTTCATTATTCTCATGCAAAGATCTTGCTCTTTCATAGACTGCTAGCATAGAGGTTTCAAGTCCCTGAAGACTTGCAACTGCAATATCAGTTGGCAATCTATCTCTTTCAGTTAAGTCTATGATATCACTATCACAAGCATTTATTAAAAATGTAAGTGATATAATAGCCAAGTAAATTTTTAAGTTCTTCATAATTTTTATTTTACTTTCTTAAAATGTTATTGATGTTCCAAATGTCCAGTTAGATACTATTGGATAGGCACCAAAACCAGCTTCTGGGGAATAAGCGTCTTCAAAGTCTGTCCAATATTTTAAGTTGTTACCTCTAACATATAGAGATAAGGCTTTAAATGGTGATTTTTTTATAAGATTAGTTGGTAAATTATAGCTTAAAGATACATTTCTTAAAGCTAAGAAAGAAGCATCTCTAGTTTTTACTGCATCTCCTCTAGTTCCTGTCCAGTCCTGACTTCCAACTCTTGGAAATTCACTAGAAGGATTTGCTGCTGTCCAATAATTAATTGCAAGTTGATTATTTCGACCATTAAAACCTCCGTAGAAATTATTTACTCTTGTAACTCCTTGAATAGCTTCTAGTAAAACAGAAAGTTCAAAACCTTTGTAGCGTATAGTATTGGTAATACCTCCATACCAATCTGGATTAGGATTCCCTAGGAATAATCTGTCCTCACCGGGTGTAATAGCCCCGTCATTATTTACATCTAAGAATTTAGCATCACCAGGAACTTGATTAAATACTGCTGCTTCAGCAGATTCTTCTGTTTGCCAAACTCCTAAGAATTTGTAATTATAGATTACACCTATTGGTTGTCCTATAAACCATCCGTTTGCTTCATCATTAACAGGGTTTCCATCTGCATCTGTACTATTTCTATTTAATCGGACAATTTCATTTTTATCCATAGACCAAGTTAGACCTGCGCTCCATGAGAAATTTTCAGTATCAATAATATTTGCTTTTAAATTGAAATCAATACCTCTGTTTTGAGTTTCCCCAACATTAGTAATGTAACTTTCGTAACCATTAATAATAGGAATTAATTCTGGTAACAATAAATCTGTAGTTGTTGTACTATATATATCTATAGTACCACTTAAATTATTATTAAATAATCCAAAATCTAAACCTAAATTGATTTGTTTACTAGTTTCCCATTTTAAATAAGGGTTTGCCAATGTGTTTTTTGCATACCCTACAATGTTTGCCTCTACAACATCATCTACTGTACTTGGATCTCCATCTTGGTCTTGAAGAACCGTTGTTCTTACTACTGATGGTGTTGCTAAATATCTATAGTTTCCAATTCTATCATTTCCTAACGTACCAAAAGTTGCTCTAAATTTTAGAGTATTTAAAAAGCTATCTGTATTCCAGAATTTTTCTTTATTTAAATTCCACGCAAATGAAAGTGATGGAAAATTACCATATTTATTTGTACTTCCAAATTTAGAAGAACCATCTCTACGTAAAGTAAATGTAAAAATGTAACGACTCTCAAAGTTATAGCCTAATCTTCCTACATAATATACAATTCCATCTTCATCTGTATCCCAGCTAAATCTCTGGTCTTCTGTAGCTGTGTCATCAATTGCATTGTAACCTAACAAGTCAGTTGCTAACTTATCTGAAAAAGCGTCGAATTGTTCGAATGTGTTTTTTTGAAAACCATATACAAACGTTGCATCAATAGCATGTTTTCCAAAATCTTTTTTATAAGTTATAATGTTGTCAACTAAATAATTCACTTGATTTTGTCTTTGTATTTGTGCTGTGCTAGGGTCTCCATCAGAATAGTTACTAGAAGTAAATCTTCCATAAAACTGACTTCTATCTTCAGCAAAGGTGTTTAATCTGTAACTAAGGCCGTCTAAAATTTTGTATTCAAAATATGGATTTATATATGCACGTGTTACAAAACGATCTACTATAGATTCATTATACCTGTGAAATGGATTGATTTGAAATTGATCATCACGTACAAATTTTGTGAAAGTTCCATCTTCATTTACAACATCACCCAAAGGAGTGTTATTAAAAATTGGAACAAATGGAGCAAAACCTCCATTTTGATTGAACTCACTAATTGTGTTACTAGTTTCATCAGCAAAAGATTTTGTTAGTTGAACCCTAGCACCAACAGTCACTTTATCAGAAGGATTATATTCTCCATTAAAACGTAATGAATATCTGTTATAATCTGAATTAGTAACAATACCTTGCTCTTGGTATAAATCACCATTTAAGTAAAATTTCAATTTTTCTGATCCTCCAGATATAGCGATACTTGCATTTTGAGTCGTTCCTTGTTTAAGTAATAGTTCCTGCCAATCTACTTGATTTCCGTTTACATAGTTTGTAATTTCATTAGGATCTAATACAGCATTTACAGTACTTCCCTGTCCAGAATCAAATAAGTATTTTATGTATTCATCACCATTCATGATATTAACTCGAGTATTTACAGTATTAATACCTGTTGATGCATTTACTTTAATAGTAGGTTTACTAGCACTACCACTTTTTGTAGTAATTAAAACCACACCATTTGCAGCTCTAGAACCATATATAGCTCCTGCACCAGCATCTTTTATAATATTAATACTGGCAATATCATCTGGGTTTAGTTCGTTTATGTTTCCTCCTGGTAGAGGTACACCATCTACAACAATTATAGGTTGATTTGCCTCGCCTACAGATCCTGCTCCTTCACCTAAAGAATTATTACCTCTAATTGTAAAGTTTACGCCAGAACCAGGTTGTCCATTACCTCTTGTAACTCTTAAACCAGATACTTGACCTCTTAATGATTCTACAACATTTGGAACTGGTGTTTTTTCTATAACAGCTATATCTACTGTTGAAATTGCTCCAGTTACATTAGATCTTTCCTGTGTACCATATCCTACAATTACGATTTCATCTAATTGTGAAATATCTTCATTTAAAGTAACATTAATTACTCTTCTGCCATTTACATTGATAGTTTTAGTTACAAAACCAATAGAACTAAACTTTAATGTAGCATCTGAAGGAGCATTAATTGAGTAATTTCCATCAAAATCTGCAGTTCCTCCATTTTTTGTACCCTCAACTAGAACAGTTACTCCAGGGAGAGGTAAGCCCTCATTATCAACTATTGTTCCAGTTATAGCAATATTTTGAGCTGATAAACTAAAGGTAAATAATAAGAATAATAAAGATAAAATAGAACCTGTATTACATCCTTTTTTCGATTGAAGTTGATTATTCATAATAAAATTTGGATTTATTAAATTTATTCCACTTTTTTTGTGGAGTTGATAAATATATTACAATGATAGAAATAAAAATCCAAAAATGCAACCGATTGCGCAAAATAATTTTACAATGATAAAAAATAAGGTCGATAACAGTGCTTTAGTAGTAAAGAAGTAACTTAATTTGAATAAAAAAAATAAAATTTTATCAATATTTCTTTAAAAAATATTTAAAAATTACAAATTAACAAACATTCTTCTTTGTTATAAAAATATTAAACTTCAATTGTTATCTCATTAATCATCAGATCTATACTTAGTTTTTTTAATAAAATAAAAAGTAAATTTTAAAGTATTATATATCAAATATTTGAAAAAATCATATTTGATTTAAATATTTTCTTTATTAAATTTCGTAAATATAATTGATGCTTTTTTAAAATTTAAAGGGATACAACAGGGTTTAAAATAAAAAAAATCCGTTATTTTTTATAACGGAATTTTGATAAAATTTAAGAAAAATTACAATTATTATATATTCCCCTTTAAACCTTCTACAAAACCATTGTAAGAAGCTTTTGTGTTAAAATCATTATCATAAAGTAATGGCCAGTCATTACCATTGTTAAACCTCCAACTATCTTGATCTCTAAATCCCCATATAGTAATTCCATATTGTTGATTTGCGGGAACGGTTGTTGTATAATAATAAGCTGTATTTTGATATTGTGTAGCTTGTTGTGCAGCTCTTTCTTGAGTAAGATTAGTAATATCACTATTAGGATTTGCTCTCACGTCAAGCTCTGATGCATGAACTAATAACCCAAGATCAGAAATTTGCTGAATTGCTAGGGGAATATCTGATGTTGGCCAATCGTAGTTGAAGTGCATTTGCATTCCCACACCATCAATTGGAATATTATTCGAAATCATATCGTTTACAAGAGCTATTATCTTAGCTCTTTTTACTGGCTCTCCAGCAACATTAAAATCGTTATAAAATAATTTTACATCTGAATCTGCTTCTCTTGCCCAAGTGAAGATTTTATTAATGTAGTCTTCTCCAATTCTTTGAGTAAAAAGAGAACTTCTAATAGCTCCTCCATCAAAATATTCATTTACAGCATCCCAACCTGTAACAACTGAATTTCCTTCAGCATCTTTTTCTAATGCAAAATGTGCAACCGTTGCTTTTACATAACCTTGAATTTGAGCTTCAAACTCGGCATCTGTTCCTTGAAAACTGCTTAGCCAACCAGGAATTGATGAATGCCAAACTAATGCATGACCATGTACTCTCAAATTGTTTTCTTTAGCATATGCCACAATTGCATCTCCATCACTCCAATCGTAAGTGTCTGGACTTGGAAACATGTTTGCCATTTTCATGTCATTTTCTGCAGTTATGCTATTATAATCATTTCCTAAAACTTCTCTAAATTTTGCATTACCAGCTGAAGAAGATGCTAATTTTGTAGCAGAAACAATGTTACCAATTTTAAAATTAGCAAAATCTTTTAAAAACTCAGGGTCTGAACCATTGCCTTCAGGATTTGTTGGTCCACCAACTATAATGCGAGTTACAACATTTTCATCATCACTACATGCAGTAAGAAGCATTACCAAAATTAAAAGTGGTATAATTTGTTTGAATTTCATGGTTTGAATTTTAATATTTTATATTCCAAAGATGCAAAAAAAAAACTAAATAAACAATCGGTTGCGTAAAATATTAATTTTTTGTCAAATTATAGTTAATACCCATTTCTAAACCTCTTATTTCTGATAAGCCTTTAAGTCTTCCTATTAATGAATAACCTGGATATAATTCTTTACCTTCTATACTGTGTAAAAATCCATGGTCAGGTCTCATTGGGATACTTTTCTTTCTTGTTTGCATGATTTTTATAATTTTCTCAACAATTTTTTCCATACTGGTATCGCCTTCTAAATGGTCAGATTCCTTAAAGTTACCATCAATATCTTTTATAACATTTCTTAAATGCAAAAAATGTATTCTATCTGATGTCGTTTCTAAAATATCCAAAAGGTCGTTTTCAGGATGCGCACCTAAAGATCCTGTACAGTAGCACAATCCATTGGCAATACTTGGAACTTGGTTTAGAATAAGTTGTAAATCGGCTTTTGTACCTACTATACGTGGTAAACCTAAAACTGAATATGGAGGGTCGTCAGGATGAATGGCCAATGCAATACTTGCTTTTTCTGCAATAGGTGTTACTTCCTTTAAAAATAAAATTAGATTATTTCTTAAAGTAGCTTCATCAATATTTTTATATTCTTCTAAAAGTTTTAAAATTTGGGTGGATGTAAAGTTTTTTGTACTTCCTGGTAAACCTAATAGCACACTTCTTGATAGCTTACTTTTCTCTTTTCTTGACAATGATTGGCCATACAACAGTGCTTTTCTTATTTCTTCTGGTGTGTAATCTGCTTTTGCATTGGGTCTTTTCAACAAAAAAACATCAAAATACACAAAAGCATCTTTATGAAAATATAAAGATTTTGTTCCATCTTGATTCAGGTAATCTGTATGTGTTCTTACCCAATCTAAAACAGGCATAAAGTTATAGGTTATGACTTCTATGCCACACTCAGCTAAATTTTGAATGCTTTTTTTATAATTTTCTATATATTTCTCGTAATTTTTGGTACGTTTTTTTATATCTTCATGAACAGGTAAGCTTTCTACAACTTTCCATTCTAAGCCTTTATCTTCAATTAGTTTTTTTCTTTCATTAATGTCTTCAATTTCCCAGACATTACCTACAGGAATTTCATGTAATGCAGTTACAATTCCTTTAACGCCACATTGCTTAATGTTTATTAAAGATGTTTTGTCATTTGGGCCATACCAACGCATGGTTTTGGTCATAAAAATCATAATTATCTTTTTTTAAAAACCGATACTGTTACCACCGTCAATTGGAAGCACGGTTCCTGTAACGTAACTAGATTCACTTGATGCATAAAAATAGACAGCATCTGCAATTGTTGAGGGTTCACCTAAATATCCAAGAGGAGTTCTGCTTAATATTTTATTTTTACGTTGAATATCATTATCTAAAGCATTTGTACTCATTTTTGTTTTAATGAATCCTGGAGCTACACAATTAACCCTAATATTAAATTCTGCCAATTCAACAGCCATTGCACGTGTCATTACTTCTATAGCACCTTTACTTGCAGAATATGCAATAACTTTAGGTAAACCATATTGTGATGCCATAGAGCTAATATTTATAATACTACCACCACCGTTTTTTTTCATCACTTTAACAACCTCTCTACTAACAGCAAAAACACTTTGCACGTTTATATTCATAATGTTTGCAAAATCTTTGTCTGTAACCTCTGTAAATTCTTTTTTCTGATGTATGCCAGCATTGTTTACTAAGATATCTATATTGCCATTATTAGCTATTTCTTTTATCATGTTTGGTATACCTTCTAGGTTTCCTAAATCAAATAAATAGGGTATAGCACCAATTTCTAAAGCAGCACTTTCTGTTCGCTCTTTGTTTCTTCCAACTATATATGTTTTTATTCCGTTTTCACAAAGCTTTTTTGCAGTTGCGAACCCTAACCCTGAATTTCCTCCAGTTACTATAGCTACTTTACTCATTTCTTATTGTTGTTATTATTATTTTACCATTGCGATTTTATTCCTGGAGCATAAGGATGTTTAAGTGTTTGAAAATAATTTAAAGATTTATTAGGTTTTTCTACACCATCAGGAAGTTTCATTTTAGAGAATTGTTGAAAATATAATAAACAAGAATCTCGCCACCATTTTGCTTCTTTATATTGAATATTAAGCATCATTTGTATTTCTTTAAAACGACTCTCATCTACATATTGTTCCATTAAATTCCAAGAAGAAATCATGTTTTCAGCTTCATTTACACCTTGTTGATATTTTAAAGCTATATTATTCCAGAGTGTTTTTCCATTTTTTAGTTTATAATCCCAAGGTAAATGGTGAAACCAAAGTAAGTATATTTCTGGGGTAGTAGAAACGTTATTAAACATTTCTTCAACTTCTGGTGCATATTGTGCTGTAGCATTGCTGCCTGTTTTAGTTCTGTTAAAACCAACTCCTTTTTCATTTGCTTTATGATAATACACTGGGTTCCATTCTGGTCTAGATAAATTACCAACCCAAGGACCAGGACCATAATGATGATTTGTAGCCATTATATGATGCAAACCTAATGGTGTCATATAATTTACTACTGTTTCACGAGAGTCAATCATCATATTTTTTATAGGATTTACAAAATCATTTTCATTTGTAAACGTCATTCTTAACCATTCATCTGCAATGCTTTTAGCATCTAAATAAGGATTCCATGCTAATCTTCCAAAACCATACCAGTTAGATTGCAAGAAGTGGTTCCCAGTCCAATTAATATCATTTCCAATATTTGATACTCCAGAAACTCCCGTTAATTTTTTATTGTGTAAAGAACCATCAATAACTTTGGCTACAATAGAACCCTTGCCTTTTCTGTATGTATCTGCTTCTAAAACTTCTTGAAACAATTTAGGTTGATATACCAAATGTGTTGCACCACCCATATATTCTTGAGTAATTTGAAACTCTATCATGAGGTTTGTATTTGGCATTGCACCAAACATTGGGTGAAAAGGTTCACGAGGTTGAAAATCTATAGCACCATTTTTTACCTGAATAATTACATTATCTTTAAATTTACCATCATAAGGTACAAATTCTGTATAGGCTTGCTTTGCTCTGTCTGTTGGGTTGTGTTCTGAGTATACAAACGCTCTCCACATAACAATGCCTTTAAAAGGAGCTAAGGCATCTGCAAACATATTTGCGCCATCAACATGGTTTCTATCATAATCTTGAGGTCCTGGTTGTCCTTCAGAATTGGCTTTTACTAAAAAACCACCAAAGTCTGGTATGTATTTATAAATTTCCTTTACTTTTTCATTCCACCAATTTTTTACATCTTCATTTAAAGGATCTGCTGTTTTTAAGCCACCAATTTCTATTGGAGCAGAAAAACGTGCAGTAAGATAAATTTTTAATCCATAAGGACGAAAAATATCTGCCAATGCTTTTACTTTTTCTAAATACATTGGGGTTAAAATTAAAGCGTTAGAATTTACATTATTAACAACAGTTCCATTAATGCCAATAGAAGCATTTGCTCTTGCATAATCTAAATAACGTGGGTCTTTAAAATCGGGTAATTTATGCCAATCAAAAATAGAAAAACCAGCATAACCTCTTTCTACAGTTCTATCTAAATTGTCCCAATGGTTTAAAATACGAACATCTACTTTTGGAGAATCTATAATTTTTATTTGCTCAATAGGTTGGTTGGTTTGTAGTTCTCGTAAAAATCTAAAAACACCATAAAGAACACCTGTAGCTGTTTTAGCTGTAATTACAATTTTTTTATTGCCATTAATTTCTATTTTTTTAATAATAAAACCATCTTTCTTAATTTGTAATACATCTTCTTTTAAATTTTTTTGATGAATATCATTTAGGTTAGATATTGTACCAATAATTAAAACGTTATTAGAAGCCTCCTTGTCCAAAAAATAATCATCTCCAAACAATCCTGAAAAACCTCTTTCTAGCTCTTCAACACAGGCTTTAATAGTCTCTGAATTCCCAAAGCTGTGTATATTTTTTATTTGTGATAAATATTTTTTCTTTAAGGTTGAATTTTCAATGTCTGTATATTGCAACCATAAATTATAACCATTATTTTTTATAGGTGTTTTAGTTGATGTTCTTTTTTGTGAAAAAGAAATAGCAGAAAAAAAAACGATAAAAAAGTACGTACAAAATCTTTTTAAATTTAGCTTCATTGGTTAATCTGGTATAGAATTGTTTGCGAACTTACTAAAAATTTTATAATTTCGCAACCGATTGCATAATAAGAATTTTATTAAACAATAATTATTTAGATAAATGAAAGTTTGAAATTGAATTTGTAATTTATTTAAAAAAATAAAAGCAACTAATAAATTCCTTTTATTTCCATCATATTTATATTTTATTGATTTTTATAGAGTTAAGTCAGTTTAAAAAGTTTTTATTAATAGTAATTATAATTTGTAATTAATGTTAAGAAATTTAAAAATCTATTATTGTAAAGCTAAGATTAACCCTAAATTTTTCTAATTACATCAATTTAAAATAAACTTAACTAAAGATTAATTTTTTCTAAAAAAGTAAAAAATGAAATTCAACGCTGTAATTTTAATAGTTTTTTTAAGTATCTGTAGCATAATAAAAGCTAATGCCCAACCAAGTGGAGGTCCTTATGGACCATTGCAAAAAACGTACATAATACCTAATATTTCAGGAATGGTTTACTACGTATCTCCAACAGGAGATTTAAATGCAAGTGGTAAAACAATTAATACGCCTACAACATTAAAAAATGCGATTGCCAATGTAGTTACTGGAGATGCTATTATTTTAAGAGGAGGCATTTATAGAGTAGGAGATTTAAAGCTAAACCAAAGTATTTTAATGCAACCCTATAAAAATGAAAACCCAATAATTAAGGGAACGTATGTTGCAAGCAATTGGGAAGCAGGAGGTAAAACACCATATACAGGAGAGCAAGAACTATGGAAAATTAAATGGAAATATCTTTTTCCAGACAAACCAGATGATTGGTGGAGAAGTGAAAGAGCAGGAAGAGTAACACCTATGCACAGGTTTAATAATGATATGGTTTTTATTGATGGCAGATTTTTACAGTCTGCTGGTTGGTTAGGAGAGTTAGATGAAAACCATTATTATATAGATTACAAAGCAGGTTATGTTTATTTAAATACCAATCCTACAAATAAATTAGTAGAAATAACAGCCTTTAATAGAGGATTGATTATTACACCAGATTTTGTAAATGGTAAAAAGGCAGACCATAAAGGGCCAACAATTAAAGGAATCACTTTTACGCAAAATGCATTTCATGTGATTGCTATTGAAGGGTATTATCCAGAAAAAAAATTAGATGAAAAAGAATTTGGTAAAGGGGTTGTAGGTACCACTTTTGAAAACTGTACCATTTCTTATGGAGGGCGTGTTGGAGCTTTTATGTTAGGAGATAAAATAACCATGACAAATTGCTTGGTAACAGACACAGGCACAGAAGGGATTTATATTGTAGCTTCTAGTGATGCATTGTTAGAACGCAATATTTTTACTAAAAATAATATTGAAAATATTTATGGATATTACGCTTGTGCAGTTAAAATTTTTAATCAAACACACAGAGTAACTTGTAATGATAATTTGGTAATAAATTTAAAAAACTCAGTAGGTATTTGGTATGATGTTGGTAATGAAGATGGTGTTTTTACCAACAACTGGGTGCAAAATGTAGGTAGTAATAATTTTCCTTTCGATCCCAATAAAGCTTGGCCAGGAGACAATGGTTTCTTTTTTGAAATATCTAGTAAAGCCATAGTTGCAGGCAACGTTTTTGTAAATAATGATCGTGGAATTGCTATTTTAAATTCAGCAAATGTAAAAGTTTATAATAATACTTTTGTTAATAGTTTGGCTGTTTTTATGCGAACAAGAAGAGGAGAAAACGAAGATCATTTTGGTTGGCATGTTTCCACAGGACCTTCCTCTACAGAAAGAATTAATCATGAGTTTGTAAACAATTTACTTGTGGGAGATAAAAACTACAACAAACCATTACTTTCAATTGGGCAAATGCCAGACCAATGTGACCAACAAAAAATACCCGCATTAAAAATTTTAGATAACAATGCTTATGTTAGACTAGGAGATAGTACAGAACCATTAATTTGGTTAAATCAAAAAATTGGTAATGAGTGTGAATCTTCTTTTAAAAACGTTGAAGAACTAAATAAAAAAGTGACTAATTATGAAACCAAAGGTATCAGTCTTCTTAACTATTCTGGGCCACTTTTTAAAAGTTTAGATTTATATAATTTTAAATTAGATGCTAATTTCTTAGGAAATAATGCAGCAAAGACAATACCAAATGAAATACAAAAAGTAAATACTATCAATACTAAAAAAGGAAAAACATACATTGGAGCATATCAAAATTAATAATAGCTTTTTCAGTCAAAAATTAAATCAATTTAAAAAAAAGATTTTTTTTTAGGCTTTTTATTTTTATTGGCATGCAATACTGCAGAACAAACTAAATCTATAAAATTAGCACATAGTTTAAGTGTTTCACATCCTGTACATGAAGCTATGGTTTTTATGGCAGATAAAGTAGCTGAAAACTCCAATGGAAAATTAACAATAAAAATTTATCCAAGTAGTCAGTTAGGATCAGAACGTCAATGCCTAGAATTATTACAAATAGGCAGTTTAGCCATGACCAAAGTTTCTGCAGCAGTTATGGAAAATTTTTCGCCCAAATTAAAAGTATTTGGTTACCCTTATTTATTTAGAGATAATGAACATCGTTTTAAAGTTTATGATGGTGAAATAGGGCAACAATTATTATTAGAAGGTGAACAGTTTTGGTTACGTGGCTTAACCTATTTTGATGCAGGAAACCGTTCTTTTTATACCAAATCTCGTAAAATAGAAACACCCAAAGATTTAGAAGGATTAAAAATTAGGGTAATGCAAAGCCCTACAGCTATAGAAATGGTAAAAATACTTGGTGGGGCTCCAACCCCAATTTCTTGGGGAGAGTTGTATACAGCTCTTCAACAAGGAGTTGTAGACGGAGCCGAAAATAATTTGCCCAGCTTTTACACCTCAAAACATTATGAAGTTTGTAAGTTTTTAACAATTGATGAACATACTTCTATACCAGATATTTTAGTAATCAGCACTATTATTTGGAATCAGTTAAACCCACAAGAACAAAAATGGTTAATGGATGCTATGAAAGAAGCCACTATCTATCAAAGAGAATTGTGGAGAAAAGCGGAAATAAATGCACTAAAAATTATTAAAGAAGCAGGTGTACAAGTTACTAAACCAGATAAAACCAAATTTGAAGAGCAATCTAAAAAAATGATAGAAAGTCTTAAAGATAAAAATATAGAATTGTATAATTTAGTAATGGAAATTAAAAAGAATAATTTATGAAAATAAGAATAAGTTATAGCTTTTTACTTTTCTCTATTATATTATTTTCCTGCTCAAATAGTGAAACTATTAAAATTAAAAAAGTAGCAAATACTAAAAATATTCCACACTTAATTAAACAAAAAAAAGCATCACAATTAATGGTAGATGATAAACCATTTTTAATTTTGGGAGGTGAATTAGGTAACTCAACTTTTACAAGTTTAGAGAGCATGGCTCCTGTTTGGGGTAAGCTAAAAAAGATGAATATCAACACAATTTTAGCTCCAGTTTACTGGGAATTAATAGAACCAAAACAGGGTAATTTTGATTTTAAATTATTAGATGATTTAATAACTGAAGTACGTGCACATAACTTCAAATTAATAATATTATGGTTTGGTTCTTGGAAAAATAGCATGTCTAGTCATGCACCTTCATGGATTAAAACCAATTATCAAAAATATCCATTAGCCAAGAGTAAAGAAGGTATAAGTCAAGAAATTTTATCTCCATTTAGCAAAGAAAATTTGCAAGCAGATTTAAAAGCGTTTAGTGCTTTAATGCAACATATTAAAGATGTTGATAGCACAGACAGGACTATAATAATGATACAAGCAGAAAATGAAATAGGTATGTTGCCATCTGCTAGAGATTACCATTCTTTAGCAAATGAAAAAATTTCTAAAAAAATACCAAAAGAATTTGCAGATTATCTAATTGAAAATAAGCAAAATTTAAATCCTGAATTTTTAAATGTATGGCAAAAAAATGGTTTTAAAACATTTGGAACTTGGCACGAAGTTTTTGGAAAAGGAGAGCAAACTGATGAAATTTTTATGGCCTGGTATTATGCAAAATTCACGAATGAAATTGTAAAAGCGGGTAAAGAAATTTATCCTTTGCCAATGTTTGTAAACGCTGCTTTAAACAGACCAAATGCAAAACCAGGAGAATACCCAAGTGCAGGGCCTTTGCCTCATCTTATAGATGTTTGGAAAGCTGCAGGAACATCTATAGATATGTTTTCTCCAGATTTTTACTTTCCTAATATTAAATATTGGTGTGATTTATATACAAGACAAAACAATCCACTATTTATTCCAGAACATCAATTTGATAATACTGTATCAGCAAAGGCATTGTTTACTATTGGGCATTATAAAAGTTTAGGTTTTTCACCTTTTGCTATTGAGCAAATTCCAGAGTTAGATCTGCTGCCAAAAGAAGAAAAGCTAGCAAAAACTTACAATGTTATTAATCAAATTCATCCAATTTTACATCAAAATCAAAATAAAGTAGAAGGAGTTTTATTGAATAATGAAAATAAAAAAACCGTTTTTACTTTAGGAAATTATGAGTTTACAGCAAGTCATACCTACAATTTAGGATGGGAAGCAAACTCTAGTTCTAACAATTGGGAACCTTCAGGAGCAATTATTGTACAAACAAAAGAAAATGAATTTTATTATGTTGGTTTTGGAGTTTCTTTTACTTTTAAAAACAAGAAAAATTTAAATGGAAAAGTAGGAATTTTAAAAGCTGAAAAAGGGTATTTTGAAGGAAATCAATGGAAGGTTTATCAACATTTAAATGGAGATCAGACTCATCAAGGAAGACATATTCGTTCGTTTTTAAATGATGTAAATATCCAAAGATTTGAATTGTACACATATGAGTAATATATAACTATGCTTAAATACAAAAAAAAAGTTGATAGTAGTTTAAGTTGGACTTTAACAATCTTACTTTCAGTAATGGTTATAGATGTAATTTGGGGTGTTTTTACAAGATATGTAATGACAGAACAAAGTTCTTGGACAGATGAGCTTGCCCGTTTTTTAATGATATGGGTAGGTGTTTTAGGAGGAGCTTTTGCTTCAGGACAAAATAAACATATTGCCATAGATTTAATCTCAAACTACATAAAACCAGTAAACAGAGAGCGTTTAAGAATTTTTGGAAACATTATCATCATAATTTTTATCTCTGCTATTTTTTTGGTTGGCGGTTTACGCTACGTTTACATTTCTTTTTATTTAGGACAAAGATCTCCAGCACTTAATATTCCTATGGGTGTTGTGTATAATATATTTCCAATTGCAGGTTTTATAATTATTTATTACAGAATTTGTAAAATTAAAAATAAAGACATTTAATAGATGGAAGTAACAATATTAGTACTCAGTTTTATTGTTTTAATAGTATTACGCATACCTGTTGCTTGGAGTATTGGCATTGCAGCCGTTATTACTATTTTAGCTAGTGGAATGCCAGTAATACCTGCATTAACAACAATTGCACAACGTGTTGTTACTGGTTTAGATAGTTTTTCCATTTTAGCCATTCCATTTTTTATTCTTGCTGGGCATATTATGAATAGGGGAGGAATTGCCAAAAGGCTTATTAATTTTGCCAAAGCTATTGTTGGAGCATTACCTGGAGGTTTGGCACATGTTAATATTGTTTCTGCAATGTTATTTGGTGCCATTGCAGGTTCTGCTGGTGCAGCTGCAGCAGCTATTGGTAGTTTTATGAGTGATGAAATGGAAAAAGAAGGATACAATAAAGAGTTTGGTGTTGCTGTAAATGTTACTTCTGCAACAACAGGGCTTATTATTCCCCCAAGTAATATTTTTATTATTTATTCCTTAGCAAGTGGTGGTGTTAGTATTGGGGCTTTATTTTTAGCAGGCTATATACCTGGTATTTTAACAGGATTATTTTTAATGATAGTTGCTTATATTTGGGCAAAACGTAAAAAGTATCCAACAGGAAATGCAAGTTCTTTAAAAAATATTTTTACAACATTTTTGCAAGCATTACCAAGTTTGTTTTTATTAATAGTAGTTATAGGTGGTATTGTAGCAGGAATATTTACTGCCACAGAAGCATCATCTGTTGCTGTCTTGTATTGTTTATTGCTTTCTTTTGTTTACAAAGAAATAAATTTTTCTGATTTAAAAACAATACTAACAGAATCATCAGAAACTATTGCTGTTGTAATGATGTTAATTGCCATGTCTATTGCCATGTCTTGGGTAATGTCTTATGAAGATATTCCACAATCAGTAACAGCATCATTATTACAAATTAGTGATAATAAAATTACTGTTTTACTTACCATTAATCTTATTTTGCTTTTTGTTGGAATATTTATGGATATGACACCTGCAGTATTAATTTTTACGCCAATTTTCTTACCAGTTGTAACTGCATTAGGAATAGATCCTGTACATTTTGGAATAATTATGGTTCTTAATTTATGTATAGGTTTGTGTACACCTCCTGTAGGATCTGTACTTTTTATTGGTGTGGGTGTTGCTAATACTAAAATAACAAAAGTAATTAAACCATTATTACCTTTGTTTTTAGCGATGATTGTCTCATTAATTTTGGTAAGTATCTTTCCAGAATTAAGCTTGTGGTTACCTAGATTGTTTGGTTATAAATAATAGACTAATCTTTTAATCTTTTAGAAGATCCTCTAATAATTACATCTGTATTTAAGAAGCTTATCTCAGTTATACTCTCGTTTTTAGACTTTTTTAGATGTTTCAATATTTTTTTAGAAGATATTTTTCCCATTTCATAAGCTGGGTGAGATATAGTTGATAAACCTGGATCAATAATTCTTGATATCGGATCGTTATTAAAACCTATAACTCCAAAATCTTCAGGAATTCTTAAACCTCTACTTTTTGCTACTTGAATAGCAGCAACAGCAGTGGTATCATTTGAAGAAAATATAGCATCTGGTGGGTTTTCTAAACTCAATAGTTTATTAACTGCTTTTTCACCCTCTTCATAACTCATGGTTTTTACATGAATAATTAAATTATCCTCTTCAGGTAAGTTATATTTTTTTAAGGCATCTCTATAACCTTGTTCTCGTTCGTTATAAATACTCCTAAACTTTAGACCTGCAATATGTGCAATACGTGTATATCCTTGTTCTATTAAATGTTGGGCAGCTTTAAATCCTGCTGAGTAATTATCTATCATTACTCTGTATGTAGTAAATGTTTTAGGAACTCTATCAACAAAAACAAGAGGTATATTTTTATTCCTAAATTGATCAAAATGATCAGTGTCTTTTGTCTCCATTGCAAGAGAACAAATAACACCACTAACTCTACTATTATATAATGCTTGACACATATTTACTTCATCTTCATAAGAGTCATGAGATTGTGCAATAATTACATTAAATCCAGCCTTTTGAGCTACTACTTCTATACCGCTAATGAGATCAGACATGAATGGCCTATTTATCCTTGAAATAAGCACTCCTATTGTGTTTGTTTTATTATTTCTTAAACTAGAAGCTAATATATTAGGCGTATACTGCATTTTTGCTGCAGCCTCATTAACCTTCAAGGTAGTTTTTTTACTAATACTAGAATGATTTTTTAATGCCCTTGAAACTGTAGATGTAGATAAGTTCAACGCATCAGCTATGTCATATATAGTAACATCTTTGTTCTGACTCATAATAAAAATATGTTGATTTTTACAAATTTAGAGTTTTATTAGCGATGATTATTAAGAAATGTTAAAAACTTAATAAAGACCACGAATATGATTGTGAACATGATTATTGTAGAATTCTTGTAGTTTTTTATGCGTAGACTCCTCTAAATGTTTTAGCTCAGAAACACTGCAGTTAGAAGCTACTTGAAACACTGAACTTGCTCCAGGAATAATACATGAAATTGAATCATGGTCTAAAATCCAACGTTGTGAAAACTGTGCCATTGAAATATTTTCTGGTAAAAATTCATTTTTAATTTTATCAGATAATTCTACACCTTTTTCAAAAGGTAATCCAGCAAATGTTTCTCCCACATTAAAAGCATTTCCATCTTTATTATAATTTCTATGGTCATTTTCGTTAAACAACATTTGTTTTGTGAATTTACCAGATAATAATCCGCTAGCTAATGGTAAACGAGCAATAACACCTACTCCTTTTTCTTTAGTTTTTGATAACAATTGTTCAGTAATTTTTTGTCTAAAAATATTAAAAATTACTTGTATGCTGGTAATATCATCTTGTTCAGCACAAAACAACCCTTCATCTATAGTTTCTACACTTGCACCAAAAGCTTTTATTTTACCTTCTTTTTTTAATTCCTTTAACCAATAAAATATAGTTTCTTGTTTTAAAATTTTGGTTGGTATACAATGTAACTGAAGTAAGTCTAAGCTATCGACTCCTAATCTTTTTAAAGATTTTTCTACAGACATTGTTAAAGCTTCTTTGGAGTAATTATTAGGATAAACATCTGATCCTCTACCAAATTTTGTCGCAATTCTCAAATCAGGCTTATATTCTTTTAAAAACTTGCCAATAATTTCCTCACTTCTACCATTTCCGTAAACGTCAGCAGTATCAAAGAGAGTAACTCCTCCTTCTACAGCTTTTTGCATAATATCAAATGCTTTTTTTTCAGAAATTTCATTTCCCCAATCTCCACCTAATTGCCAGCAGCCTAAACCAACTTCGCTAACATTAAAACCATTTTTTCCTAAAAATCTTGTTTTCATTTTTTTTTATATTAGTATTAATTATCCTATTTTACAAAAAACATTTGCAATATAGCGATTAATAATTATTTTTTTATATTTTTACGCAACCGATTGCAATATCTCATAAATTTATCTAAAATGAAAAAAAATCAACTAATATATTTACTAACATTACTTTTAGCTTTTTCTTCTTGTAAAAAAAAGACTTTAGTTAATGTAGAAAAACCAAATGGGTTAAAAGAAGTTTATAAAAATAATTTTTTAATAGGAGTTGCAATAAATGCAAATCAAATTAATGAAAAAAACGAGGTGCAAAATGCTTTAATTAAAACAGAATTTAATAGCATAACTCCAGAGAATATCATGAAATCTTTATTAATTCATCCTAAAAAAGATACATTCAATTTTGAATTATCAGATAAATTGGTGGGGTTAGCAGAAAAAAACAACATGCATATTCAAGGGCATACTTTAGTATGGCACAGCCAATTATCGCCCTTTTTTAAAGAAATAAAAGACAGTACAGAAATGGTTAATGAACTAAAAAACCATATAAATACTATTGTTGGTAGGTACAAAGGTAAAATTGATGCTTGGGATGTTGTAAATGAAGCTTTAAATGATGATGGTACTCTAAGAAAAACAGCATTTTTAGATGCATTAGGAGAAGATTATTTGTCCTTAGCATTTGATTTAACTAAAAAAGTAGATCCTGATGCAGAACTTTATTATAATGATTATAGCATGACTATTCCTGCAAAAAGAGCTGGAGCCATAAAAATGATAAAAAGAATTCAAGAACTTGGTACAAAAATAGATGGTATTGGTATGCAAGGTCACTGGGATTTAAACACCCCAAGCATAGAAGAAATTGAAAAAAGTATTGTTGAATATGCTGAGTTAGGGATTAAAGTAGCGATTACAGAATTAGATGTATCTGTTATACCTATGCCTTGGGATTTTTCTGGTGCAGACGTAAATGTAAAGTTTGAAAGTGGAGATCCAACTATGAATCCTTACCCAGAAAAACTTCCAGATTCTATACAAGTTAAACTAGCAGAACGTTATGAAGCTATTTTTAAGCTATTTTTAAAACACGAAGACAAGATTAGTCGTGTAACATTTTGGGGTGTTAATGATGGGGATTCTTGGAAAAATGATTGGCCAATTAATGGCAGAACCAATTACCCATTATTGTTTGATAGAAATAATGAAAAAAAGAAAGCTTATTACAGTGTATTTAATTTGAAATCTGATTCTAAAGAATGATATTACCTAAGAAAACCCTTTTTTTTTCCAGCATTATTTTTTGGTGTATAAGTATTAATGTTTTAAATGCAGAAGTTAAACTTCCTGCATTTATTAGTGATGGATTAGTTTTGCAACGAAACGCTGAAGTTAAAATTTGGGGTTGGGCATCATCCAAAGAAAAGATAATTATAGATTTTAATGGCAATGTATATAAAGGCGAAGCTAGTATTGAAGGAAAATGGGAATTTACTTTAAACAACTTAAAAGCAGGAGGACCATATACAATGGTTGTGTCTGGTGAAAACACCATAATTATCAATAATATTTTAGTAGGAGATGTCTGGTTATGTTCAGGGCAGTCAAATATGGAATTACCTATGAGACGTGTAAGCCCTTTGTATGAAGACGAAATTAAATCTGCTAACAATCCTAAAATTCATTATATAAAAATTCCACAACGTTATAATTTTAAAGCACCTCAAGAAAATATTGAAAGTGTAAACTGGCAAGAAGTAAATCAAGAGAATATTTCTGAATTTTCATCAGTTGCGTATTTTTTTGCACAAGAATTATATGAAAGCTACAATGTTCCTATAGGTATAATTAATTCAAGTTTAGGAGGTTCACCAGCAGAATCCTGGATAAGTGAAGACGCTTTAAAAGCATTTCCTCACTATTTTGATGAAGCTCAAAAATTTAAAGATGATAGTTTAATTAAAGAAATTCAAAATACTGATAATCAGAATTGGAAAGATTGGCATAACAAACTTTACAACAAAGATTTAGGAAATAAAAAAAATCCTTGGTACAATCAAAGCTTAGACACCCAAAAATGGGATGAAATGGATGTTCCTGGATATTGGGATAAAGAAAAAATTGCTGGCAAAAACGGCGTGGTTTGGTTTAGAAAAGATGTACAAATTCCAAAATCTATGCTAAATCAAACATTAAAATTAAATTTGGGCAGGGTTGTCGATTCAGATTCCGTTTATGTAAATGGAACTTTTGTGGGCACAACTGGTTATAAATATCCTCCAAGAAGATATACAATACCTTCTAATATTTTGGTTGAAGGTAACAATAACATTACGATTAGAGTTATAAATGAAAGTGGTGTTGGTGGTTTTTATTTAGATAAACCTTATGAAGTAAAATCTGATAATAAAACCATCGATTTGAAGGGAACTTGGAAATATAGACTTGGGGCAGAAATGCCACCAAAAGAAGGTCAAACATTTATTAGATGGAAGCCTGCTGGTTTATATAATGCAATGATAGCGCCTTTATTGAATTATAAAATAAAAGGAGTAATATGGTATCAAGGAGAATCAAACGTAAAAAATCCAAAAGAATACCAAACACTTTTTCCTACTTTAATTAAAAATTGGAGGACAAAATTTAAGCAAGGTAATTTTCCTTTTCTATTTGTGCAATTGGCCAATTACCAAGAAGCATATAAAGAACCTACAGAAAGTAGTTGGGCAGCTTTAAGGGAAGCACAATTACAAACATTAAAGTTACCAAAAACAGCTATGGCTGTTACTATTGATATTGGCGAGTGGAATGATATTCATCCTTTAAATAAAAAAGATGTTGCAAAACGATTAGCTTTAGCAGCAAAAAAAATGGCTTACAAAGAAAAAAATGTTGTGTTTTCTGGCCCTACTTTAAAAAGCAAAAAGAGTAAAGGAAATAAAATAATTCTGGAATTTGAAAACGTTGGAAGTGGCTTAGTTGCTAAAGGAGGAGAATTAAAAGAATTCGCGATTGCAGGTGCAGATAAAAAATTTGTTTGGGCAAAAGCAATAATCGAAAAAAACAAAATAATTGTTTTTAATGAGTCTATCAAAGATCCTGTTGCTGTTAGATATGCTTGGGCAGATAATCCAGATAAAGCAAATTTATATAACAAAGAAAACTTACCTGCTTCACCATTTAGAACCGATAATTGGTAAATTTAAAAATTATGAAATCAACAAAAAAAGTATTTTTTCTAATATTTAGTTTATTATTTTTAGTTTCTTGTAATTCAAATTCTCTAATAAACTTACAAAAACAAAAGTCTTACATTCAAACAAGCTCTGGTTTCGCTATTGTAAATAATAATGAAGCAACTGCTATTTATTTAAGTGATAATGACTATAAAGGTGTTAAAAAAATAGCTCAGAAATTTCAAGAAGATATAGAACGAGTTACCAATATAAAACCTAGTATCATTTCAAATGAAATACCATCAAATGGAACTGCAATAATTGTAGGTACTATAGGGAATTCTAACTTAATTGATCAACTAATTGAAGAAAAAAAGCTAGAGGTATCTTTAGTTAAAGGAAAATGGGAAACCTTTTTAATACAAACTATAAAAAATCCTTTTGAGGGTGTTGAAGAAGCTTTAGTAATCGTTGGTAGTGACAAACGAGGAACCATTTATGGTATGTTTGATGTCTCATACGAAATAGGGGTATCCCCACATCATTTCTGGGCAGATGTTCCTTCAAAGAAAAAAGAAAATGTTTTTATTACTAGAGGCAGCTATACAAAAGGGTCGCCTAAAGTAAAGTATAGAGGTATATTTATTAATGATGAAGCACCAGCACTTTCTGGCTGGGCTTTTGAAAAATTTGGTGGGTTTAATGCTGAATTTTACAATCATGTTTTTGAGTATATTCTTCGTATGAAAGGTAATTATTTATGGCCTTCCATGTGGGGACGTATGTTTTATGAAAACGATCCACAAAATCCTATTTTAGCAAACGAATATGGTATTGTTATGGGAACTTCGCATCACGAACCTTTAACGCGTGCACATGCAGAATGGCAACGTTTTGGTAAAGGTGAGTGGAATTACAACACCAATCCAGAAGGCTTACGAAAGTTTTGGACAGAAGGCATGGAACGAAGAGGAAATACTGAAACTATTGTAACTGTTGGTATGCGTGGTGATGGAGATGAAGCCATGAGTGAAGGAACAGCTACAGAATTATTAGAAACCATTGTTAAAGATCAGCGAAAAATAATTGAAGACGTTACAGGTAAACCTGCAGAAGAAACACCTCAAATGTGGGCTTTATATAAAGAAGTTCAAGATTATTATGACCAAGGCATGCAAGTTCCAGATGATGTTACGCTTTTATTGTGTGACGATAACTGGGGAAATATTAGAAAATTACCAGCCTTAGATGCAAAACCAAGAAAAGGAGGTTATGGTATTTACTATCATTACGATTATGTTGGTGGTCCACGAAATTACAAATGGATAAACACAACACAAATAGAACGTGTTTGGGAGCAAATGCATTTAGCTTACGAGCATAATGCAGATAGAGTTTGGATTGTAAATGTTGGCGATATTAAACCCATGGAGTTTCCTATTGAATTCTTTTTAGATTACGCTTGGGATCCTGAAAAATGGAATGCTGATAATCTTCAAGATTATTATACAGAATGGGCAGAAAAACAATTTGGAAGCCAGTTTGCTGAAGACATTGCAGACATGCTCAGAAAATACACAAAATATAATGCTCGTAGAAAACCAGAATTGTTAAATATTCCTGTGTATAATTTAACTAATTTTAATGAAGCTGAAAAAATCGTAGAAGATTATAACCTTTTAGCAAAAAAAGCAAAAGACTTAAAACAAAAATTACCACGAGATTATCATGATGCCTTTTATCAATTAGTAGAGCATCCAATAATTGCTAGTGCTAATTTAAATGAGCTTTATTTAGCTACAGAGAAAAATAAATTATATGCAACACAGGGTAAAGTAATAGCCAATACCTACGCTAAAAAAGTTAAGGAGCTGTTTGTTAAAGATTCTTTGATGACTAAATATTATCACGAAGAATTAGCCAATGGAAAATGGAACCATATGATGTCTCAAACTCATATAGGTTATGATAATTGGCAACAACCACGTTTTAATGTTATGCCTGAAACTATTTTAGTTGATGAAAATACTGAAATAGAAGTAGCAGATGTAAAAACACTAGCTTCTATCGATTTAGAAACCCCAAGCGATGCCAAAGGTTTTATAGAAAACAGCAGTTATATTTCAATGGAAGCACATCATTTTTCAAGTAAAACAGAGCCAGAATCTTTTCAATGGAAAGTTGTTGAGAATTTAGGGAAATCAGGATCTTCAGTTATTTCACTTCCTATCAAAAAGGGTAGAGTTGTATTGAATGAAGACTCACCTAAATTATCTTATAATGTTCATTTTCAAAATAAAGGAAAAGTAAAAGTACATGCCTATTTTTCACCAACTATAAATTATTCAACAAGAGAAGGGATGTATTATGGATTGTCATTTGATAATGAAATGCCAACACAAGTAAATTATGATACTGATCCTTTAATATTTAACTACAATGGTAAAGTTCCAAGTAATTGGCAAAATAATGTGTCAGATAATATAAAAGAGATTACAACAGAATTTGAAATTAATAAAACAGGAAATCATATTTTAAATTATTATAGAGTTGATGAAGGTTTAGTGTTACAAAAAATAGTAATTGAAACTCAAGAAAAGAAAATACCTAAAACATATTTAGGTCCTCCAGAAAGTAAATACGTAGATTAATTAATAAAAAACAACAACCATCTAAAGTTAATATAATGAGTATTGAAACACAAAAATTATCTGTAAAAGAAAAAATTGGATACAGTTTAGGAGATCTTGCTGCTAATCTAGTTTTTCAAACATTAATTACCTATTTAGCCTATTTTTACACAGATATTTATGGTCTAGATACAGGACATGCCTCTGCAATAATGTTTACTGTTGGTTTAATTGCTGCATTTGGTTTTAACCCAGTTATTGGTGCTCTTGCAGATAGAACTGTATCAAAATGGGGTAAATTCAGACCTTGGATTCTATTTACTTCTGTTCCTCTTGGTATTGTTGCATTACTTGCCTTTAGTACACCAGATTTTTCTTATAAAGGAAAAGTAATATATGCTGTAGCTACTTATACATTATTATTAATGTTATATGCAGCCAACAATTTACCTTACTCTGCTTTAAGTGGCGTAATTACAGGTGATATGAAAGAACGAAATAGCATGTCTGCATATCGTTTTGTAGCGGTTATGTTTGCGCAATTTTTTGTACAAGTTTTTATGTTACCTATTATAGAATCTGCTGGTGGTGGAGATAAAGCAATTGGTATAGAAATAGTAATGACTTGGTTAGCAATTATTGGTACAATTATGCTGATTATTACATTTTTAACTACAAAAGAGCGTGTTATTCCAACAGCTGAACAAAAATCTAGTTTAAAAGAAGATTTAGGCGATTTAACAAAAAATAAACCTTGGGTTATAATGCTGGTATTAACAACATTGGTGTTTGTAACATTAGCTATGAAAGGTGGTTCTTATGTGTATTATTTTAAGAATTATGTAGATGCTGATGAGCTAACTTCTTTTATTAGTCCTATTCTGGATTTCTTCAATAGTATTGGTGCAAATTTCTTTGGTGAAGATCCTGTTTCTGCCGGTTTTGGATTGTTTAATGCAGGGGGTATTATTTTTATGATTGTTGGTATTGGTTTATCAAAAAAATTAGCAGACAAATATGGTAAAAGAGATATTTTCAGATTCTTTTTATTCATATCAACATTATTTATTATTTCATTTTATTTCTTTTCACCAGAATCTGTAGAATTAATGTTTTTATCACAAATTTTACACGGTTTCTTTTATGGTATTACAATACCAATTTTATGGGCAATGATTGCAGATGTTGCAGATTTCTCTGAGTGGAGAACTAATCGTAGAGCAACAGCAATTATTTTTTCTGCAATGATGATAGGTTTAAAATTAGGACTTACAATTGGTGGCTCTCTTGTTGCTTGGATTTTAGGGCTATACAATTACCACCCACAATCAGAAACACAAGTAGAAAGTGCAATTCATGGAACAAAAATGTTAGTAAGTATATATCCTGCAATTCCATTTTTATTAGGTTGTGTTTTATTGTTTTTCTATGAAATCAATAAAAAAATGGAGAATCAAATTGAAGCAGATTTGAAGCTAAGAAGAATGTAATTTAATTGTAAAAACCTTAAAGAAAAAAGAATGCCAGAAGAAAGTATTGAACATATTGATTTTGAGAAACTAACAGAAACAGCGATTTCTCAACCTTTAGTAAAACATATTTACACAGCAGATCCTTCTGCACATTATTTTAATGGTAAAATTTATATTTACCCATCACATGATATTGATGCTGGAGAAGCTTTTGATGACTTAGGAAGTCATTTTGCTATGGAAGATTACCATGTAATTTCTATGGATAGTATTGATAGCGAAGCAATAGTACATGGTTTAGCTTTGCATGTAAATGATGTAGCTTGGGCAAAACAACAAATGTGGGCACCAGATGCACAAGAAAAAGATGGTAAATACTACTTATTTTTTCCTGCAAAAGATTATGATGATGTTTTTAAAATTGGAGTTGCTATTAGTGATTCCCCAACAGGACCTTTTAAAGCTCAACCAGAAGCAATAAAAGAAAGTTTTTCAATTGATCCTGCCGTTTTTAAAGACGATGATGGTAGTTATTATATGTATTTTGGAGGTCTTTGGGGAGGACAATTACAACGTTGGAGAAATGGAACTTTTAATGCAGAACATCCAGAAAGTCCTACAGCATTTCTTCCAAAAGACAATGAACCTGCTTTGTTACCATATGTTGCTAAAATGACAGATGATTTACTAGAGTTTGATGAAAAACCAAAAGAAATTGAAATTTTAGATGAAAACGGAAATTTACTATTAGCTGGAGATAATGATAGACGCTTTTTTGAAGCAGCTTGGTTACACAAATATAATGGCAAATATTATTTTTCATATTCAACAGGAGATACACATTTTATTTGTTATGCAGTTGGTGATAGTCCTTATGGTCCTTTTACTTATGGTGGACGTATTTTAAATCCAGTTGTAGGTTGGACCTCTCATCACTCAGTTTGTGAGGTTGAAGGAAAATGGTATTTATTTTATCATGATTCTAGTTTATCTAAAGGAATAACACATTTAAGATCAGTAAAAGTTGCAGAAATTACTCACAATAAAGATGGAAGCATCCAAGCTTTAAATCCTTATAAAATTTAACAAAATGAAAACACAAAAACTTCTATCTATTTTATTGATAATTATAGTATGTTTTTTTAGCTCTTGTAAAAACAAAACAGTTGAAAATCAATTTGACAATAAAGAATATGCTGCCTTTGATTGGTTTAATTACAAAGGAAAAGACCAAGTTTTTAACACAATAAAAAAAGCAGATAGCGAATATTTAAACCCAATACTTGCTGGTTTTTATCCAGATCCAAGTATTTGTAAAGCTGGTGATGATTATTATTTAATAACATCATCTTTTACATATTTTCCAGGTTTACCAATTTTTAAAAGTTCCGATTTAGTAAACTGGAAACAAGTTGGGCATGTTATTACAAGAAAAGAACAAGGTAATTTTTCTAAAATGCCTGTTTCTAGAGGTTTATATGCCCCAACAATTCGTTATAACAATGGTACATTCTATGTAATTTGTACAAATGTAGAACAAGGAGGTAATTTTATTGTTACCACTAAAGATCCTGAAGGAGAATGGTCTAATCCTGTTTGGTTGCCAGAAATAGATGGTATAGATCCAGATATCTTTTTTGATAATGATGGCAAAACGTACATTACACACAATGGTCCTCCACCAAATAACGAAATAAAACATAATGGTCATAGAGCTATTTATATTTGGGAGTATGATTTGGAAACCCAAAAAATAATTTCTGATCAAAAGTTATTAGTAGATGGTGGAACTGATATGGCTAAAAAACCAGTTTGGATAGAAGCACCACATATCATTAAAAAAGATGATTATTACTACTTAATTTGTGCAGAAGGAGGAACAGCTTACGAACATTCTGAAGTAGTTTTTAGAAGTAAAAATGTACTTGGGCCTTATGTTAGTTATGAAAATAATCCGATTTTAACACAACGTCATTTATCAAAAGATAGAAAAAATCAAATATCAACAACTGGTCATGCAGATTTTGTAGAAACTCAAAATGGAGATTGGTGGGCGGTTTATTTAGGTTGCAGACCTTACGAAATTGATTATTACAATACTGGACGTGAAACTTTTATGCTTCCTGTAACTTGGAAAGATGGTTGGCCAACTTTTGAAAAAGGAAATGAAGCACATCCTTTTTCACATCAAAAACCTAATTTACCAGAAACTAAAGAAATAATTCCTCCAACAACGGGTAATTTTGAATCGAATGATGATTTTTCTTCGGAAAAACTAGACTTTAAATGGGTGTTTTTAAGAAATCCTAAGGATAGTATTTATGTTTTACAAAACAGTAATTTATACTTAAAACCATCAGAAGAAAATATAAAACAAATTAGTAGCTCATCATTTATTTTAAGACGTCAACAACATCTTGAATTTGAAGCTTCAACTAAATTAAATTTCTCATTAACTAATTCATCTCAAACTTCAGGTTTAGTGGCTTTTCAAAATGAAAACCATTATATTTTTATTGGAAAGAGATTAAATAATGATGATAAAATAGAAGTTTTTGTAGAAAGAAATGCCTTAAAACAAAATGAAGGAAAACCAGAAATAATAGCATCTCAAGTAATAAAATCAGAAACGGAAGATTTATTTTTAAAAATAGAAGGTAAAACTAGGTATTATGATTTTTACTATAAACTATCTGAAAATGATGATTGGATTTTATTAGCAAAAGATGTTGATGCAATTAATTTAAGCACAGAAGAAGCAAAAGGTTTTGTAGGAACAATGCTTGGAATGTATGCTTCAAATAATCATTTTAAATTAAGTGAATAATTAAAATAATGGAATATTATATTGGATATGATTTAGGTAGTTCATCTGTTAAAGCAGCTTTAATAGACTCAAAAACAGGAAAATCTGTTGGAGTTACAAATTACCCTGAAAAAGAAATGACAATCTTGTCTGTAGAAACTGGTTGGGCTGAACAAGAACCAGAAGTTTGGTGGAAAAATATTGGAAAAGTAACGCAAAAATTACTAGCACAAACAGGTATTTCATCAGATAAAATAAAAGGCATAGGTATTTCTTATCAAATGCATGGGTTAGTTGTCGTTGATAAAGAAGCAAAAGTTTTAAGACCATCCATAATTTGGTGCGATAGTAGAGCTGTGCAAATTGGTAATGATGCTTTTAATGGTGTTGGTGCAGATAAATGTGTTTCTAATCTTTTAAATTCACCTGGAAATTTCACTTTATCAAAATTAAAATGGGTAAAAGAAAATGAACCTCATCTTTACGAAAAAATAGATAAATTACTTTTACCTGGAGATTACATCGCTTTAAAATTAACTGGAGAAGCAACCACAACAATTTCAGGTTTATCTGAGGGTATTATGTGGGATTTTAAACAAAATAAACCCGCAGATTGGTTGTTTAATTATATGGGAATTAGCACAGATTTAATTCCAACTATAGTTCCAACTTTTTCAGACCAAGGAAAAGTTACAAAATCTGCTGCTGCAGAAATAGGTTTACCAGAAGGAATACCTGTATTATACAGAGCAGGAGATCAACCTAACAACGCACTTTCTTTAAATGTTTTACATCCAGGAGAAATTGCTGCAACAGGTGGTACAAGTGGTGTTGTGTATGCAGTTACTGATAAAACAGCTTCAAAAGAAAGTATAAGAATTAACAATTTTGCACATGTAAATTACACAAAAGAAGCTCCAAGAATTGGAAAGCTTTTAAATATAAATGGAGCAGGAATTCAATATAGTTGGATGAAAAACCATATTGCACCCACAGATTCTTATAGTGATATGAATGATTTGGCTTCTCAAGTTCCTGTGGGTTCTGATGGATTGCGAATTATACCTTTTGGAAATGGTGCAGAACGTATGTTACATAATTCAAATAACGGATCTAGCATCTTCAATTTAAATTTTAACAAACATCAAAATCAGCATTTATTTAGAGCAGCTTTAGAAGGTATTGCATTTGCATTTGTGTATGGTATTGATATTTTAAAAAATGATGGTGTTAGGTTATCAGGCATGCGTGCTGGAAATGATAATTTGTTTCGTTCAGAAATTTTTTCAAAAACAATTGCAACCTTAATTGAAACTGAAATAAATATTATTGATACAACTGGCGCAATTGGTGCTGCACGTGCAGCAGGAGTTGCTGCTGGAGATTTTGCAACATTAGAAGAAGCTTTTTCAGATAATGAACAAGTGCTTACCTATCATCCATTAAATGATAGACAAATATATGTTGATGCATATAACTTATGGAAAAATGATTTAGAAAATAAATACAATAATTAAATAAATACAATAATGGCTTTAATAGGAAACAAAGAATATTTTAAAGGAATAGGCGAAATTAAATTCGAAGGAAAAGAATCAGACAATCCTTTAGCATTTAAATATTACAACCCAGAACAAGTTGTAGCAGGTAAAAAAATGAAAGATTGGTTTAAATTTTCAATCGCATATTGGCATACATTCTGTGGTCAAGGTTCTGATCCTTTTGGACCTGGAACACAAAACTTTGCTTGGGATCAACATTCGGATGCATTAGAAGCTGCAAAAGCAAAAGCAGATGCTGCTTTTGAATTTACAACTAAAATGGGATTTGGATACTACTGTTTTCATGATTTTGATTTAATTAGAGAAGGAGCAACTTTCGCTGAATCTGAAAGTAGAATTGCTGCAATTACTGAAGTATTAAAAGAAAAACAAGCTGCTTCTGGAGTAAAATTACTTTGGGGAACTGCAAACTGTTTCTCTAATCCAAGATACATGAATGGGGCTTCTACGAATCCTGATTTCAACGTATTAGCAAGAGCTGGTGGTCAAATTAAAGTTGCTTTAGATGCAACAATCGCTTTAGGTGGTGAGAACTACGTATTCTGGGGTGGTCGTGAAGGTTACATGTCTTTATTAAATACAGATATGAATCGTGAATTGGATCATATGGGTAAATTCTTAACTTCTGCTAGAGATTATGCAAGAGCTCAAGGATTTAAAGGAAACTTCTTTATTGAACCTAAGCCAATGGAGCCAATGAAACATCAATATGATTTTGATTCCGCAACTGCAATTGGTTTCTTAAACAAATATGGTTTACAAGACGATTTCAAAATCAATATTGAAGTGAATCACGCAACTTTAGCACAACATACTTTTCAACACGAAATCGAAGTTGCTGCTGGTGCAGGAATGCTTGGTAGTTTAGATGCAAATCGTGGAGATTATCAAAATGGATGGGATACAGATCAATTCCCTAACAACATTCAAGAAACTACTGAAGCTATGTTGGTTTTTATGAAAGCAGGTGGTTTACAAGGTGGTGGTGTTAATTTTGATGCAAAAATCAGAAGAAACTCTACAGATATGGAAGATGTATTCTTAGCACATATTGGTGGTGCAGATACATTTGCAAGAGCATTATTAACAGCAGATGCAATTATTTCTAATTCTCAATATGATGCATTAAGAAAAAAAAGATATGCTTCTTTTGATAGTGGAAAAGGAAAGGATTTTGAAAATGGAAAATTAGACTTCAAAGATTTATATGAAATCGCTAAAAATAATGGAGAATTAGAATTACAAAGTGGTAAACAAGAATTGTTTGAAAACATTATCAATCAATACATATAATCTAAGTAAGTTATGCGCTTTTATTTTTTTTTAAAAGCGCATAACTTAAACTAATCAATTTATAATGGAATCAGTATTAGAACGTTGGGATTGGGTTGTTCTCGGAATTTATTTTTTAGCTTTAATAGCTGTAGCTGTTTGGGTTGTATTACAAAAAAATAAAAATACTGAAGACTATTTTCTTGCAGGACGTAATGTTGGATGGTTTGTAATTGGAGCTTCAATTTTTGCTTCAAATATAGGTTCAGAACATGTTGTTGGTTTAGCAGGAACAGGGTTTGCAACAGGAACTCCAATGGCGCATTATGAATTACACGCATGGATTGTACTGCTTTTAGGTTGGTTATTTCTCCCTTTTTATATGAGAAGTGGTGCATTTACGATGCCTGAATTTCTTGAAAAACGTTTTGATGCAAAATCAAGATGGTTTTTATCAGTTTTTTCATTAGCTGCATACGTACTTACTAAAGTATCTGTAACTATTTATGCTGGTGGAATTGTGGTATCTGAATTACTCGGTATTCCATTTTGGTATGGAGCAATAGGTATTGTTATTTTTACGGGCATTTATACTGTTATTGGTGGAATGAAAGCCGTAATTTATACCGAAACTTTACAAACAGTTATTCTAATTGCAGGTTCATTAATTATCACCTATTTAGGTTTACAAGAAGTTGGTGGTTGGGACCAATTACAAGAAACGGTTAGAAATGTAAGTCCAGATCATTTTAACATGTGGAGGCCAATGAATGATCCAGATTTTCCTTGGACAGGGTTACTATTTGGAGGAACCATTGTTGGTATTTGGTATTGGTGTACAGACCAATATATTGTACAAAGAACATTAGCTGCAAACAACATTAAAATAGGTAGAAGAGGTGCTATTTTTGGAGCCTATTTAAAATTACTACCCATTTTAATTTTCTTGATTCCTGGTATTATTGCCTTTGCTTTAAGCATTCAAAATCCAGAAGTTTTTGGAGTTGAAAAAGCAGATAGAGCTTTTCCTATGTTAGTTAAAACGTTATTACCTGTTGGTTTAAAAGGATTAGTTGCTGGTGGATTAATGGCTGCTTTAATGAGCTCATTAGCATCTGTATTTAATTCATGTTCAACAATTTTTACAATTGATATTTACAAGAAATTAAAACCTCATAAATCTGAAAAAGAACTCTTAACAATTGGTAAAATTGCTACAGGAATTATAGTTGTTTTAGGTATTATTTGGATTCCAATTATGGAGAAAATTGGTGGTGGTGTTATGTATCAATATTTACAAAATGTGCAATCTTATATTGCACCACCAGTTACAGCAGTTTTCTTATTAGGTATTATTTGGAAACGTGTAAACTCTAAAGCAGCAATAACAACTTTATTGGCAGGTTTAGCTTTATTAATAATACGTTTAGGATCCGAAATTTACTATCAACGAGAACTTTTATCAGGTCAAGATATTTCTGGATTGTTATATGCTTTTGCTAAAATAAACTTTGCACACATGGCAATATTTATGTTTATTTTTTCAGTAATACTTTGTATTACTGTTAGTTTAGCTACAGCAGAACCTAATTACGAAAAAATTAAAGGATTATCATTTGGTACATTAACTGCCGAACACAAAAAAGAAAATAAAAACAGTTTTAGTAAAATTGATGTTGTACTGTCTATTTTACTTATAATTATTGTTTTTTCAATATTAATATATTTTAGAAAATAAAAACAAATGAAATTTTTTATTGACACAGCAAATTTAGATCAAATAACAGAAGCAGAAGCTTTAGGTGTTTTAGATGGTGTTACTACAAATCCATCTTTAATGGCAAAAGAAGGAATTACAGGAAAAGAAAATATAATACAACATTACAAAGATATTTGTGAAATTGTTGCTGGTGATGTAAGTGCAGAAGTTATTTCTACAGATTTTGATGGAATGATTAAAGAAGGAGAAGAACTTGCTAAATTACATCCTCAAATTGTGGTAAAATTACCAATGATAAAAGATGGAATTAAAGCTTGTAAATATTTTTCTGATAAAGGAATTAGAACAAATGTTACGTTAGTTTTTTCTGCAGGACAAGCTTTATTAGCTGCAAAAGCTGGTGCAACTTACGTTTCTCCTTTTTTAGGAAGGTTAGATGATATTTCTACAGATGGATTACATCTAATTTCAGAAATAAGACAAATTTATGATAACTATATGTTTGAAACTCAAATTTTAGCAGCCTCTATTCGTCATACTATGCACGTTATAGATTGCGCAAAAATTGGTGCAAATGTAATGACAGGACCTTTGTCATCTATAACAGGATTATTAAAACATCCTTTAACAGATATAGGTTTAGCTAAGTTTTTAGAAGATTATAAAAAAGGAAACTAATTTTGGAAACTATTATCTAGACAAAATAAATTCTGTACATCCAAGAAGATCTTAGGTTGTACAGAATTTTTTGTATCTCTATATCGTGAAATTAAGGATTTAAAAGATAATTTAGATATGAGGAAAGGATGAAGATTTCTTTTTTATCAAATAGGCATATTTACTTTTTGGAAGCCCACTTGTGCCTTTTTTTATGGCAGATTACAATGATAAAAAATTTTGAAATTGGTAAAGCAATCAACCTAACAGAAGGAAAAGGATTAAGAATTGTTGCCATTGTACATTTAGTTTTAGAATTTTTACAAACATCAGAAGTTTTAGAAGAATAAGCTATTTCTATAGAAGTATGACGTTTATAATTAGCTCTTTAGGTGAAGTAATTATATTAAAATCAGCTGCTAAACACATTGTATTTGCTACTGAAGAATATATATTAAGAGGTTTGGGAGAAAGAATTGCTAAAAATTTACCTATAAACACACCTACTCCACAAGAATTTGTTGGCACAAAAGATACGTTTTGAGAATCTGGAACTCCTGAGCAGTTAATGGGAAAATATGGTCTAAATTCAAGTTAGATAGTTGAAGCTGTTAAAAAGTTATTAAAGGAAGGATGTATAGGTATTTTAAAATTATTTACAATTTTAAATCTTTACGCAATTGGTTGCAGTATTTTTTGTGTATTTGATTTATTATTAACTATTTATCTTATTTATCATAAAAAAAAATACTTTTATTAACCTTATTTAAAGCTCTTTCTTATAACTTTAGAGCTCAAACATTATCAAATGCTCAATGGGTAGGGTGCAGTTGTATCAAGTGATACACAATTTTTTGTTTATGTAGATTTTACTGGAGAAATTTCAGATAATACTATGGAATGAAAAATTAAAACAGCAAGCGAGTATGGAGGAGTAGATTTTATTTTTTCAAAGTATGTTCAAATCACTCATAAAAATGAAACTATTTAGAGTAAACTGAATTTGTTGTACCCATAAAAAAACCGTAACAAATAAATGTTACGGTTTTAGTACTGAAGGCGGGACTTGAACCCGCACGGCCATTACTGACCACTGGATTTTAAGTCCAGCGTGTCTACCAATTCCACCACTTCAGCATGAAATTTTATAAAAGGTTTAGAGCGAAAGACGGGATTTGAACCCGCGACCCCCACCTTGGCAAGGTGATGCTCTACCCCTGAGCTACTTTCGCAGTCTTATTTTTATGAACGTATTGCTCTTTATTTCTTAGAGCGATGCAAATATAAGAAGTTTTCTATATCTGGCAAACACTTTTTGTTTTTTTTAATTTAATTTTTATTAATCTCTTTTATTTAAGAAAAATTTATATTTTAAATATTTTGTTACCAATTGTTTATCTGATATTCTATTCTCAAACAACTTTCAAATTGCAATTTTATTTATTTAAATAACTTACGTATATTTGGTAAACCAATTTGGTAAACCAAATATTAATTAAAAATAATGCTCAAAAGATGCTTATAAGTTATTTGTTTGATAATTTGGTTTACTTTTTGTTTAATATAATAATCTTATGAAAAAAACAATATTAATAGTTGTCGTTTTTATTTCTTTAATATCTTTTAAAATAAATGCTCAAGAACTTTTAGTTTGTGACATTTTAGAATATAACAAAGCAATAAAGTCTGCTAATGCTGGTAGTACAATTATATTAAAAAATGGAATTTGGAAAGACGTTGAGCTTAATGCATATGGCTATGGAACAGAAGATAATCCAATTATTGTAAAGGCAGAAACTGATGGAGGAGTAATTATTTCTGGAAATTCTACTTTAAATATATATGGTGAATATGTAATTGTAAGCGGTTTATGGTTTAAAGACGGAATGTCTTCTTACAAATCTGTTGTTCAATTTAGAAAAAATTCAAAAGAATTTGCAAATAATTGTCGTTTTACAAACTCAACAATTTCTTATTATCAGGTTGAGGATGGCATTAATGATCATTGGGTTGACATTTGGGGGAAAAATAATAGAATAGATCATAATAATTTTACAGGAAAAACAAGTCCTGGTACTACACTTGTGGTTTGGTTAAAAGGTGATGAACATACAGAGAATAATCATAAAATTGATAATAATTTGTTTGGACCAAGACCAGAATTAGGAACAAATGGTGGAGAAACCATAAGGATAGGTACAAGTACAAATTCTAAAAAGTCATCTAAAACATTAGTAGAAAGAAACATTTTTGAAGGTTGTGATGGAGAAATAGAAATCATATCAAACAAGTCTGGGGATAATATCTTTAGAGATAATTTATTTGTGGGTAGTAAAGGAGCTTTAACTTTAAGACATGGAGATAATGCTTTAGTGGAAAGAAATGTTTTTCTCGGAAATGGAGTGTCTAAAACAGGCGGAATTAGAGTAATTAATTCTGGACATATTATCAGAAATAATTTAATGATCGGTTTATTAGGAGATGGTTATAGAGGGCCAATTGTACTAATGAATGGTGTGCCTAACTCGTCTTTAAATAGATATGAGCAAGTTAAAAATGTAGATATTCAAAATAATACAATTATTAATTCTGGGCCAATTTCATTTGGAGAAGGCAAAGACGATGAGAAATCGCTAGCTCCCACAAATGTTAATTTTGCTAATAATTTGGTATTTAATAATTCATCTAATACAAATGTAATTTTTGTTGATGAAACAGCTAACATCAGCTTTAATAATAATTATATTGATGCAAATGGAGCTTATGATAAAGGTTTTAAAAACACTAAAATAATGTTTAAAGACCTTCAAAATGTTCCTATACCAACAGTAGATAATTCAGATTTATTGGTTGCATCAAAAAGCGCTAAAAGCCCAGAAGAAGATATTAATGGTTCAGTAAGAACAACTTTTAATGCAGGTGCTTTTAATTTAGATGCTACAGATGTACCCAAAGCTTTAAAATTAAGAGCAGGTCCAGGTTGGAAACCAGAAATTGTTGCGCCTGTTATTAAAGCTGAACATATTATTGTTGAACCTGGAACAGAAACTTTAAGAAAAGCCATTAGTAAAGCTGCATCAGGTTCTACTATTGTATTACAAACAGGTGAATATATTCTTGAGAAAACGATTAAAATCGATAAAAATATTACCATTAAAGGTGATAAAGGAGGAGCATCAATCTTAACAGCAATGAAAGATTTGGAGAAACCAATCAGTTACTTTTTTAGGGTGAATGAAGGCGTAAAATTTTCTTTGAACGATGTTATTATAGATGGCGAAATTTCTAGTCCAAAATATGCCATTGTTTCACCAGATAAAAATGAAGGAGGCCTTTACAGTATTTTTGTGGATCATGTAGTTTTTAAAAATTTCACCAATAAAGATGGAGGAGCAATTTTTAAAGCATATAATGGTACAAAAGCAGATACATTAAGTTTTAAAAATTCGAGATTTGATAATAGTTATAGAGGTTTAAACTTGTCTTATGATAAAGACCAAGTTGGTTTTTATAATGCTAATATTATCATTTTAGAGAATTCAGTTTTTAAAGATATTGAAGAAGAGGCTGTAAGTTATGTTAGAAACACTCCTTTAGAAGATATTCCTGGAGGAAAGCTGGTGGTAACAAACTGTGTATTTAGTTCTGTAAATAATCAAGAAAAAGGGAAGTTCTTAAAAACAACTGGAATTTACGCAGTTGAGATTACGAACTCTGTTTTTGAAAACAGTTACAAACAAAAAGCACCTTTAGATTTAAAAGGAAGTTATAATTTTATCTCAAATTGTTTGATTCACAATAGTGGATTTGTAAAAACTTCAAAAGGGGCAAAAGATAATAACTTAATTTATAATAATCCAAAATGGGATGATGATGTTCTTTTTATCCCTAGTAAAAAATCGCCTTTATTAAAGGAGAATAATAATAAAGAAAGAATTGGATTAAAACAGTAATTTAATAGTTTATGATAATAAAAATCAGGTTTTAAAACCTGATTTTTTTTGTTTGGTAAAAAGTCAATTAGTTCCTTTAAAGTTTCGATTTAAAATCAGAGCTTCTAAAATTTTATCTCTTTAATTTTCTTTTACTTTAATGGATGTTTTTTAATCGGTGTTTCTAACATTTCCTAGCTTGGTCATTTGATAAACTTTATATGCGTACTCTATATCACGAAAAACATCAATATGTATAGAGCAATTATATATTATATTTTTTATATCGGTGATGTTAAATAAAATAAATCTTAGAAAAAAGTAATCATTCAAACTTTGTATAGCTTATTCAAAAATTCCTTATCAAATACAAGATCTTAAGACTAATTCTTTTTGAGTGTTATTTATATCAAAAGAACAACTTCATTTAAAATTTAATTTGGGATTTTTATAAAAAAAGGACTACAACTTTAATAAGTTGTAGTCCCAAAATATAAAACTAATTCAAATTATATTTAATTATTAATACCCATCATTTTGTGTAATTACTCCACGAGTTGCTAAAATTTCTGAAACTGGAATTGGAAATAATAAATAATCAGGATTTGTAAAATTTAACTCAGATTGTGCAGTACCAATTCTAACTAAATCAAACCATCTGTGACCTTCAAAAGCCAATTCTAATCTTCTTTCATTTGCAATTGCTGTTGCTACTGCTGCTTTTGTAGTTGCAGTTGTGTTAGATAAACCTGCTCTCTTTCTAATTTTATTTAATTCTGTTATTGCTGCAGGTGTACTTCCGTTTTCGTTTAAAGCTTCTGCATACAATAAAATCATATCAGCTAATCTAATTTCAATCCAATCATGTTCTGGACCTAAACCTCCATCTTTTGGAAATTTAACAGCTGTTAATCCGTCTGCACTTATAGTTACAGCTCTTCTTAAATCAGTATTTCCAGTTGCATCACTAGCATCAAAAGCTGCATTTAAATCTGCATCTACAGGAAAATCAGATTTTGAATCATCACCAACAAACCAGTTCCAAAAATCTGATGCAGGTGAATATTCATCTACAATAGAACTTGAAATTTGTGTTGCATAGATAATCTCTGAGTTACCAACTTCATTAGCAGCACCAAAAACTTCACTAAAATTTGTTTTTAAACTTATGCCTGCTGCTGAAGCACCACTTACTACTGATGCAAGGATTGGTTGAGCACTTCCATAATTACCCATAGTGGCATATACTTTTCCTAATAAACTTTGAGCAGCCATTTTTGAGGCTCTACCAGTGGTTAATCCGTTATTATTTAAAGTAGCTATTGCATCATTTAAATCTTCAATAACAATATTATTATAAACATCTACTGCAGGTTGTCTTGCAAAAATTGAAGTATCTGTTGTGCTTGGTGTCGCAGATAAATTAACAGGAACAGCACCAAAAACTTTTACTAATTTGAAGTAAGATAAAGCTCTTAAAAATTTTGCTTCGCCAACTTCTGTAGCATCTGTAGAATTTTCTATTACGTTATTTGCACTTAAAATACACTTATAAAGTTGTGAGTAAAAAGGACGAAAAAACTGATCTTCCATCGTTGTTAAACCATTATCAAACTCATCAAACTCTGTATATGGTGGTTCAAACATAAATGCGTTATCAGCTCTAAAATCTCCCATTATTGCTAAGGGTGTAACAGTACCTAATTGATAAAAATATGCAGCATTTAAAACTCCTTCATAATCTGTTAAAGAGTTTGCACTTGCTAAATTTTCTGGAGATTGATCCAAATCTGTTGAACATGCCGTTATTAAAAATACGGACATACATAATATATATAGTTTTTTCATTTTTATTTATTTAGAAATTAATATTTAAACCAAGGGTAAAACTTCTTACAATTGGACTTGCACCTACTTGTGCACCATAAGTTGTTGGGCCTAAATAATCACCACCAGATGTTTGAACACCTTCTGGGTTATAAGATGTATAATTATCTGCCATTAGATATAATAAATTAGTTGCTGCACCATATAATCTTACAGAGCTTAATCCTATTTTATTAGCAATATCATCATCAATAGTATAACCAATTGTTAGGTTTCTTAAAGCTACATAAGAAGCATCTTGAATTGTAGCATCTGTTTGATTTCTGTTACGTTCATAATGAAGTCCATTATGATCTGCAATACCATCATTATTAGCATCAAAACTGTCTACTAATCTACCACCCCATTGTGAGTTGTAGTATAAAGGATCTATATTATAAACCTCTGCTCCATGAGATCCTTGAAATTGCATAGACATATCAAAATTCTTATAACTAAAGTTTTGAGTCATACCCCAATAAAAATCTGGTGTATTTTGACCTATTTTAACTAAGTCTCCACCATCTTCAACAGATTTTGTTCTGTCAATAATACCATCACCATTTTGATCTACGACATAAGATTCTCCAGAATTATTATTAGGACTTCTTGTACCATCTTCTAAGTACAACATTTCTACTTGTCCTGTAGTTTCTAATCCCCACATTTCACCAATTCCTCCACCAACATAATTTCTAAATACAGCACCTCTTCCACTTTGACCAAAAATGCTTTGTGGCAATTCATCTAAACCACCTAAATCTGTAATTTCTGTATTTACTGTAGATAGGTTTGCAGCCATATTCCATGAGAAATTATCGTTTCTATAGATGTTTGCAGATAATTCAAATTCTAAACCAGAACTTCTAACATCACCAGAATTAAGAACTAAAGAAGAGGTTCCTAATACTTCTGAAACACTTTGATTAATTAAGATATCTTCAATATCAGATGTATAATAATCTACTCCTAACGTAAGGCGATTGTTGAAAAATCCAAAATCGATACCATAGTTTGTTTCTGTATTTGTTTGCCAAGTTAAATCTGGGTTTGCTACATTATTTGGTATTAAAAAACCTGTTCCATTTATTGTTGGTGAAGGATCTAATAAACTCAAAGCATCATAAGAACCTAAGAAAGATGTTGTTCCTAAAGAACCTTTACTGAACCTTAATTTTAATTTACTTAATACATCATTATCTGTTAAAAAAGATTCTTTATGAACATTCCAACCTAAAGATACTGCAGGAAATGTTGCATACTTTTTGTTTGTACCAAATCTAGAATCACCATCTCTTCTTACAGAAACCGATACTAAATATTTATCATCATAAGCATAATTAACTCTTCCAAAAACACTTTCTCTAACTCTTTTTTCATCTCTTTCAGTTACCTGAATATCTGCTGGACTAAAAAGATTATAATTTAAGATAGCATTATCTGGCACATTTGAGCCATCTAAACGAGTTCCATTAAATGAAGTTTGTTGAAATTCTACACCAGCAACAGCAGCTATTTCGTGTTTCCCAATTATTTTAGAATAATTTAAAGTAGATTCACTTAAAACAGTAGTTACTTTTAAATCTGTTTGATCCATATATGTTTGAGAACTTCTAGCTCTAGAATCAAAACCAAGTAATCTATGTTCATAGTATTGTGTGTCTCTGTAATCTCCTCCTAAAACAGTTTTAACTTTTAAACCATCAATAATTTGATATTCTAAATAAGAACTTACGTTTCCGAAAAATGTTTTTTCATAACGTTCAGTATTTTCTAACTTTGCAGCAGGACCAGCATCTCCAGAACCACCAATACCATTATTAGCTCTACCATAATGCCAATCTTGAGCAGCCATACCAGGCTCTAAAGTATAAATACTATTTGCTTCGTAACCAGAACCTTGATATCCATTATCAAAACCAGCAAGACCTAATGCCTGTGCTTGTGCATCTAATCCTTGCACAAAAGCTATTGATTCAGCAGTGTGATATATTGGAGATACAGGTGTAGCTCTTAATAAATCTCTCATGTCATGTCCTAAAATATCTCTATCAGATGTAAAACCATTAAAGCTTATTCCTGCCTTAAATTTATCACCTAATTTAGCATCAACATTTAAACGTGCGTTTAATCTTTCAAAACCTTGTGTAATTACAACACCTTCTGCATTTTGATAACCTACAGATGCAAAAACACTTACATCTTCTGAACCTCCACTAACGCTAAAATCATGACTATTAGTTATACCATTTTGAAAAAGCCAATCTTCTGGACTTATAGAACCTGGAGAATTTTCGTAAGCTGATAATCTATACTCTACAAAAGCTGGATCAATTTGAGTAAGATCCCAATTACCAGCAGCAATTTCTGCTCTTGAGTGTGCAGCCCATTCTTGACCTGATTTAAGAATATTATCTCTGTATTTACTTGAAATACTTACAAATGTATTATAACTAAATTTTGCTTTACCAGATTTTCCTTTTTTAGTAGTTATTAAAATAACACCATTTGCTCCTCTAGATCCATAAATAGCAGCAGAAGCAGCATCTTTTAATACTTCTAAACTTTGAATATCATTAGAGTTAACTGTTTCAATACCTCCAGATATAGGGAAACCATCTACCACAATTAAAGGATTTGATGCTCCTGATATAGAGGAAGCAGCTCTAATTTGAATTTTAGGTGCAGCACCTGGAGAACCATCTTGATTCTGAATTAAAACTCCAGGTAATTTTCCTGCTAAAGCTTCATCAACTCTAGCAGCTTGAATAGCAGCAAGTGCACCACCTTCAATTTTTGCGATAGCTCCTGTAAGATGTGATTTTTTACGAGTACCATAACCAACAACAACAATTTCATCTAATTGACTAGCATCTTCTATTAGAGTTACATTTATAATAGATTGGCCATTAACAGCTATTTCTTGAGTTTTAAATCCTAAATAACTAAAAATTAAAATATCGTCTGCTTTTTTAGTTGTAATTGTATAATTACCATCAAAATCGGATGTTGTTCCTATATTTGTTCCTTTAACTTGAATAGTGACCTCTGGTATACCTCCAGTATTGTCCTTTACTATCCCAGTAATTTCTTGTTGAGAATAAGCAAAAAGAGATGCTAATAAAAATAAGCATGTACTAATTTGTTTAATGAATTTGTTTTTCGACATAATTTTAATTTAAACGGTTTTTGGTTTTCCAGATTGGTTAACCAGATTGGTTTTCCAAATATACGATTATATTTAAATTAACAAAATTTTAATAGTAATTTTAACATATTGATAATCAGTTATATATAATATATTTTTTTAAAAAATAAGATAATCCTATGTTTTAAGAGGTAATTTTAGGTTAATTCTACATATTTTTAGGTTAAAATAATTGCTGTCTATTTTTACTATACTGACTGATTTAAGGGTTACTTGTAATCTTTAGAGAGATATTGCAAGCTGCATTGAAGTTTTATTTGTAAATCATTTTCATTTTTGTGTTTATAATTCTTGATATAAATAATGTATATTTGAAAACCTAAATTGGTTAACCAATTATATTATTATGAAAAATTTACTCTTTATACTTTCGTTTATTCTGTTCTTTTATCAATCTGTATTTACTCAAACTTTGTTATCTGCAGATGGCACAACAGATACATATACATTAATAAATTCGGTTTTGGCAAATCCCAATAGAGATGTTGTAGAGGTCCCAGATTGTAATCATAATGATTTTGGAAAACACATTACGCAAGATTTTGATAACCAATTAAACAAAAATGTTTTCTTATTTCATATTCATGTAACTCCAGATAATGATCGTTGTAAAGCAGGTGTAAATGACAGACAGCGAAATGAGATTAAAACCTATGGAGATTCTCCAGAAAATTTAATCGCTAGAAATGGGGAAACTGTCCAGTATAAATGGAAATTTAAACTATCTGATACTTTTAAACCAAGTGCTAGTTTTACGCATATTCATCAAATAAAATCTGTGGAAGGTCCTTATGCCTCTATTCCAATGATTTCTTTTACGTTAAGAAAATCAAATCCAGACAAGTTAGAGTTAAGGTATACTGCAACTGCAAACCAAGAAACAATAGCCACTGCAAATTTAGATTTGTTTAGAGGAAATTGGGTTTCAGTTACAGAAACCATTAATTTCAGTGACAATGGGAGCTATGCTTTAGAAATTAAAAATATTGCTACCAATCAAATTATTTTAAATTACAATGCAACCAATAAAGATATGTGGCAAGATGGAGCTGATTTTTCGCGTCCAAAATGGGGCATTTACAGAAGTTTAAATAACAAGCAAGATTTACAAGACGAAATTGTAAAGTTTGCGGATTTTAGTATTGAAGAAAATCCAAAAACGCTTTCTACAGGCATTAATATAGATGTATTAAAGGCGAAAGCAGAAAATATTTTGTTGTATCCAAATCCTTCTTCTAACGAAGTAGAATTTAAAAATGCCAATTCAGATAGTTATGATACTATTGAAATGTATGATTATGCTGGTCGTAAAATGTCAATTGATAAAAAACTAAATAATGATAAATTAAACGTTTCTGGTTTTTCTAAAGGATTATATTTTATCGTTTTTAAGAAAGATACAATTACTGCTAAAGTTTTAAAATGTTATGTGAAATGATTTTTTAGTTGATAAAACTATCAATAACTTTCATCACTTCTAAGCCTTCTTTTACAGTACAAGGATTTTCAGTTTTCTTTAAAAAGTAATTTACAGTAGCTTCTATCATGGGTTGTTGAATGTTTTTAGGATTTGTAAACTTAAAAACCTCATTCTTTTCATCCGAAGTTAAAATTACTTTTTCGCCATAAAAAGAAAAGGTAATTGAGCCTTTTGTTCCGTAAATTTTGCATTCGTCTTTGGTTTCTCTTTCGTTGGCGTTAAAATTCCAAATACCTCTAAACTGCACACCATTTTTAAAGTTGATAATTCCGTTTACAAGATCATCTACCTTATTATTTTTTGAGGAATGAGAAAAACCTGTAGAGTCTTCAATTTCGCCAAAATAATAATACATTAAATCTATTTGATGAGGTGCAATGTCATTAAAATAGCCACCACCAGAAATTGCTGGTTTTAAACGCCAATGATCTTCAGTTTTGGTAATGATATCATTTTCATTCGATTGTAAAATTTGAATATCAGCAAAAATTATATTACCAATAATATTTGAATCTATAAGTTCTTTTACTTTTAAAAATGGAAGCAGCTTTCTCCTATAATGTGCAACAACAATTGTATCGTTTTTAGAAACAATTTTGTTTAATGCTGAAGCTTCTTCTGCATTTAAAGTCATTGGTTTTTCAAGGTAAATTAGCTTTTTTGCAGCCAAACATTTTTTAGCAATTTCTAAATGTGTGGAAGGTGGAGTTGCAATATACACTGCATTTATTTCTTTATTGGCTAATAAATCATCAATAGAATCATACCAAAAAGGAACCTTGTGTCGTTCTGCAAAATCTTTTGCTTTTTCAGCATTTCTTCTCATTACAGCAATTAAATTCGAGTTTTCTACTTTCTGAAAAGCAGGACCACTTTTAACTTCTGCAACATCTCCAGCACCAATTATTCCCCAATTTATTGTGTTCATTTTTATGATTTAGCTTTTATGATGAATTAGCTTTATGATTATTTTTAATACGATAAAGATAAAAATTAAAGAGAAATCTGTTAGCAATTAATTGATGATATTTATACTTTGTCAAAAAAACGTTTTCAAATTCAACTATTTACAGATAAATTTTATAAGATTACAAAAAGGTTTTTAGATAGATATTTTCTAAATCCAAATTTAGTTCCTATATTTGGTAAACCAAATTGGTAAACCAGTTTAATTCTAACTCATTTTATGCAAAAAACGTTCCTACTTTTAAGTGCTATTTTATTTTTTATTTCTTGTGATAAAACAGCAACAAATACAATTCATGTAAGTAATTCATCAGAATTAATAGATGTTGCAAAAAAGGCAAAAGCAGGAGATCATATTATAATTAAGAACGGAACATATAAAAACATAGCACTTCAATTTATTGGAGAAGGTACTGAGGAGAATCCCATAAACTTAAGTGCAGAAACTGCTGGACAAGTTTTTTTAGAGGGCACATCGAGTTTAGAAATTAGCGGAAATTACCTAAATGTAAGTGGCTTGTTTTTTAGAAATGGTTACTCACCTAAAGATAATGTAATTGCATTTAGAACAGGTTCTAAAAAAGTAGCAAATAACAGTACTGTAAGTAATTGTGTTATTTTAGATTATAATAGTTTAGAAAGAGATCAAGACAATCTTTGGGTGCAATTTTATGGAAAACACAATGTTTTACAAAATTGTTATTTAGCAGGTAAAACAAATGGAGGGCCAACTGTTAGAGTAGATTTAAAAGGAAACCAAAGTATTAGAAATTACCATAAAATTGTAAATAATCATTTTGGACCAAGACCCAGAAAAGGAGGTGCAAGAGGAGAAACAATTCAGTTAGGAAGTAGTTTTACGTCCATGAGTCCAAGCAATACGTTAATTGCGAATAATTTATTCGAAGAATGTAATGGAGAAGTAGAAATTATATCGAGCAAAACCAATTTTAACATCATAAAAAATAATGTGTTTTACAAAAGTGAAGGTTCTGTAGTTACAAGACATGGAAATTATGTGACTATAGATGGCAATTATTTTATAGGTGATGGAATTAACGATCAATTTGGTGGTATTAGAATTATAAACACAGGTCATTGGGTTACAAATAACCTGTTTTATAAGATAAAAGGTAAGAATTTTAGAAGTCCGATTGCAATAATGAATGGAATTCCAAAATCGCCCTTAAACAGATACAATCAAGTTACAGATGTTGTGGTTGCTTATAATACATTTGTAGATTCAGATTCGCCTTTTCAATTTGGTGTAGGTACAAATATTACACAAGCTGCTGTTTTGCCAAAATCGGAAATTCGTTCTGCAAGGCCTTTAAGAACTGAAGTTGTTAATAATGTAATCTATAATTCTAAAGGTGATGCAAACCCAATTATTGAGCATGATAAAGCTGATGGAGTAACTTTTAAAAGCAATATTATAGACAATAATGGTGTTGAAATTAAAAATGCACATGGTTTAATTACTAAAGATTTAACGTTAACAGATATTGGTTCCAATATTGCTGTTCCAACAACTGGTTTTGCTGATGTTGAAGTATATAAAGGTTTCGATTTTGAAGTGATTTCGAATGATTTATTAGGGAATTCTAGAAGCAAATCAAATCAAATTGGTGCGATTTTAAATGTTGAGAATATCAATTTAGATGTATTAGATAAAACTAAATATGGTGCGAATTGGTTTTCTAATGAAGTTGATAAAAAAGAAGCAACAACTCATAAAGTTACAAATGCTGATGAATTAATTACTAAATTAAAAGCTGCAGAAAGTGGCGATATTATTGATTTAGGTTTGGGTCTATATCAAGTAGATACATCTTTAATTATTGATAAATCAATTACTATAAAAAGTTCAGGAGATGGAAAAGCTCAAATCGTTTTTTCAGGAATGGAAAACACACCTTTGTTCGAATTAAATCCTTATGGAAAATTAAAAATTGAAAAAGTAATTTTAAAAGGAAACAATAACAACTATCTTTTTGCAACATTGAAAAAGAAAATGTCAAATCACTTTGGATTAACAGTTAACTATTGTGAAATCAGCAATTTTAAGTATGCTTTAAAAGTTTATAAACAATCTTTTGCAGAAAGAATCACATTCGAAGCTACTTCAATTACAAACTGTGAAAATGGTCTAGAATTATCTGAAGAAACAAATGATAGAGGAGATTATAACACAGAATATTTAACGATAGATGGTTGTACGTTTAATAATGTAGAACAAAACGTGGTTGATTATTATAGAGGTGGTTATGATGAGTCTACCATTGGTGGAAATCTTTTAATTACCAACTCCACATTTATGAATTCTGGAGCATCAGAAGAAAACAGCAGACTCTTAAATCATAATGGAATTCACAATGTAAATATCAATAATAATACTTTTAAAAATAATAAAGTTGAGTTTGTTTCTATTCTTTGGGGTGCAAAAAATAATGTGGAATCTAACAACACAATCATTAATTCTGGGAAAATTAAAACCGAAGAAAATTTAGTGCAAAAATTGATGTATTAAATATTTAAGATCAAAAAAATCAACTTAAAATGAAGAAAACAATATTCGTAATTACAGTATTTTTAGCAATTTTAGGTTGTAAAAATAATTCAGAAGTTAAAACAGATACAAGTTCAAATAAAGTAATACCTGTAAAATATCCAAGTTATGTTTTACCATCTTTAAATGAATGGAAAATTCTTTTAGGTGATGGGACTTATGTTGACAGTTTAGAAAATTATCAAAAAGAAGATTTTTTTTATGTTGAAAATGAAGATAATGTTGATTGGGTTGTTTATAAAACTCCAAATTCTGGGATAACATCAAGAACATCAAGCAATACAAGAACAGAATTAGGGCAAAAAAAACATTGGATTCCTGATGTTGGTGGTAAATTAACAGGAACCTTAAAAGTACAGCAGGTGTCTACAACTGGAGATGCCAATATTGCATCATCTTTTTCAGTAGTAATTGGTCAAATTCATAGTGATGAAGGTCATGAAAATGAACCATTAAAAATTTATTACAAAAAATTTCCTGGTCATACAAAAGGTGCCGTTTTTTGGAATTATGAAATTAATACGAAAGGAGATAATGCTGGTAGATGGGATTTTTCTACCAAAGTTTGGGGTTATGACTTTGCATATCTTGGAGAAAATGCAACAGCATATCCAGAAGAACCAAAAGATGGAATTGAATTAGGAGAAGAATTTAGTTATGAAGTAAATATTTATAAAGGAATTATGTATTTAACTTTTGCCAGTAAAAATCATGAAACTGTAAAATTCACAAAAAGTTTAATCAAATCTGATTTTGCTTCAAAAAAAGACATTCCTCAACAAGTTATAGATAATTATTCAGCAAAAAGAAAAGTTACTGAAGAAAGAGAAATAGCGTATGCAGGTGAAATTAATTACTTTAAACAAGGAGCTTATAACCAAGCAAATATAAAAACAGGTTCTAAAACTTTTGAAGGTGATATTGCAAAACAATATGCAAATGGCAGCTATACAGAAGTTTGGTTTAGAGAAAGTTCTTTAGGAGAAGGAACAGCACCAAAAAACAACAAATTTTGAATAATGTAATTTTTATTATAGGAGTTTCAGGTTGTGGAAAAAGTACAATTGGTAAATTATTAGCAAAAGAATTACAAATTCCTTTTTTTGATGGCGATGATTTTCATTCGGAAAGTAACATCAAAAAAATGTCTCAAGGAAATGCTTTAAATGATGATGATAGGCAAGGTTGGTTAGAAACTTTAAACAGTTTAGCAAAAGAAGAAATAAAAAAAAATAGTTGTGTTATTGTAAGTTCTGCACTAAAACAAAAATATAGAACTATTTTAAACAACAATATTCAGCACCATTCAAAATGGATCTATTTATCTGGAACTTTTAATCAGATTTTAGAAAGATTACATAGTAGATCTCATCATTTTATGCCAGCAGCATTGCTAAAATCTCAATTCGATATTTTAGAAGAACCAAAAAATGCTTATAAAATAGATATTAGTTTATCACCAAAAAAAATCATTAACATTATTAAAAAAGATTTCATGAAAACTTCTGAAATAGGATTATTTGGCTTAGGAGTAATGGGTAAAAGTTTGTGTAGAAATTTAGCCAACAATGGTTTTAAAATTTCTATGTTTAATAGACATGTACCAAATATTGAAGAAAATATTGCTAAAAATTTTAAAGAAACTCATCCAGAATTATCTAATTCAGAGGCGTTTGATGATATAGCAGCCTTTGTAAATTCTTTACAACAGCCCAGAAAAATTATGCTGATGGTAAATGCTGGTAAAACTATAGATTTTGTGATCGAAGATTTACTACCTCATTTATCAGAAAATGATATTTTAATTGATGGTGGAAACTCTAATTATAAAGAAACTCAAAAGCGTTTAGAATATTTAAATACCAAGAATATCCATTTTATTGGAACAGGAGTTTCTGGAGGTGAAGAAGGAGCATTAAAAGGACCATCAATTATGCCAAGTGGAGATTTAGAAGCCTATAATAATGTAAAACCATATTTAGAAAAAATAGCTGCAAAAGACCTTAATAATTTGCCTTGTTGTACCTATGTTGGCCCAGAAGGAAGTGGTCATTTTATAAAAATGGTACACAATGGAATTGAATATGTAGAGATGCAATTATTGGCTGAAGTTTGCACAATATTAGAAAAACTAGGTCAAAATCCAGATGAAATTGCAGCTACTTTAGAAAGCTGGAAATTAACTGCAAATAGTTATTTACTAGAAATTACAGTAGATATTTTTAGGAAAAAAGAAGGTGAAGATTGGTTAGTACATAAAATTTTAGACAAAGCAGGTAATAAAGGTACAGGAAACTGGACAACCATTGCTTCTGCAGAATTAGGTTTGCCAAGTACTTTAATAGCTTCTGCTTTATTTTCAAGATATACTTCATTTTTTAAAGAAGAAAGAATTCAACTTCATGAAAATTTTGAATTTAAAAATTCTCTAGAATTAAATATAACAGTTGAGAATGTTTTAGAAGCGTATCAATTCGCAAGAATTATAAATCATTATCAAGGTTTTAAATTGATTCATGAAGCTTCAAATGCCTACAAATGGAATTTGAATTTAAGTGAAATTGCAAGAATCTGGACAAATGGATGCATTATTAGATCTTCTCTAATGCAAAATCTTGTGGAAGTTTTTAAAGATTCAAGCAATATTTTAACCGATTCAAAAATTGAAAAACAACTAAAAGAATATAAATCATCAACAAAAAAAGTAGTTTCTGAATGTGTTTTAAATGATGTTACAATTCCTGCTTTAAGTGAAGCTGTTCAGTTTTTTAACGCAATTACCACTGCAAATTTATCAGCAAATATAATTCAAGCACAAAGAGATTATTTTGGAGCACATACCTATAAAAGAATCGATGATACCTCTGATAAGAGCTATCATACCAAATGGAAATAAAACTTAATAATCTTACACCAACTGCTAAAACATAACACTATGGAAGTAACTGCGTCTAAAAAATCTTTACTAAAAAAAATAATTTTAATTGTATTAGGTTTTGGACCGGGAATTTTCGCAATTGGTTATACAATTGGTACAGGTAGTGTAACTTCTATGCTTGTTGCTGGTAGTACTTATGGAATGCAACTTTTATGGGTATTATTTTTAAGTTGCCTTTTTTCTGGAATTTTAATATTCGCTTATGGGAATTACGCATTAATAACAGGAGAAACAGCGCTTTATAGTTTTAAAAAACATATTAAGGGAGGTAAAATACTGGCTATTTTTATCATAATTGGGGTTTCTATTGGTCAATGGGGTTCACTTATGGGTATTTTGACTATATCATCTAACATGCTTTTTGAAATTTTTGCAATGAATTTTGAAGGGGTTAGAAGTTATCAATATGAAACAGTACTAATTATTGCAATTGCTGTTATAGCAATTTTTTATTCAATAATGTTGGTAGGTAAGTACTCCTTTTTCGAAAAAATACTGGTTATATTCGTTACTTTCATGGGGTTATCTTTTATTATATCCTTATTTTTTGTACATCCATTACCATCAGAAGCTTTAGAAGGATTTATCCCTAGAATTCCTCAAGTACCTGGAGGTAAAATGATGGTAGCAGCATTTGTGGGTACAACTATGGCTGCAGCAACATTTTTATCTAGACCATTATTTGTAAAAGGTAAAGAATGGGGAATTAAAGATTTAAAAAAACAACGTAAAGACGCTATTACTGCAGCAATATTAGTATTTATTATTAGTGGAGCAATTATGGCAGTTGCAAGTGGAGCTTTGTTTCACCAAGGAAATCCAGTAGAAAGCGTTTTAGATATGGCTAAGCCTTTAGAGCCAATTGCAGGAAGTTTTGCAGTTGCAATTTTCTTTTTTGGAACACTTAGTGCAGGTTTATCTTCAATTTTTCCTTGTTTATTAATTGCACCTTTAATGATTGCAGATTACCAATCTGGTAAATTAGATACCACTTCAAAGCAATTTAAAATAATTACAGCAATTGCTTGTTTAGTCGCTTTAATTGGTCCTGCTTTTTTTGGAGGAAAACCAATTCTAGTTCAAATTTTATCGCAAGTATTTAATGTGTTTGTTTTACCTGTTGTTGTTCTTGGAATTATTCTTTTATTGAATAATAAAAAGTTAATGAAAGGATATAAAACAAGTCTGTTTGTTAACATTGGTTTGTATACAGCATTATTGTTTTCTTGTATAATTTCTTACAATGGAATTTTAGGTTTATTAGAGGGCTTTTAAAATTAATTACCTACATAAATAGTAAGATAAATTCATAAAAAAATAATAAAATATCTATCATAAAAATAATTAAAAATGAAAAAATTAAACTTCAGAATTGGATTGAAACTAGTATTTCTTGGTATTTTATTATCAATTTGTAGTTGTAAAAAAACGAATGAATCAACAAAGGAAGAATCATCAAAAGAAGAAGTTTCAAAAATAGTTTATGCTAGTGATGTTATTCCCTTTTTTGATGACTGGAAATTAATTTTAGGTGATGGATCAAATGCAGGAATTGCCAATAATTTTGAAAACAAAGATTTCTTTTATACTACAAATGATGAAGAAGGAAATTGGGTTGTTTTTAAAGCTCCAAATGGTGGAGATACACATGGAACATCAAACAATACAAGAACAGAATTGGCGCAATCAAAAAAATGGTATCCAAAAACAGCGAATGATAAGTTAACAGCTACCTTAAAAGTAATGAATGTTTCTGCTACTGGAGATGCTAGAGTTGCAGCTTCTCATGCTGTAGTTGTAGGTCAGATTCATAGTGCAGATAAACACGAAAACGAACCGCTAAAAATATTTTATAAAAAGTTTCCTGGACATACAAAAGGATCTGTTTTTTGGCATTATGAGATAAATACTTTAGGAGATGATAATTCTGGAAGATGGGATTTTTCATCAGCAGTTTGGGGAAATGATTTTTCTGTGGTTGGTAAAGAAGCAAATACATATCCTGAAGAACCTAAAGATGGTATTCTTTTAGGAGAAGAGTTTAGTTATGAAATAGAAGTAAAAGACGGAATTATGAACTTAAAATTCACAAGCAAAAATCATGAAACCAGAACATTTACTAAAAATTTAATCAAATCTGAATACACAACCAAGCAAAACATATCTGAACAAACTAAAAAATTATTTTTTCCAATTGGTCAAGATGGAGTAGAAAGAGAAAATGCATATTTAGGAGAAGGATGTTTTTTTAAATTAGGTTGTTATAATCAAACCAATGGAAAATCTCCAGAAATAAATAAAAATTGGTGTTCGGGTGCTGAAACTCATAATGGAGATCTTAAAAAACAATATGCAGATGGTAATTATGCTGAAGTTTGGTTTAAAACTGCAAGTATTTCTGTAAGTGAAAATGCGGTTTCCAATAATGGATATTTCACTAAAAACGATTAAATTAATTAGACAATAAAATGATAAACAAGAATAAATTAGAAGGTAAAAAAGTTTTAATAACTGCAGGTGCTCAGGGAATTGGAGAATCTATCACCAAACATTTTATAGATAGTGGTTCTAATGTTGCTATCCATTATTTTTCAAGTGCCGAAAATGCAAATAAATTAGTAGCCTATGCAAAAAGCAAAGGTCAGAAAGCTGTTGCTATTTCAGGTGATTTAACAATAGAAGCAAATGCAAATACTTTAGTTGCTAAAACAATAGAAGCTTTTGGTAGTTTAGATATCTTAATTAACAATGCTGGTTCATTGGTTGCACGTAAATTACTAAGTGAATTAGAAGCAGATTTTTGGCATAAAGTTATGGATATCAATCTTACTTCCATGCAATTTGTAACAAGAGCTGCAGCTCCTTATTTAGCTAAAAATACTAATAGTAGTATTGTAAATTTAGCATCACTAGCAGGTAGAAAAGGAGGTCATCCAGGTTCTTTAGCATACGCAACAAGTAAAGGTGCTATATTAACTTATACACGTGCACTTTCTACAGAATTAGGCCCAAAAGGCACTAGAGTTAATGCTGTTGCTCCTGGCCTTATTTTAGGAACGTCATTTCATAATACACATACAACCAAAGAATCTGCAAATGAAACAATTTTAGGAATTCCATTAGAAAGAGCAGGAAATGCAGCAGATGTTGCTAGAGCAGTTTTATTCCTTGCTTCAGAATATAATGGTTTTATAACAGGTGCTACTTTAGATATTAATGGAGGTGTTTATAATATGTAGGTATACTTTTTAAACGTATTCAAAATTTAAGAAAAGAATCTTTTTTATATCTATTTACTCTTATCAAATATTTTAATCGACTAATAATTAAAATATTAAATAAAGTTTTTAAAATCAAAAATTTATTGTATGTTTGGTAAACCAATTTGGTAAACCAATTTGGTTTTGCAGATTCATATTAATTTTAACTTTTCTAAAATCAAATACTTATGAAAAAAACATTACTTTTTATCGCATTAATTGCAAGTTCAGCATTTTTTGCGCAAACCAATCTTGTTCTTAATGGAACTTGTGAAGATCACACAGGAGATGTTAATGATAATTCCGATTCTTGGGATATGTCTCCTCCCTCTACATTAAAGAGTAATGATGAGACTCCTATTGATATTGATAGTCCATACAGTATTATTTGGAATAATTCGGTTTTAGATACGTGGCTTAATGAAGCTTTTAATGATGATAGTGAACAACCTGGTTCTACAAGTGATGGTGCTTATGTTAATGGTGTAAAAACAAGGGGTGTTAAATTAAGTGAAGCTAGTCGTCGTTTATATCAGAAAATAGTAGTTGTTCCAGGCACTGAATATACTTTCAAGATTGATTCACGTTCAGAGGCAGAACAAAATGTAAATCTAGAAAATATCAATTCTGAAGTATTTATTTTAAATACAGAAATTGAAAATGAAACTGGTCTTAGTGAAAATAGTGATAGTGTTGATGCTTATGTTAAAATCACAAATGATTTTTCTACTAATAAAGAAGTGTTTGCTACAACTGATTTTACCTTTACAGCAACCACAAATACAGTTGTAATTTACGTTAGATCATTAGCATCTATTGATAATGCAAGTGAGGTTTTTTATGATAATATATGGCTTTATGTAACGAATGATGAAGGAGATGAAGGAGATGAAGGTGAAGTTGGTGAAGAAGGAGATGAGCTTGTTTTAAATGGTACTGGAGATGAAAATGTTGAAAGTGAAAACGCAGGTGCTTTTGATATGACTCCTAGCTCAGATATAGATGATGGTAGTGGTAATGATATACCTAGTCCTTATAGAGCTCTTTGGTATAATGATACTTTAGATGGTTGGCTTAATGATAATTGTGGAGATAGTGATGAACAACCTGGTTCTACAAGTGATGGTCAGTTAGATGAAAATTTTGAAAAAACGAGAGCATTTAAGTTGTATGAATCTTGTCGTCGTTTATATCAGAAAATAGCAGTTACTCCAGGAGTTACATACAATTTTAGTGTGGAAACACGTGCAGAGAAAGGTGAAGAAGATGATAATAATGTAATAGAAGTTAATAATTTAGAAGTATATATTTTAAATACAGAAATTGAAGATGAAAATGGTCTTACAGGAGCTGTAGGTGGTTTTGTGGATCATTATGTTAACATAATAGATCATCTTAATAATAGTAAGCCATCTCAAGGAAACAATACATTTACAAAAACTGAATTTAGTTTTACAGCAACCACAAGTACAGTTGTAATTTATATGAGAGCACCATTGGCTACTAGTTCTGCTTATGATGTTTACGTAGATAATGTATCTCTTAAAGCAGCAGCTGTAGCATCTGTTGCAAATGTTTTTGCAGATAATATTACAATTTATCCAAATCCTGTAACTAACTTTATCAATATTTCAACTACAGAAAAAATCTCTAATGTAGAAGTTTATAATATTGTAGGGAAAAGAGTTTTATCAATTAAAAATTTAGAAAATAATCAAGTAGATATTTCAAATTTAGCATCTGGAATGTATATGTTAAGATTAACAAACGGAACTGCTGTTGCAACTAAAAAAATTATGAAGCAGTAATTAAGATATCTAATTTCTAAAATAAGAACTCATGCAAGTGGGTTCTTATTTTTTTAAAATACAATAAAAAATGAAAAAATTTCAAGCACTTTTATTTCTAGTATTAATTACTTTTTCTTGTACAAATAAAAAAGAAGAAGTTTTGGTTTCTGTTGATGATCAACAACATCCAAACTTAATATTAACCACTAAAAGTGTTGCTGAAATTAAAAATCAATTAGGGTCAATTCCTTTGTTTGATGAAACTTTAAAAGTTGCCAAACAAGAAGTAGATGCTGCAATTGCAATTGGTATAGATGTGCCAATGCCTAAAGATATGGCTGGTGGTTATACACATACTCAGCACAAATTAAATTATGCAAACATGCAAAAAGCTGGTGTTTTATTTCAGCTTTTAGGTGACGAAAAATATGCAGTTTACGTTAGAGATATGTTGTTGGAATATGCAAAAATATTCCCAACATTTAAAACGCACCCAGAACAAAGAAGTTATGCAACAGGTAAATTTTTCTGGCAATGTTTAAACGATTCTAATTGGTTAACTTATACAAGTCAGGCTTATGATTGTATTTATTCTTGGTTGCCAAAAGAACAATCAGACTATTTAAATGAAAATTTATTTAAACCTTATGCTGATTTTTTATCCGTAGAAAACCCAAAATATTTTAACAGAGTGCACAACCATTCAACTTGGGGAAATGTTGCTGTTGGTATGATTGGCTTGGTAATGGATGATGAGGAATTAATAAACAGAGCTTTATATGGTTTAGAAAAAAGCGATGTAGATTTAACTGAAAAAGATAATGATGGTGGTTTTATTTTTGATAAAGATGGCAAAGCAGGTTTTTTAGCAAATGTAGATTCTCCTTTTTCTCCTGACGGATTTTACACAGAAGGTCCTTATTATCAAAGATATGCAATGTATCCTTTTTTAATTTTTGCAGAAGCACTTCAAAATAAAAAACCAGATTTAAAGATTTTTGAATATAAAAACGGCGTTTTAATAAAAGCTGTGGATGCTCTATTGAATTTAACAGATGCAAATGGCGAATTTTTTCCATTAAATGATGGTCAAAAAGGAATGTCTTACTATACTCCTTCTTTAATTTCTGCAGTAGATATTGCTTATTATTATGGAAGTCAAGATGCAAGATTATTGTCTGTTGCCAAAAAACAAGGTGCTGTTCAACTAGATGCAACTGGTTTAAAAGTTGCTTTGGCTTTAAAAAATGGCGAAGAAAAACCATTTATAAAACAATCTATGGAATTGTCTGATGGCTCAAAAGGCGATGAAGGTGGCATAGGAATTTTACGCTATAATAATGAAGACCAAACAATGGCTTTGGTTTACAAATATGCAGCACAAGGTTTAAGTCATGGACATTATGATAAATTATCTTTTTCTATGTACGAAAATGGTAATGAAGTTTTACAAGATTATGGTTTATCAAGATTTGTAAATGTGGAACAAAAAAATGGTGGAGGTTATTTAAAAGAGAATAAAACCTACGCAAAACATACAATTGCACACAATACAATTACACAAAATGAAATTTCTCATTTTGATTTTGATTTTGAAACTGGAAGCAAAAATCATCCAGAAAAATATGTTTTTGATGTTGCTGATAAAAATTTTCAAATTGTAAGCGCGAAGGAAAAAAACGCATATCCTGGAACTGAAATGCACAGAACTTTTATCATGATAAAAGAGGATAGTTTAGCAAAACCTTTTATTGTTGATATCAATAAAGTACAATCCAACAAAAAAAATCAATACGATTTACCTTTCCATTATTTTGGACAAATAATTTCTACAAGTTTTACATATAGTGTTCCAAAAACCTTATCAACGTTAGGAGATAAATTTGGATATAATCATATTTGGAAAGAAGGTTCTGGAACTGCAAATGCAGAAAGCATTCAATTTACATGGTTAGATAATAGACGCTTTTATACTTTAACAGCAGCAACCAATAAAGAGGATGAACTAATTTTAGCAAGAGTTGGTGCTAATGATCCTGAATTTAATTTAAGAAAAGATCCTTCAATTATCATCAGAAAAAAGAATACTCAAAATACGGTATATGCATCAATTATAGAATCTCATGGAATATATGATCCTGTAAAAGAAGTTGCAGAAAATGCCTACAGTAATTTTAAAAATATAAAAGTTTTAAGTGATGATGCCAATTATACTGCATTAAAAGTTCAATTTAAAAATGATAATGAGAAAACAATAATTTTATCAAACTTAAATACAGATAAAAACAAAACACACACAGTAACTATCAATGGGAATACTTATTCTTGGGAAGGTTTTTACTACTATAAATAAAATAATCAGAAAAATATATATAAAATGAAAAGATTTAGCGAAAAGTATATTGTTGCAAAAGAGTTAGAATGGGAAGTTCTTGGAGGAGGAGTTTCAAGAAAATTTTTAGGCTATGATAATCAAATTATGATGGTAAGCGTAAAATTTGATAAAGGAGCTTTGGGTGCTCCACATCAACATTTTCATACACAAGCTACCTATTGTGTTTCAGGTAAATTCGAATTTGAAATTGATGGTGTAAAGCAAATTGTAGAAGCTGGAGATGGTGTTTATATTGAGCCTAACTTATTACACAGTGCTATTTGTTTAGAAGAAGGACAGTTAATTGATACTTTTAGTCCTGTAAGAGAAGATTTTTTAACTGGTGATGGACCATCTTATTTTAGCGATAAAAGTTAAAAAAAGATTTTAATTCTTGTATTAATAAAATAATATATATATTTGGTAAACCAGTTTGGTAAACCAAATTGAATTAAACTTTAATTTGGTATCATAAATCTTTTTAAAATAAAAATTTTGAAAAACTAATTCAAATCAATTAATTATGAATTTAAAAATTAAGTCGATATTTTTTCTTTTACTCTTAAGTTGCTCTTTCTTGTATGCGCAAGAAGAAGTTACAGTAAAAGGAACTGTTACATCAGCAGATGATGGTGAACCTATTTTGGGAGCAAATATTGTTGTTTTAGGGACTAAAAAAGGAACAAGTACAGATTTTGATGGGAACTATAGCATCAAAGTAAAATCTGGTGAAATTATTCAAATCTCTTATTTAGGTTTTGTTACGAAAACGATTACGTATTCTACTCAAAAAATTATTGATGTGCAACTTTCAGAAGATTCTAATCAATTAGATGAAATTGTAATTGTTGGTTATGGAGATCAAAAGAAAAATACGGTAACAAGTGCATTAAGTCAAGTTTCTGGAGATGATTTACAAAAACAATCAGTTTCAAGAGTAGAAGATGCTTTGAGAGGTAGAGTTGCAGGATTAAGAATTCAAACAGTTGCTTCTGAAGCAGGTGGAGATCCAAAAATTACATTAAGAGGTCCAGGTTCTATAACTGGTTCCTCCTCTCCTTTAATTGTTGTAGATGGTGTTGTGTTAGGAAATGGTGCAGATATTTTAGGAACTATAGACAATAATAATATAGAAAATATAAGTGTTTTAAAAGATGCATCTTCTGTTGCAATTTATGGTTCACGTGGTGCAAATGGTGTAATACTAGTTACTCTTAAAGAAGGTGTTGTTGGGCAAACAACTTTTTCTTACAACACATTTACAGGTTATAAATATGCAGAGAATAATACAAATTTCAATACCTCTATAGCAGATGAAAGATCTAGATTAAATGGTTTACAAAGCACCATAGATGGTATATCTACAAACAGTATAAATTACGATAGAATTATTAATAGTTATAATTCAGCTTATGCAGAGTTAGAAGCTATGGATTTTATTGCTTCTTTAGGAGATGGTGAAAAAAACTGGCAAGATGAAATTTTTGAAGGTGGTTTTATACAGAGTCATTCTTTTGCAGTAAGAGGAGGTACAGAATTAACTAGTTATTCTGCTTCTATGGGTTATTTAGAAGATCAAGGTATTGCAGTTAAAGATAATTTTAACAAATACAATGCAAGATTAAAAATAGATAGCTGGACAAAAAATAAGAAAATTAAATACGGAGCAAATATTCGTTTAAATTATAATGATCAAGAAAGATTACCATCAAGATTTACAGATCCTATAAGACAATTAGGGCATATACCACTTCGCTTAAATGAAGCTCATTTAGATTATGTAACTCAATTTTCTACAGCTACAGGTGTTTCTACAGATGCAGGAAAATTATTTGAAAATTTAGGAGTTGGTAGCTATGGTTTTTCAAGAGCTTTCGATCATGTTTTTACACAAGATCCAGACAATCCAAGAGCAATTGCTAGAGATCCAATTACAGGTTTACCAATAGCAAGTCCACTTACATCTGGAGGATTAACTTTATCAACTACAAAAAACGTACATCCATTAGTACATTTTTTAGAGAGATCTAGCACAAAAAGGAAATTAGATTTAAATGCATCATCTTATATCGATTTTAAATTAGCAAAAGGACTAAATTTTAGACAAGCTATTTCTGGTGTTTTTAGACATAACAAAACAAACCAAGCAGATTTTGTATTGGGTCAAGAAAATAGAGATCAAGAATCTACAAGATTTGAAAGTAGAGATGAATTAAATCAATATGCATTTGAATCTACTCTTAAATATAAGAAAGAAATTAAAAAACATAATTTTAATACTATTCTAGGTTTTGAGTATACACAAAGAGATTTTTACACGCAAGAATCTGATGCTGTTGGTTTTTCAAATGATTTTAATAACAACATTGCAATTGCAGATGGAGGAACTACTTATACAGATAATGGAACAGATAAATTAGTTTCTTATTTTGGTAGAGTAGATTATAATTATGATGAAAAATATTTATTACAAATTTCTGCACGAGCAGATGGTAGTACAAGATTTGGTTCAAATAATAGATTTGGTTACTTTCCAGCAGCTTCAGCTGGTTGGGTTTTATCAAAAGAAAAGTTTTTAGAATCTAGCAATATAATAAGCTTTTTAAAATTAAGAGCAAGTTATGGTGTATCTGGTTCTAATGAAATTTCTAACGATGTTTTTCAATCTTTATATAGATTTGAAGAATCTTTTAACACAATTAGTTATAATGGAACAACAGGTGTTAAAGGAATTACACTCGCAAATCAAGCTTTAGGATGGGAAAAATTAATAGAATTTAACCCTGGTATCGATGTTACTTTTGGTAGAGGTGTTATAGATTTATCTATAGATTATTATAAAAGAACAAGTGAAGATTTATTACTTTTTGCACCAGTTTCTGCAACTTATGGAACAGATAATTGGTTACAAAATATTGGTGAAGTTGAAAACAGAGGTTTAGAAATTGAATTAAATTCAAGAATAATCTCTAAAGAAAACTTTAGATGGAGTGCTTCTGGACAATTCTCTTTAAATAGAAATGAAGTAAAAAGTTTAGGAAATAACGACCAAATTATTTCTAGAATTGAGCAAGACACAAGAGCTACAGAATTTATAGCAAGAGTTGGGCAACCAATTACCTCTTTTTATGGTTGGGTTTATGAAAAAGAAGTTCCTTTAGAGTGGGTTGATAATCCTTTTAACAGATTTAATAATGATTTTGCAGATGTATATGTAAAAGATTTAAATGGAGATGGTATTATAGATGATGAAGATAGAACAGAATTAGGAAGTCCATATCCAGATTTTGAATGGGGTTTTGCTTCTGACTTTACTTTTTATGACTTTGATATGTCTTTATTATTTCAAGGTTCTCATGGAGCAGAAGTAAGAGTTGCAGATTTAGATCAACTATATTATGCAAGTGAATCTGCTGTGAACGAAGTTGCTAATTTTCCAGACAGAGATTTAACTGTTCACAGAAGATTTACAGACGATCATATACAAGACGCTTCTTTTGTAGCATTAAGAAATGTAACTTTAGGATATACAATGCCAGAATCTATAACATCGAAACTTAATTGTACTAATTTGAGATTGTATTTAACTGGAGAAAATTTATTGTTTTTTACTGCAAAAGGATATGAAGGCTTTAATCCAGAAGCACAAGGTCAAACTTCAGATAACGCGAATACACCTTTAACATCTGGTTATCAAAGAGGAGATGGACCAATTGTTAAAACGATTTCAGCAGGTATTAACTTTCAATTTTAAAAAATTATGAAAAATATATATAAAAATATAATCGTTTGTTTTTCTTTCATAACACTATTTTCTAGTTGTGAAACAGAATTAGACCTTCAGAACCCAACTGCACTTTCTTTAGAAGAATTGTTGCAAACAGATGATGGTTTTATAACCTTATCTAATGGAGTCTTAGATGCTTATCAAAAAGTACCAGCAAATGAATTTTATCTAACAGAATTAAGATCAGATAATTCTAGAGCCAATTCAGAAAATGGAAACTTTCCATTAATTAGTTCTTATAATGTAGAGCCAAATAATGGAGATGTAGCTGCATATTACTCAAACAATATGCATACTATTAAACATGCAAATACTATTATAGACAATCGTTTTTTAGCACCAGAAAATCAACAATATACTGTTGGTGAAGCTTATTTTATGAGAGCATTATGTCATTTTAATTTGGTAAGAGCATATCAAAATATACCTTATATAGATAAAGTTTTAGATATTACAACAGAAGAGGCTTTACAGTATAAACAATTGCCTGAAGCAGATGTTTATGCAAAAATTATTGAAGACTTTAAAACATCAATTGCTTATTTAGATAATGCAGAGCAAAATAAATATCGTCCATCTAAAGGAGCCGCAATTTGTTTAGCAGCAAAAGCATATTTAAGTCAGCCATCACCAAATTATGGTGAAGCAGAACTTTTATTAGCCTCTGTTGTAGAAAATAACGGAGCTTATGGGTATGATTTAATTTATACTGAAAGAGCTGCTGCAACAGATTTTAACGGAAATGGAACCATTAGCGATAGCGAATACAATGCAACTTTAGCCATTGATTTTGGAAATGTTTTTGGAAACGAGTTTAATGGAGATTATGCTGAAGAGGAAATCGTGTTAGATGGTTCTTGGTCTAATACAGGAATAGAAAAAAATAAAGAAATCATATTTTCTATTGCTTATGATTTGGTAAATAGTGATAACTATGTAACTCCAGATAGTGGTTTAGGGGATCAGGTAGAAACTGATTCTGAGTCATTTAGTTTTGCAATGACGTTGCAAGGACCTTCAAATGGAGTTAATATCGCTACAAATGAGCTTTTAGAAGTAATGTCTCCAGAATTACAACCAGTAAGATTTAATGCTACTTTTATAGCACTTTCTTACAATCCATCTATTTTAACAAACGATACGTTTAATGCTAAATATCCTACAAATGGTGAAATTGGTGATAATGACTGGATAATTTTAAGATATGCAGATGTGCTATTATTATATTCAGAAGCAATTTTAGCAGGAGCACAATCTACCACAGATGCAAGAGCTATTGAAGCGTATAATAAAGTAAGAAGAAGAGCTGGCTTAGAAGAAAACTCTAGTTTTGTTTTAACTAAGCAAGAATTATTAGATGAAAGAAGAGCAGAATTCGTTTTTGAAAATCAACGTTTATTTGATTTAATAAGATTTGGAGAAGCAGATAATGTATTAAGACAATTCTCTATAGATAACAGTTTAAATTATACGAGCGAAAAGAAATACCTTCCTTTTCCTCAAAGAGAAATAGATAATTTACCTGGTTTTTACAATCAAAATAATGGATACTAAAATAATATAAAGATGAAAAAACATATAAAAAATTTAAAATATATTGTGTTAGTGATGTTAATTTCGCTAACCTCTTGTTTAGATGATTCTTTACCAAATATTGGTGATTTACCAGATTTTACAAATCCAACACCTTTTTACAATGTAGAAGATGTTTCAACTTCAGAGTTTGATTGTAATGATGTAGAAATCTCAGCAAATTATGATTTTAATTTTCAAGCAGGATCTAATTTAGCCGTAAATGGTACTCAATATCAATGGTCAGTTTCGCCTTCAGAAGGCGTAACTTTTATCAACAAAGATTTACCTATTCTAGAACAAGGAATTAGAGGAGAATTAGCAACAGTTGTAGCTTTAGAAGATGCAATCGCTAAATTAGAGTTTAAATTACCTTGTGAACCAAACCCTGCAAAAGTTGATGTTTTAGAGGCTCAAATAGCAGGTTTAAAAGTTGATTTACAAGCTGCCAACGACAATCTTTCAGAAACAACATTACAAAATGTTGCTAATTTAGAAGCGCAAATTGCTGCCTTACCAGCTGCAAGTTTACAAAACAGAGAATTAATATTTTCATTTCCAAAGCCAGATGTGTATACAGTAAGTTTAACAGTTACAGATGATTTAGGAAAATCAGAAACTACAGAAAAATTAATTACCGTAAATCAAGCAGTACCAACAATTCCAGTTCCAGAAATAGGAGAAGCAAGTTTTGAAGATGGAAGCTTATTTGATGGTTCAGGAGATGGAAGAGATTCTTGGAGATCTCCAAGTAGTTCTAGATGGGGTTCTGTTTTTCAAATAAATACAGATTCTAATGGAAGAGGAGAAGGAAATGACTTACCACATGGTGTGCAAGCAGCCAAATTTCCTGCAGATGGTACTAGAACTGGTTATCAAGAAATTGCATTAACTCCTGGAGCAACGTATGTACTAACATACTTTACAACTTTTGATGGTTTAAATACGTTTGGAGATTTAACAGTATCAATTGTAAGTACAAATGCAAATAGTCTTGACGAAGCAAGGTTAGCAGCAAATACTATAGCTTCTAGAACAGACAATAATGTAGGTAGAGTAGATAATGTTTTTAAAAAGCATGCACTTACTTTTGAAGCTGGTACAAATGAATCTGCAATTATTCTTATAACAAATACAGGCGTAGAAAGTAGAATTGATGCTTTCGAAATAATCGTTAAACAATAAAATAGAGTCTTAAATTTACTATTATGATTTATAAATTAATAAAAAAATTCTACAGAAGTCTTTTTGCATTGCTTGTCATTTTTATAAGTTTTGCATCTTGTTATGATTCTGGTTACGAAGAATTTGTGCCACCAACAGGAAACGTAAATAATATACAACCTACAACCCTTTTTACAGCAACTACAAATGCTGAAGATAATTTAGGAGTAATTTTTAGAAGTTATTCAACAGATGCAGCTTCTTATTTATGGGATTTTGGAGATGGAAACTCCTCTACAGAAGCAAACCCAGATTATGTATACAACACAGGTGGTTTATATCAAGTAAAATTAACAACAACAAGTGCAGAAGGTTTAGTTGGTAAAGATTCTACAAACGTAGCTCCTATATTTGTAGATTATAGTTTTACAACTGTAGATTCTCAAGTAACTTTTACAAATAATACAGAAGGTGCAGCTAGTTTAGTTTGGGATTTTGGAGATGGAGAATCAGTTAGTTGGGAGGCTGCAGATACTCAAACAGATTCAGATTTTAGTCCAATACATACCTATGCTACAGCAGATGTTTTTGATGTAACATTAACAGTAACTAACTTTTTAGGAAGAGAAATTACTTTAACAAAAAGAGTAGAAGGGTTAGTTTTAGCGGCAATTCCAGATTTTTCATTCTCTTCAAATGGATTAAGAGCAGAATTTACGGACGAATCACTTTTAGCAGAATCTTATAGTTGGGATTTTGGAGATGGAACAACATCAACAGAAAAAGACCCAGTACATATTTATGCTGCAACAGGAACGTATGATGTAACCTTAACAATTACAAACTCTGCAAATGTGGAGAGAACAATAACCAAAGCAGTGCCAATTGGTGGTGTAAAACCTACTTTTAAAGTAATTGTTTTAAATGGAACAGGAGATGAATTTCAAGGAAATACTGGAGACAATGCTGATGCTTGGGATATGACTCCAAATAGCACAGTAGAAGATGATGCTCAAGGTACAATCGATAGTCCTTTTAGAGAACTTTGGTATAATTCAGATTTAGATAGTTGGTTAGATACTAATTGTGGAGATAATAGTGAGCAACCTGGTTCTACAAGTGATGGTAATAAATTTGCAGGTTTAGGAGATAGAGGCTTAAAGCTTGATGAAGCTTGCAGAAGATTATACCAAGTTGTTACTGTAGAAGTAGGTGTAGAATATACTTTTACAATACAATCTCGCTCAGAATCAGCAGATACTCAAACAGAAGTATTTATTTTAAATAACGAAATTACTGGTGAAGATGCTATTAATACTGTAGCTGAAAGAGATGCTAACGCAGATGCTTATTATTTAATTGATAATGATTTTAACGATACTAAAGCATCAAGTTCAGACAATACTTTTACAACCACTACATTTTCATTTAAACCATCAACAACAAAAGTAGTTATATATATTAGATCAATAGCACCAAATCTTACTGCTCCAGATGTTATTGATGGAACTAGAGAGGTGTTTTATGATAATATTGATATTATAACACCAGGATTTTAAACTATAAATTTTAGGATTAAATTAGAATTATGCTACTTCCCTAACAAATAAATAGGAAGTAGCATAATTTAGATATTTTTGATATAATATTTTATAAATCACTAAAAACTAATTGTTAATTAAATTTTATCTTTGCAAATAATTTAACAAACTGAACTATGAAACTAGATGTGCTTGCAAAATCTGATAATTCGATTATTCAAAAAAATATAATCTCTAAAATTAGAGATTTAATAAATTTAAAGAATTTAGAGCCAGGAGACAAATTGCCTTCTGAAAGAATGTTGTCGGAAAAATTTGAAGTATCTAGAGGTAATGTAAGAGAAGCAATTCAAAAACTAGAGTTTTACGGTCTTTTAAAATCAATTCCACAAAGTGGCACATTTGTAGCAAATATTGGTGTGATTGCTATGAACGGAATGATTGATGACATTTTAAGATTAGAAGAGCCAGAATTTAAATCTTTAGTTGAAACAAGAATCTTATTAGAACTAAAAACGGTAAGATTAGCATCTACAAGAAGAACGGAAGCAGACCTAGAAATGTTAGAGCAAGCTTTGCATGCTTATAGAGATAAAGTTTTAAATGGAGAAGATGCTGTGCAAGAAGATTTATTATTTCATTTAGCTATTGCAAAAGCAAGTGGTAATAGCACTATGAATAATTTTATGTTAATAATTATACCAGAAATTATTACAAATTTTCAAAAGTATCATGTTTGTGATGCAGGATTATCTAAAAGAGGTATTACAGACCACCAAGCAATTTTCGACGCAATTAAAAGTCAAGATCCACAGTTAGCAAAACAAAAAATGAAAGATCATTTTAAAGAATTGTATGTGTACTGTTATAATTTGACATAGAATTCCTTAAAAATCTATTTTAATTACATCTTATTTTAACATTTATTAAAAATTATTTTTTTAATAGATGTTTTTTAATATAAAATCATTAGATTTGGTAAACCAAACTGGTGAACCAATTTTAGGTTAATTAAAATAATACATATGAAAGTAAAAGGTTTAAGATGGTGGATAATAGCTTTAATCTGTCTTGCAACAGTAATTAATTATATTGATAGAACCGCTTTTGGTGTTATGTGGCCAGAAATGGGGAAAGATCTTGGCATGGATGAGTCAGACTATGCTGTAATGCTAAATGTTTTTATGATTACTTATGCTTTAGGTAAATTTTTATCTGGTAAGTTGTATGATATTATAGGAACAAGAATGGGGTTTACAGTTTCTATTGTAGTTTGGTCTGTAGCTTCAATATTTCATGCATTCGCAAGAGGATTATTTTCCTTAACCTTATTTAGAGCACTATTAGGTTTGGGTGAAGCTGGAAATTGGCCAGGTGCTGTAAAAAGCAATGGAGAATGGTTTCCTGTAAAGCAAAGAGCTATTGCACAAGGAATTTTTAATGCAGGAGCTTCATTAGGTAGTGTTGTTGCACCAGTTTTAATTGCGTATTTATATGGTCATTTTGGTTGGAGAACAACCTTTATCATTATTGGAGCAGTTGGTTTGTTGTGGGTTATTCCATGGTTATTTATCAATAAAACTACACCAGAATCTCATCCTTGGATAACTGATGAGGAGAGAAACCTTATAATGAACAGTAGAATTGAAGCTATAAAGTCTACTGAAAATAAAAAAGAAAAAGGACTAAGTGTAGTTCAAATTTTAAAGCATAAAGAATCTTGGGGAGTTTTAGCATCTAGATTTTTTATTGAGCCAATTTGGTGGTTATTTGTAGGTTGGATGCCTTTATATTTAAATTCAGAATTTGGTTTTAGTATTGAAGAAATTGGAGCTACAATTTGGATATCTTATTTAGGAGGAATGGCTGGTAGTATAATTGGTGGTTGGTATAGTGGTAAATTGATGGAAACAAAAACTGTAGATGCAGCCCGAAAAATTACCATAACAATTGGTGGATCACTAATATTTTTAGGTTTATTAGGAATTATCTTCTTAGTAAACGAAAACAATCCAATGACATTTATTTACATTGTTGCAGTTGTACTTTTTGGTTTTCAGTTTGCAATTGGAAATATTCAAACAATTTCAAGTGATTTATTAAAAGGGCCATCTGTAGGAACTTTAGCAGGTTTAGCAGGAACAGTGGCAGCAGTTTCAGTAATTATAATGAATAGTTTAATTCCTAAAATAGCAGCTGTATCTTATACACCAGCTTTTATAGTAATTGCAGTCTTAGCACCAATGGCTGTTTTATCAATATTTTTCTTCATTAAAAATATTGGTCCAGTAGAGGAGTAAAATAAAAAAAAACAAATATTAAAGAATAAATTAAATAATATGAGTAATACAAATGGTAATGTAGCTGTAATAACAGGAGCTACTGGAGGAATTGGTTTTGAAGTAGCTAAAAGATTAGGTAAAGATGGCTACATAGTAATATTAAATGGTATTGATGATGCAGCTGGAGCTGATAGATTAAAAGAGCTTACTGAAAGTGGAATTACAGCAGAATATTTTGGTTTTGATGTTACAGATGAACATGCAGTTACATCTAACATCAATACAATTGGAGAAAAATACGGAAAAATTGATGTACTTGTAAACAATGCAGGTGGTTTAGGTGGTAGATCTCGTTTTGAAGAAATGACAACTGAATTCTATAGATTTGTAATGGCTTTAAATTTAGATTCAGCATTTTTTGCTTCAAGAGCAGCAATTCCTTTCTTGAAGAAAAGTGATTATGCATCAATTATAAATTATACTTCTAACGCAGGTTGGAATGCTGGTGGACCAGGTGCAGGTATTTATGGAACTTCAAAAGCTGGTGTGCATGCAATTACAAGAGCTCTAGCTAAAGATTTAGCAGAATATGGAATTAGAGTAAATGCAGTTTCTCCTGGAACTATAGATACTCCTTTTCATGCACAAATTAAAGCGACAAAACCAGAAGTTTTTGCTTCTTGGGCAAATAATATTATGTTAGGTAGATTAGGAAAACCAGAAGATGTTGCTGGAGTTGTTTCTTTTTTAGCTAGCAAAGATGCTGCTTTTATAACTGCAGAAACTATCCAAATTGGTGGTGGACAAGCTTTAGGAATTTAAAGTTTCCTATTAAAAACATATAATCTATAAAAGCCGTTTTGTAATATTTACAAAACGGCTTTTAATGTTTACATTTATCGGATTTTAAAATTGATAATCAATAATTATGAAAACGAATCAAGCAATTTTATATATGGTTTTTAGTGTAATTGCTTTTGCAATGATGAATGCTGTTGTAAAATATTTAACCTCTTTTAATGTATATCAAATTGTTTTTTTTAGGTCGATAGGAACTTTAGTGATTACAGTACCAATTGTTTTAAAACAAAAGATTTCTTTTTTTGGAAATGAAAAAAAAAAATGGCTGCTGATTAGGGGAATTGCAGGTGTAATTTCACTAACCTGCTTTTTTCAATCTTTAAACTATTTGGCTGTTGGTACAGCTGTTTCATTACGCTATACATCACCTATTTTTGCAGCTATTTTTGCCTTTCTTTTTTTAAAAGAAAAAATAAAACCTATTCAATGGTTATTATTTTTCATCGCCTTTATTGGGGTTTTAATTATAAAAGGTTTTGGTGCAAATATGGATTCTATAGGATTGATATTCGTAATGATTTCCGCAATTTTTCTTGGGATAATTTTTGTTGTAATTCGTAAAATCGGGGATAAAGAAAGCCCTTTGGTAATTATAAATTATTTTATGATCATGGCTTTTATTTTTGGAGGTATTCTATCAATAAATAATTGGAAACAGCCAACATCAACAGAATGGTTGTTATTATTAAGTTTAGGCTTTTTTGGTTATATAGGCCAGTTATATATGACTAAAGCATTTCAATCTGATGAAACTAGTATGGTTGCCCCATTAAAATATTTAGAAGTCGTTTTTATGATTATAATCGGTGCTTTTTGGTTTGATGAAATCTATAATCTTTGGACATTATTAGGAATTTTCTTAATTCTGTTAGGTTTAATCTATAACATCTATTTAAAAAAGCAAAAGAAATAAAGTTTTAGATAATTATAAAACAATGTAAGTTTAATTGATAAGTGCAAAAATAAATTTGAATCAGATCATTCAAAATAGATTAATTACTATGATTGAAAAACTAAATTAGAGGATTATTAAAGTGGATGGCTTTATAAACAAAGAAAGGTAAAGTTTCTTTAATGCTATTTTATTTAAAAATTTTAATGTTTGATAATAAAAAAGAATTTTTTTGATATCAGGAAATAGTAGAAGAATTTAACAAAAAAACATATTTTCCACACCTTATACATCTTAAGAAAAGAGAACTGTAGAGAATAGAATTATAAGATGATTTTTTTTCGAAGGAAAACTAGTTTAATAAATGTCTCAAAACAAATAATTAAAGAAATGGATTTATGAATCAATAATAGCGCTATTAAAAAATCCAGCTATATAAGGTCAATAAAAATAATAAATAATAATTTTGGTTGATTTAAGATTTGAAGACAGGTATAATTAATCGCGTAAAAAATAATTAATTTCATTAGGTTGATAAGAATTAATGGTTGTATCTTTGCAGTCCGAAATTTTCGGTAAAGAAGTTCAGTTGTTTTTAGGGTTTAAAAATATATTTTTTTTATTTGTCAGTTTAAAAATAAGTTTTATATTTGCACCCGCTAACAGAAATAGTAAAAAAAAGTTCAGGGAGATTTTGGAATGATGATAAGAAAAACTTAAGGTTTTTTTAAAATATCAGATAGTTCGATTCTATTGTTTCTACAGATTTAGGTTTTATAAAGATTGTTTAACGACAAGATTGCGAGGCTTAAGAAGTTCATTGAAAATATTGAAATTGACAGCGTAAATAAAGAGTAGAATAACCATGTTTAATTAATTAGACAAATTCTTTTGAAACTTATTCATTCATATTATTTAAAATATACAATGAAGAGTTTGATCCTGGCTCAGGATGAACGCTAGCGGCAGGCTTAACACATGCAAGTCGAGGGGTAACATTGTGCTTGCACAGATGACGACCGGCGCACGGGTGCGTAACGCGTATAGAATCTACCTTTTACAGGGGGATAGCCTTTAGAAATGAAGATTAATATCCCATAGTATTGAGACTTGGCATCAAGACTTAATTAAAGATTTATCGGTAAAAGATGACTATGCGTCCTATTAGCTAGATGGTAAGGTAATGGCTTACCATGGCTACGATAGGTAGGGGTCCTGAGAGGGAGATCCCCCACACTGGTACTGAGACACGGACCAGACTCCTACGGGAGGCAGCAGTGAGGAATATTGGGCAATGGAGGTAACTCTGACCCAGCCATGCCGCGTGCAGGAAGACTGCCCTATGGGTTGTAAACTGCTTTTATACAGGAAGAAACACTGGTATGTATACCAGCTTGACGGTACTGTAAGAATAAGGACCGGCTAACTCCGTGCCAGCAGCCGCGGTAATACGGAGGGTCCGAGCGTTATCCGGAATCATTGGGTTTAAAGGGTCCGCAGGCGGTCAATTAAGTCAGAGGTGAAATCCCATAGCTTAACTATGGAACTGCCTTTGATACTGGTTGACTTGAGTCATATGGAAGTAGATAGAATGTGTAGTGTAGCGGTGAAATGCATAGATATTACACAGAATACCGATTGCGAAGGCAGTCTACTACGTATGTACTGACGCTCATGGACGAAAGCGTGGGGAGCGAACAGGATTAGATACCCTGGTAGTCCACGCCGTAAACGATGGATACTAGTTGTTGGGCATAAGCTCAGTGACTAAGCGAAAGTGATAAGTATCCCACCTGGGGAGTACGGTCGCAAGACTGAAACTCAAAGGAATTGACGGGGGCCCGCACAAGCGGTGGAGCATGTGGTTTAATTCGATGATACGCGAGGAACCTTACCAGGGCTTAAATGTAGTATGACAGGTTTAGAGATAGACTTTTCTTCGGACATATTACAAGGTGCTGCATGGTTGTCGTCAGCTCGTGCCGTGAGGTGTCAGGTTAAGTCCTATAACGAGCGCAACCCTTGTCATTAGTTGCCAGCATGTAAAGATGGGGACTCTAATGAGACTGCCGGTGCAAACCGCGAGGAAGGTGGGGATGACGTCAAATCATCACGGCCCTTACGTCCTGGGCCACACACGTGCTACAATGGTATGGACAATGAGCAGCCATCTGGCAACAGAGAGCGAATCTATAAACCATATCACAGTTCGGATCGGAGTCTGCAACTCGACTCCGTGAAGCTGGAATCGCTAGTAATCGGATATCAGCCATGATCCGGTGAATACGTTCCCGGGCCTTGTACACACCGCCCGTCAAGCCATGGAAGCTGGGAGTGCCTGAAGTCGGTTACCGCAAGGAGCCGCCTAGGGTAAAACTGGTAACTAGGGCTAAGTCGTAACAAGGTAGCCGTACCGGAAGGTGCGGCTGGAACACCTCCTTTCTAGAGAAAGATGGTGAGTTACAAAAGGAAATTTTACTCTTTGCTGTTAATTTTAAAAAACAATATATTTAAGCTATTATAGTCTCGTAGCTCAGCTGGTTAGAGCGCTACACTGATAATGTAGAGGTCGGCAGTTCGAGTCTGCCCGGGACTACAATTATGCTAAATATATAAGGAAATTCTAGAAGTGGTTATTCACCCAATTAGTCGGCTAACGACTGCAGACTGAGAACTGTGGACTGCCAACTAGGAAAAAGGGGGATTAGCTCAGCTGGCTAGAGCGCTTGCCTTGCACGCAAGAGGTCATCGGTTCGACTCCGATATTCTCCACAACGGTCAATTTTAATTAAAAGACCACAAGTTCATTGACATATTGGTAAAATGATATCGTAAGAATCAAAAAGATAGAGAGTTTAAAATAGAGATATTTTAAACATATTTTATAAAAATATAAAAGAGCTCGTTGTAGTAGAAATACTATAGCAAAAAGTACAATAAGTTAAGTAAGGGCGTATGGCGGATGCCTAGGCTCTCAGAGGCGATGAAGGACGTGATAAGCTGCGAAAAGCTACGGGGAGGGGCACATACCTTATAATCCGTAGATATCCGAATGGGGCAACCCAGCATGTTGAAGACATGTTACCTAGCAATAGGGGTAAACCCGGTGAACTGAAACATCTAAGTAACCGGAGGAAGAGAAAACAATAGTGATTCCGTTAGTAGTGGCGAGCGAACGCGGATTAGCCCAAACCAATATTGTTACGGCAATATTGGGGTTGTAGGACCACAATATTTGATGCTACGTGAATTAGAACTGTTTGGAAAGACAGACCAAAGAGGGTGATAGTCCCGTAAAAGTAAGCAAAGTTATTGATAGTGGTATCCTGAGTAGTGCGGGAC